>NZ_MDGN01000058.1:0-191340 GCF_002742365.1 Maribacter sp. 4U21
ACGACGGCGACCCGACAAATGATGATACGGACGGTGACGGCACCCCCGACTACCTTGACCCGGACGATAACGATCCCGATACGGACGGCGATGGCGTACCCGATAGTGTTGACCTAGATGACGACAACGACGGTATATTGGATACTACTGAGGACCCTAACGTGGATGGTGACAACGACCCGTTGACCGATTCCCTGGATTCGGACGGCGACGGTAGACCGGACCATTTGGACATAGACAGTGACAACGACGGTATTCCGGACAATATTGAAGGTCAAACGACGGCAGGTTATATAGCTCCCAACGACGACGATGCGGCCACTTACGCGGCGAACGATGGGGTGAACAGTGCTTACATCGGTGGTCTTACCCCTGTGAACACGGACGGTACGGACAATCCGGACTATCTGGACGACGACAGTGACAACGATACGGTCCCTGACAACAACGAGGGTAACGATTTCAATTTCGACGGAGTACCGGACCAGACCTTTACGGGTGTGGATACGGACGGTGACGGTCTTGACGACGGCTACGAGGGTAGTGATGTCGATGACGGTTTCGACGTGAACGACGAGATAGACGACCCGCAGAACGATTTACCGGATACGGACGGTACGGAGGACGTTAACTACCGTGACCTTGACGACGACGGAGACGGCATCGACACTCCGGACGAGGATCTGGACAACGACGGCGACCCGACAAATGATGATACGGACGGTGACGGCACCCCGGACTACCTTGATCCTGATAGTGGTATTTTGGATGCAATAGACGACAGTGTTACCACACTTGAGAATACCCTAGTTGATATTGATATTTTTGACAATGACACTGGTATTCCGGTAGATGGAACACTCACTTTCACCAATCCTTCCAACGGTACCTTGGTATTGAACGACGGCGGTACTCCGGATGATATCACGGACGACTTTCTAGTCTACACGCCAGAGGACGGATTCAATGGCACGGACACGTTTGAGTATACGGTTTGTGATGCGCTTGGAAACTGCGATACGGCTGTAGTTACTATAACGGTAGGAACTCCTCCTGTTTTGGATGTGGTGGACGACTCTTTGTCCACACCGGAGAATACTCCAGTTGATATTGATATTTTTGCCAACGACACTGGTATTCCGGCAGATGGGACCATCACTTTCACTGACCCTTCCAACGGCACAGTGGTATTAAATGACGGAGGAACACCCGACGATATCACGGATGACTTTCTAGTCTACACTCCAGAGGACGGATTCAATGGCACGGACACGTTTGAGTATACGGTTTGTGATGCGCTTGGAAACTGCGATACGGCCATAGTTACTATAACAGTGGGAACTCCTCCTGTTTTGGATGTGGTAGATGATTCGGTTACAACGGACCCTGAAGTTTCCGTAGATATTACGATGTTAGATAATGATAGTAATATTCCCGCAGATGGGACCATCACTTTCACTGACCCTTCCAACGGCACAGTGGTATTAAATGACGGAGGAACACCCGACGATATTACTGATGATTTCTTTACCTATACTCCTAATACAGGATTTAGTGGTACGGACACTTTTGAGTACACCGTATGTGATGTCGCAGGCGTTTGCGATACGGCAATCATAACTGTGACCGTCAATGAACCTCAAATATTACAGATTGAGGTCAACCAAATGGTAACTCCAAACGCAGATGGAAAGAATGATTTCTTGTTTATAAGAGGAGTAGAAGGTATTAGAACCAGTTCTTTAAAAATATTTAACAGATGGGGAGTTGCTGTGTACGAGGGAGAGAATTATAACAATCAAAATAATGTTTTTGATGGACGCTCACGAGGAAGGTCAACCTTAAGTGTTGAGGACTATCTTCCGTCGGGTATCTATTATTATATATTTGACTATACTACCTTGGATGGGGAAAATAAAGTTGATAGTGAGTATATTTACATCAGCAGATAATACTATAACCATATGAATATCAGGAATAAGTTTACTATTGTTACGCTATTATCCTTTGTTTTTATTGGATTGGTCAATGCCCAGCAAGATGCTCAGTATACGCAGTATATGTTCAATACGATGAGTGTCAACCCGGCTTACGCAGGTTCTCGTGGGCAACTTAGTATTGCTGCTTTGTACAGGGCGCAATGGGTCGGTCTCGATGGCGCTCCGACTTCGCAAACGCTAAACCTTCACTCTCCTATTAGAAATAGTAAATTAGGCTATGGTGTGTCCATAGTAAATGACGAAATAGGGGATGGGGTAGTTCAAGAAACTTATTTTGACGGAATTATATCATATACTATTGATGTGTCCAGAGAGGGTAAATTATCTTTTGGATTAAAAGCAGGGGGTAATTTATTAAATCTAGATTTTAATAAGTTAAGGAATTTTGATGCAGAGCCTGTAAATTCAGATAACATAGAGAATAGGTTTTCGCCAAATGTGGGTTTAGGACTGTATTATCATTCCAACAAGTTTTACGCCGGCCTATCCGCTCCTAACTTATTACAAACAGAGCATTTTGATAATTCCCAGAGAGATGCGAATACGGTACAGTTCCTTTCCAAGGAGCGTATCAATTTCTACTTGATAACTGGTTACGTTTTTGATTTAAACGGCAATCTAAAGTTCAAACCTGCATTATTGACCAAGATGGTGGGCGGAGCTCCGTTACAGGTTGATTTTTCAGCAAACTTTATGTTCAATGAGAAATTTACTTTTGGAGCGGCTTATCGTTGGGATGCCGCCTTAAGTGCTATGGCCGGTTTCCAGATTTCGGACCAGTTTATGTTGGGCCTAGCTTACGATAAAGAGACTACTGATTTGGGCGGAACACAGTTCAACGATGGGTCTTTTGAAGTGTTTTTACGATTTGAATTGGTAAAATCGTTCCAAAGATTAGTATCTCCCCGATTCTTCTAAAACAGACAAACCATGATGAAAAAATCACAGCTTTTGGTTCTGCTTTTAATGATATGTGGTTTGGAATTTTCCCAAGCGCAGGAAAGGCTTATCAATAAAGGAAATGAGAAGTATGAAGAGTATTCTTTTAGTCCGGCTATTGATATTTATAAAAAAGTAATTGAGAAGGGATATACTTCAGCGGATTTATTGAAAAAATTAGGAAATTCCTATTACTATAACGCACAGTACAAGGAAGCCGCTGAAACCTATAAGAAATTAGTTTCGGAGTACCCAAATGATATCACCCCTGAGGATTATTTTAAGTACTCTCAGACACTAAGAACGCTCGGCGATTATAATGGGTCTAATGAAGTGATGTCCAAATTCACCATGCTTACCTCGGGAGATAACAGAGCTTCGGTATTCAAGAGTGAAAAAGACTATTTGGCAGAGATTAAGGCTAACTCTGGGCGTTATGAACTAAAGCCTTTTGAATATAACTCGGTTTACTCGGAATTTGCTCCGTCATATTATAAAGAAGGGCTCATTTTTTCATCGGATAGGGATACCGGCAACTTTGCGCGATACAGACACACTTGGAATTCCAAGGATTTTTTAGACTTATATAGGGTAAATGCGGATAGTGTATCTCTTAATAATGTAGTAAAAATAGACCTCAAAGGAAAAAAAGAATCAATTCCTTTAGATAATGGGAATACAACTACTTCCGATGATTTGGGAAAACGGAAGGATAGGATTAATACGCGCTTGCATGAGTCCACGTCAATAGTGACCAAAGACGGTAAAACAATATATTTTACTAGGAATAATTTTGTAGAAGGAAAGTACAAGAAGGACGAAAAAGGGATTATACGATTGAAAATTTTCAGGGCACAGTTGATTGATGGCGATTGGACTGAAATTGAGGAACTTCCCTTTAATAGTGATTCTTATTCTGTGGCACACCCAGCGCTAAGTCCCGATGAGAAGACTTTGTACTTTGCTTCAGACATGCCGGGTACGCTTGGAGAGTCGGATATATTTAAGACATCCATTAATAATGATAGAACGTTCGGAACACCAGAAAATTTAGGAGCCAATATTAATACAGAAGCGAGGGAAACCTTTCCTTTTGTGACTAGTGAGGAAATTCTATATTTTTCATCTGATGGTCATCCCGGACTCGGAGGATTGGATGTTTTTGCTACAAAAATAAAACGACAGGATTTTACTGGGAACGTTATGAATGTCGGGGAACCTGTGAACAGTAATAAGGACGACTTTACTTTTATCTTCAATGAGGAAACTAGAACAGGTTATTTGGCTTCGAACAGGGAAGATGGGTTAGGAGCTGACGATATTTATGCCTTGGTTGAAAAAGAACCACTTGTTTTTGAATGTGTGCAAAAAGTTACTGGAACGGTGAGGGACAAAATTTCAAATGAAGTCTTGGTAGGTGCTACGGTAAAGGTCATAAATGAGGAGAATGAGGAGATTTTTTATACCATTACGGACTCTGATGGTAATTATAGTTTAGTTTTAGATTGTAATCAAGGAAACTTTGTAAGGGCCCTGATGGAGGGTTATATACCATTTGAAGAATATGTTGGCATCTCTGATGGTAAGCCTAAAATAATTGATTTTTACTTGGAAAGAGATACGATTACAGCTGGTTTTGGAGACGATTTGGCCAAGTTACTGCAATTGAGTACCATTTATTTTGACTTTGATAAATACAATATCCGCAAAGATTCTGAAATAGAGGTAGAAAAGGTAATCGCTGCCATGGAGAAATATCCGAGTCTTAAGATACAGGTCAACTCCCATACCGATAGTAGAGGGCCTGCAGCCTATAATCTCTGGTTATCCCAAAAAAGGGCTGAATCAACCATTAATTATATGATAAAAAATGGTATTTCTAAGGACAGGTTAGCGAGTGAAGGATTTGGAGAAACAAAACTTATCAATGAGTGTGAGGATGGAATTAAGTGTTCCTCCGAAAAGCACGATTTGAATAGACGTTCTGAGTTTATTATAATGGAATAGTTTAGTGAATTCCTTTTTCAAACAAAAAAATCATAATCTTTTTTTAGTTAATAGCCCGGTACTTAGAAATTATAAGTTTCTCACAATCAAATAATTCCGTTATTTCGCCTATACCTTTACCGCTTTCACAACAATAAATAATTTAACAATTTATTCAAGATTACATTTGATTTTACGGTTTTTACTTAACCAAACGATTAAAATCTGTTATGTTGAATAGGATTTATCCTTTAATTTTTGTTTTAATTACAATCATTGTCTCAAATGTAAATGCACAAGATACGTTTCGTGATAATTTTGATATCGTTTCTTATAGTAACAATAACGATACTCAAAATTTTAGTTCAAACTGGATTGAGCAAAATGATAATGGGAGCCCCTCTAACGGAGATATTAGAATAAATTCCATTCAGCTCAGGTTCAGGAATATGGATGATGCGTGGATATATAGATTTGTTCCTATAGCTGGCGCATCTTCAGTAACATTAAAATTGGACTACAACGCCACTTCCAGGGGAGATGAACAATTAGATGTTTACATCTATAACTCAAACACATTTGTTTGGAATTTGGTAGGTTTAATAAACACCTCCGATTCGGGAACAATTACGTATGTTTTAACAAGTGACGAAATTGCTTCTAATCCGGCAATCATTTTTTTTAGTGATAACAATGATTGGGGAAATACGGAAACCATTTTCGTAGATTACGTCCTATTTACCGCTCAGTATGGTCCAACTGTTACCGTAAACGACGTTACGTTTAATGAAACGGACGGCACGGGCTCTATAACAGCCACTCACTCCAGTAATGCTGCTACCGGTCCTTTTACAGTAAATTATCAGACCGCCGATATTACGGTGACGGCGGGAACCGATTATGCCCTATCTTCCGGGGCTTTGAATTTTAATGGGACTGTGGGTGATACGGAAACCATAACCGTGTCAATTTTAGATGATACGTTAATTGAAGGACCCAAAGATTTCAGAATTGATTTTGTTTCAAGTTCGGATTCAATAGTGGATTTTACGGATACGGCTACTATTACTATTGATGATAATGAGGTGCGGTCAAATACGCCCTTATCACTATTTAGGGAATATAATGGGTATTATGATTATGCTCTTACCGGTGGTAGTATGCGTGATCAGGATAATAGTGGTAATACCTGTTCTATAGTAACGACATCTAGCAATACGCTAACCACCACTGTGCCCGCCACCGCCCAGAAAGAGCAGGCCTTTTTATTCTGGACACATTCCGGTACCAGCCCCGATTTACAGGTTACGCTTGAGGGGCAGAATATAAATGCAGATTTCGCAAATGAGTCCTTCATAGGTGCACTTTCCTTTTATTCTATGATTGCTGATGTTACAACTCTCGTGGAAGGTATTCCTATAGGTAATATAAGGACAAATACTTTTGATTTTTCAGGTTTGAACGTAGATAATACTAGTTCTTATTGCTCGGGTCAAGTGACATTGGGTGGATGGAGTTTGATGATTTTTTATGAAGAAGCTTCGTTACCTGCGGTATCACTAAAACTATATCAAGGTTTTCAGGGATATCAAAATGCCACATCTCCCGTGAGCTTTACTTTGGACGGATTTTATGCAATCGCTGCTTCTGAAGCTAAGACCACCATTTTGTCTTGGGAGGGATATCAATCGATTACCGGCGTAGAACAACTTTCTATAACCACCTCCTTGGGTACCAATAGGCTCGCAGGCGATGGGGAGAACGACGGTGTAACAGTGGACAATCCATACAATTCTACAATTTTTGATAATACGGTACTTCCAAATATAAATAACACCACTACCTATGGTCTGGATTTGGATACCTACGATATATCTTCATTTATTGCGCCAGCTGAATAATCAGTAGCTACAAACGTAGAAATGGGAGGAGATTTTGTTCTGCCTAACGGTGTGGTAATTAAAGTACCTTCAAATTTGATTGCTGGAACTGTCTTTGAAGATGTAAATTATCCAGGTGGCGCTGGTCGAGATATCACTACAGCTGGTGGAATACCGGTTGAAGGTGTATCGGTAGAATTATATAATTCATCTGGCAGTCTTGTAGATACTCAAATAACCGATGAGAACGGACTATAAGTATATGGAGGAATTCCTAACGATACATATTCATTGCGTGTGGTTAATTCTACTGTTTTTTCAAATAGAGGTGGTGGAGCTGCATGCTCATCATGTTATCCTGTTCAAACATTTAGAAGATTTGATACTGGTGCTGGTCTTGCCGATGTTGTTGATAAAGTTGGTGGAACGAATCCAGCAGGCGAAGATACTCCACTAGGCACTTTGACTGGTGGACAGTCGGTATCGACTATATTTATCAATGCGAGCGGAATTATTGATGTCGATTTTGGTTTTAACTTTAACACCATAGTAAATACCAATGAAGATGGTCAGGGATCTTTTGACCAATTCATAATCAATGCTAATAATTTGGACGAAAGCGGACTGGATATCGAGGCAAATGCCATTTTTGATCTAGGAACAGGAGAAGATGTCTCCATTTTCGTAATTCCTTCTAGCTCAGACCCTATGGGTCTTACGGCTGATGGTGGGTTTGCCTCAGGCTACTTTGATATTTTTTATAATGATACTGTTAACCCTAAAGACCTTACTTCAAATAATTTGATAATTGATGGGCGAACCCAAACAGCATATAGTGGAAATACAAATTTGGGTAGCGTGGGTGCCAGCAGAAATACGGTGGGTACTACTATGGTTAATCTTCCAAACTATGAAAGACTCGAAATACAGATTCAAAGAAATGCCGGAGATGTTATAGTTAATAATGGTAACAATAATGTTATTCGGCATATTTCCATTTTTGCCAATAATAACTCAGGTATTCGAATAGGAACTGGCTCATTGACCAAAGAATCAAACCTTATAGGTGTCAATGCATTAGGTAATAATGCTGGTAATATTGATATAGGCATAGAAAACCAAGGTGGAAATATCCAAGCAATTGGAAATTACGTATCCACAAATAGTGATAGTGGAATTGTTTTGAATGGTGGCACTTCCAGTCTCGTTCAACTTAACCATATTACTACAAATGGAATAACCTCGTGTGATGACAACATAAGAATTTCGGGAGGGAGCGGAATTATTATTCAACAAAATTTGATTGAAAATGCAGCTACGTTGGGAATCAATGCCACTTCCTACTTCAATGGTTTGAGTCTTACGGAAAATACAATTACTTTCTTGGGCCGAATTGTAAGTAATTGTGGAGCGGGACCTGAAAACATGGGAGTTGAGTTGAATGGGGGGAATTCAACCATTAGCTACAATGTATTTCACTCCAATGGAGGTACAGGTTTTGCAACCACTGGTAATGGTACGGCTAATACAATTACTCAAAACTCTTTTTATAATAATGGGACTACCACAGATGCATTGGGTATAGATTTATTGGGTGATGGGGTAACATTAAATGATTCTGGGGATGTTGATTCAGGTTTCAATAACCTTCTCAATTTTCCAATTATAGAAACAGCAAATATTAACGGTACAAGCGTTATTGTTACCGGATGGTCTATACCCGGAGCAACCATGGAGTTCTTTCTAACCGATATTTCTGAAGGAACCGCAGTTGCTGGAGCTAATCAACTAGGTTTATCAACTGATTATGGTGAGGGTCAGGTATTTATTGGCTCCTTTGTAGAGGGTAGTGGTGCTGATACGAATTCAAAAACATCATCTTATTTAGATTTGGATAATAATACGGACAATACCAATCAATTTACGTTTATTTTTAGTATTCCGTTGGGAGTAACTCCAGGAAAGGATATTACGGCTACAGCCACAGTTGCGAATTCTACTTCAGAGTTCTCACCTATGAGTACATTAAAGACCTTTACGGTGATTACCAATCGCAGGATTACCTATCGCATAAAGAAAAATTAATTGTATCTAGGGTGTGCTCCGCAAAACATTCTTCTTCTTCTTCTCGACATACACTTGCAATCGCCCTCAAAGCCCTCTAAGCACATTTGCTAAGTGGTTGTGGATTTTTGTTTTGTCCTATTCCTTATTCGAGTGACTCTAAAGGCACTATCACTCATACGCTTTGCGCTATTGTTGTTCGACTCCAATTGAATCTTATTTTCAAGCTGTTCATATATAAAAAAACTATTATTCAAATTTTTCAAATAGATTAAATATTATTATTTCCATAAAGTAGTGATTCAATAATTATGAAATAGAATACGTAAGCTGGCAATTGAATTCACTTCTAAGAAATATGCCTTTCGTTTAGATCTGTACCTATTTAATAATAATGAAACCTTTGTTTAGCCTATCGTAGGACCCATTGCGGAGTAGAGGTAAGGGTGCTATTACTGGACGATTAGGCTATTGCACGTAATTCGTTTACTGCAATGAAGAGTTCTTATAAGTTGTTCTTGACTTACAAGAATATACTACAAATAAAAGGGTAAAATCGTATGTGTTAATTAAAGATATTGGTCATTTCATCAATTAATTAATTGTTTCAAAGATTAATTTTTACTGGTTTTCCTTAAGGAGTATTGTGTGGTATTTCGTGGAACAACTATAATGAAACCTCATGTTTTTAGCACTAGACATTACTTTTAAATGGTTACACAACATTTATTTCTCAGGACAGGGCTTTAAGTTAATTTTGTGAAGAAGAAGTATGCCATAAATTTTTTACGGGCATTTTAGAACATAAGATGATGAAATTGATTATAGAAATTTTGAATTCAGGATTTACAAAAATGAAGAGGACACAAGTAAGTATTATTAATAAAAATTCACATATGGACAAAAGAGTTCTATGGATACTGTTTTTAGTAACAAGTTTTACATTTGCCCAGACAACGGTTACGTTAGAAGATCAATGTAATTGCGAGGTTATTCAAGGTACGGACGTATCCGCTCCAGGTGTAACAACACCAAGCGGTGCGGATTTGGGTGATTTGTACGTAAACACCACCACAGGTACAATATTCTTCTGGGACGGTGATTCATGGGAATTGACCACTGCTACCAATACAGATAATCAACAACTTCAAAATTTTACATTTGAAACTGCTACAAATATCTTGAGTCTCGATTTACAGAATGGAGGAACGGTAATAGTTGATCTTTCTGACTTGCAGGATACTTCGGTAGATACCAATACGACGAATGATCGTATCGAAGTTGTTGGCCCTAATTTAGTAATTACGGATAGCGATAACAATATAATTTCTATTCCTTTAGCTGACATTGCGTCCCAAGTAGATACGAATACAACGATTACTTCCTTTGCGATAGACGGCTCAAACACAAATTTAGTATTAACAGATAGTGATTCAAATAGTTTTTCTATTGCTATAGCTGATATTGCTAATCTTGTAAATAGCGATAATCAAAATTTGGAGAATTTTCAAGTCAACGGCGCAAATTTAGAATTGGGTATTGTTGACGGAAATGTCGTTTCTGTTCCGCTTGCTGATATTACTGCTGGAGTTAATACGGACGATCAAACCTTGTCCGAAGTACTCGGTGAGGGCGCGGATGCCGGCGGTACGGTGATCACGAACCTGGGTACTCCGGTAGCCGGGACGGATGCGGTAACGAAGGATTACGTCGACGGCCTTGCGGACGACGACATCAGTGCGGTGGCCTTCGACGGAACGAACCTGAGCGTAACGGAGAGCGGAACGACGCTGTCCGCCGATATTTCGGCCTTGGACGATTCAGCGGGAGTGGCGACCAACGCAAGCGACATCGCCACGAACACGACGAACATCGCGACCAACGCAGGGGACATTAGCACTAATGCTGGTAACATAACTACCAATGCTACGGACATAGCGAACCATATCGCCAACGATAACGATACGGACGACCAGAACGAAATACAGAACCTGGGCGAGGTATTGACCGAGGGCGCGGATGCCGGCGGTACGGTGATCACGAACCTAGGCACACCAGTTGCAGCGGGAGATGCGGTAACGAAGGCCTATGTCGACGGCCTTGCGGACGACGACATCAGTGCAGTGACCTTCGACGGAACGAACCTGAGCGTAACGGAGAGCGGAACGACCCTATCCGCCGATATTTCGGCCTTGGACGATTCAGCGGGAGTGGCGACCAACGCGAGTAACATCGCTACCAACACAGGGGACATTAGTACCAATGCTGGTAACATAGCCACGAACGCCGGAAACATTGCCATTAATACCACAAACATAGGTACTAACGCAACGGACATCGCCAATCATATTGCCAACGATAACGATACGGATTTAACAAATGAATTATCACAAGTTGATGCGGGAACACCAGCCTCAACTGGCGCGACAGCCAGTAATATTGGAGAAACATATGTAGATACTAACACAGGGCAGCTATATGTTTGGGATGGAGCAGTTTGGACACAAGTAGGAGGAAATGCATCTCCAGATGCTGATCCAGACCCATTGAACGAGATTCAGAATATTGAAGAAGTACTGGCCGATGGTAACGATGCCAACGGAGCGGTGATTACAGGGTTAGGTACACCTACACTAGGTAGTGATGCTGCTACCAAGACCTATGTGGATACACAGATAGCGGCATCAGCCGACGACGATATCACTGGGGCAAGTTTGGACGCCCCCAGTAATGTTTTAACGATAAGAGAGGGAGCAACCGATGTAACGGTGAACCTTAGTGACCTAGACGATTCAGCGGGAGTGGCGACCAACGCAAGCGACATCGCCACGAACACGACGAACATCGCGACCAACGCAGGGGACATTAGCACTAATGCTGGTAACATAACTACCAATGCTACGGACATAGCGAACCATATCGCCAACGATAACGATACGGACGACCAGAACGAAATACAGAACCTGGGCGAGGTATTGACCGAGGGCGCGGATGCCGGCGGTACGGTGATCACGAACCTAGGCACACCAGTTGCAGCGGGAGATGCGGTAACGAAGGCCTATGTCGACGGCCTTGCGGACGACGACATCAGTGCGGTGGCCTTCGACGGGACGAACTTGAGCGTAACGGAGAGCGGAACGACGCTGTCCGCCGATATTTCGGCCTTGGACGATTCAGCGGGAGTGGCGACCAACGCAAGCGACATCGCCACGAACACGACGAACATCGCGACCAACGCAGGTAACATAACCACGAACGCTACGGACATAGCGAACCATATCGCCGCTGACGGGGATACTGACGATACGAACGAGATACAGGATGCCGTTGGAGTTGACTTCACGGCTGCTGGCAATACAACGAGTACCAATGTACAGGATGCCATAGAGGAGATACAAACGGAATTGGACGGTGTGGATGGAACGGACGACCAGAACCTCGAGAACTTCCAGGTGAACGGAGTCAATTTGGAGATAAGTATACAGGACGGCAACACGGTAAGTGTACCTTTGGTGGACATCGATACGGACAACCAGACGGCATCCGAAGTCAGCGTTGCCGATGTAGGAGGTAACTTCACGAACAATGAGGTAGAGGGAGTTCTCGAAGAAATAGATTCTAGGATAGATGCGCTTGTACTTGCCGGCGGTTCCGATGGGAACGATTTTGTCACGGGAGGTACTTTATCGGGTACCGACCTCACATTGAACGTTCCAAATCAGGTAGACCCTGTCATTGACCTATCGGGACTTCAAGATGGTACGGGTACGGACGACCAGACCCTGTCCGAAGTACTTGCCGAGGGCGCGGATGCCGGCGGTACGGTGATCACGAGTGCGGTGGCCTTCGACGGAACGAACCTGAGCGTAACGGAGAGCGGAACGACGCTGTCCGCCGATATTTCGGCCTTGGACGATTCAGCGGGAGTGGCGACCAACGCAAGCAACATCGCCACGAACACGACGAACATAGCGACCAACGCAGGGGACATTAGCACTAATGCTGGTAACATAACTACCAATGCTACGGACATAGCGAACCATATCGCCAACGATAACGATACGGACGACCAGAACGAAATACAGAACCTGGGCGAGGTATTGACCGAGGGCGCGGATGCCGGCGGTACGGTGATCACGAACCTGGGTACCCCGGTAGCCGGGACGGATGCGGTAACGAAGGATTACGTCGACGGCCTTGCGGACGACGACATCAGTGCAGTGGCCTTCGACGGAACGAACCTGAGCGTAACGGAGAGCGGAACGACCCTATCCGCCGATATTTCGGCCTTGGACGATTCAGCGGGAGTGGCGACCAACGCAAGCAACATAGCAACGAACACGACGAATATCACGGCGAATACGAACGATATCACGAACCTACAGAATGACAAAGAGGACGCCGCCAACAAATCAACTGACGGCACTTTAGCAGGTAATTCCAATACAGACTTCCCAACGGAGCAAGCGGTAAAGACCTATGTGGATACACAGATTACTGCAAACAATACTGTTGTAACGGCAGGTAACGACATAAGTGTAACCGGAGATGGGTCATCAGCAACTCCATACGTTGTAGCTAATACAAGGCCTAATATATTTTATCCGCCATCTATTGCTATTGATGTTTCTGCATATTCGGGAACGCCTATTTTGAACCAAACTATTAATTTGCATGCTCAATATATTGCACAATATGGAAGTCCAATGGTTAGAAGTGATGTTGGAGGTGGAGATGAAGCCCCGAACGCAATTCCGACTTACGCATCGGGCGATTTATATTATTATGTAACATTTTTTGACAACACGGTTTTTGCAAATGTTGAAATTGATGCAGATGGAGAAATGGAGTATGACATCATTGGAGCTCCTGCGGATTACAACTCCTTGATTAATGTAGTGTTTGTTGTAAAGTAACTAATTAAAATAGGAGCCCAAATCAATTTGAAAGCTATCAAAACATATAAAAGTATATTTCTCAGTATTGTGCTAACATTACTAGGAATAGTAGTTTCTAACGCCCAGTTCTTGTTGCAAGCACCGAATAGTACCGATGAAAATAATTATCAATGGTATGAAGCTTCGGATACGAGTACCGTCCTGGGAACGGATTTTTTCTTAGAAGTAACTAATCCAGGTATCTATTTTGCTACCTACGATGGAACCTTATGCGGCTCCAACGCTACAGGTTACTTCATAGTAACGGATTGTTCTTCACCGGATAATCAGGTAACAATGGATATCTCTTCAAATGTTACGTCGGGAGCTTCCGTGAGTTGGAATCCGGTAGTTCCTGGAGATCAACTGAGACCCACTATAACGGCTACGGAGACAGTGGTGCGATATACCGCTACGATTACCAAAGTTGGCAATGATTCTAGTCTGCCAAATTTTACCGTGGTCTGCTTACAGCAGGCAGCTACCTTAGTAAACGATGTTGTAACAGTAGATGAAGACGATAGTGTAATTGTAGATATTTTCGTGAACGATTCGGATTTACCTACCACAGGTACGCTTACGACTACCAATCCCGCAAATGGAACGGTTGCTATAGATGATAACGGTACACCTAATGACCCAACTGATGATATCGTTACCTATACACCTAATGCTGATTACAATGGGCCAGATAGTTTTGACTATACAATTTGTAATGCTATGGGAGATTGCAGCACGGCAACAGTAACGATGGATGTCCTGCCCATATTGGATACCGTGGACGATAGTGTTGCGGTAGATCAAGATACCAATGCAGTAATAGTTTTTTGGCAGGATAATGATAATGATTTACCTAGTATAGGTACTTTAAGTGTAACACAACCTTCTGATGGTGTGGTAACCGTAGATGATAACGGAACTCCAAATGATCCTTCTGATGATGTGGTTACCTCCACTCCAAATTCCGGTTTCTTTGGAACGGACTCCTATGACTATACTGTGTGCGACAATCTTGGTAATTGTGATACCGCTACAGTAACGATTTTAGTTTCACCTCCAATGGTTACGGATATTGATTCGGACAACGACGGTATCATAGATAGTTTTGAGGATTTAAACTTGGACGGAGATAATGACCCTGCTACAAATCCAACCGATTCGGATGGAGACGGTTTCCCGGATTATCTAGATATCGATTCAGACAATGACGGTATACCGGACAATTTAGAGGCACAAACTACTGCGGATTATATTCCACCAAGTGGTGTCGATGCAAATAATAATGGACTTGATGACGCCTATGAAACTAATGGGGATTTAGGATTGTTCCCAATAGATACGGATGGTGACAGTTTGCCAGATTACTTGGATGAAGACAGTGATAATGATAATGTTCCCGATAATATCGAAGCACACGATTATGATCACGACGGTATTCCGGATGTTGTCTTCATTGGTTCCGATAAAGATGATGATGGGCTTGATGATGGTTATGAAGACGCAATAACAGTCGATGTTGACGTCAATGATGAATTGGACGACCCCTTCGGACAGCTACCTAACACGGATGGTGACGAAGAGTCCGACTATCGTGACACGGATGATGATGATGATGGTATTGAGACCATAGGCGAAGATTTAGATTTGGATGGTAATTATGCCAACGACGATACTGATGAGGACGGTATTCCGAACTATTTAGATCCGGATTCAGGAGTACAGGGAGATATCATTGAAGTTTTCAATGTGCTAACGCCTAATGGAGATGGTGTTCATGACGTACTACGAATAGATGGTCTGGAAAATTATCCTAATAATGATATCAGCATTTACAATAGGTGGGGTGTATCTGTCTTTACAACAAGAGCTTACGATACGGAGGGTAATGTTTTTGACGGCACGTCTCAGGGAAGAGTAACCGTAAATCAAGATATCCAACTGCCTGTTGGAACATATTTTTATATTTTGAATTATGAAGAGCCTAATGGCGAAACAAAACAGCTTTCGGGTTACTTATATATTAACAGATAGAGGAATGGTAAGAATTAAATCTTTGGTGAAAAATGTTCATGTCCGGTTTTCTGGTCTATCCTCCCTTATAGTATTGGTCTGTTTTATGAGTATAGGTGTTTATGGGCAGCAAGATGCCCAATATACCCAGTACATATATAATACGGTGAGTGTTAACCCTGCCTATGCGGGTTCTAGAGGTCAGATTAGTATTGCGGCACTACATCGTTCCCAATGGGTGGGTTTAGATGGTGCACCTGTAACTCAAACTTTAAACATACATTCGCCGATAGGGTATAAAGGATTAGGCTTAGGGTTTTCGATTGTTAATGATAAAATTGGTCCGACTTCTGAAACCAATTTTGATGTAGATTTCTCTTATACAATTTACACCTCTTTAGAAGGTCGTTTAAGTTTTGGATTAAAAGCGAGTGCTAATTTATTGGACGTTCGCTTTTCCGAACTGAACCAATTTGGGCCGGATCAAACCTTGCAACAGGATATAGACAACAAACTATCGCCAAATATTGGAGCTGGAGTTTATTATCATACCAATAAATTTTATGCGGGCCTATCCGTTCCAAGATTTTTAGAAACTTCACATTTTCAAGAATCCTCTTTGTCCACGGCAAAAGAGCAGATGAACTTTTATTTTATCACAGGATATGTTTGGGATATAAATCCATTCCTAAAATTCAAACCTACACTACTTACCAAATTGACTCAAGGTGCGCCCCTACAGGTAGATGTCTCCGCTAATTTTATGTTCAGCGAAAAGTTTATCGTGGGAGCTGCATATAGGTGGGATGCTGCGTTTAGTGGTATGGCAGGTTTCAATGTTTCTAACAAATTCTTAATAGGTATTGCCTATGACCGAGAAATGACGGAACTAGGTAACGCTGCCTTTAATGATGGGTCTTTTGAAGTTATATTCAGATACGACTTTATCACTAGCAAGAATAATCTTAAATCCCCTAGATTCTTCTAGAATCACTGTAGTTCCTTTCTTCGTTTCAAGGTTTTTTATTAATTGGTATTGCCCCAAGTTACTTAAAGGTCTTATTTTTACGTAATGAAGGAAGAAGAAGTAATTTTGGTCAATGCCAGCGATGAGCAAATCGGCACGATGCCGAAAATGGAAGCGCACGAAAAGGCACAACTTCACAGAGCATTTTCTGTATTTATTCTTAATGATAAAGGTGAAATAATGTTGCAGCAAAGGGCTGCGCATAAATACCACTCCCCATTACTATGGACGAATACATGTTGTAGTCACCAAAGAGTAGGGGAGACCAATGTAGAAGCCGGTAGAAGGCGTCTTCAAGAAGAAATGGGCTTTACCACAGAACTCAGGGAATTGTTCTCTTTTATCTACAAAGCTTCATTTGATAATGGGCTTACGGAGCATGAATTGGACCATGTGATGATAGGGACTTTTAGTGCACCTCCAGTAATTAATAAAGAAGAAGTTGAAAACTGGAAATGGATGAAACCTGATGTTATTAAAAAGGATATGGAAAGTAATCCGCAGGAGTACACCGCTTGGTTCAAGATTATTTTTGAAAAATTTTATGAACATTTGCTAACGAATATTGAAGAAAATGAAGGTAAAGGTAAGTAGGAAGGCACATTTTAACGCTGCCCATAGATTATTTAGAGCAGATTGGGACGATGCTAAAAACAAAGCAATATTCGGGAAATGCAGTAACCCTAATTTTCATGGTCACAATTACGAATTGATTGTTAGTGTTATTGGAGCGATTGATCCTGAGACCGGTTTTGTAATGGATGTTAAGGTATTAAAAGATCTTATTAAGTTGCACATAGAGGACGCCTTTGACCATAAAAATTTGAATATTGAGGTTGAAGAATTTCAAACACTCAACCCTACTGCGGAGAATATCGCGGTAGTAATCTGGAACAAGTTAAGAAAGCACATTAGCAGCGATAAAGAGCTGGAAGTAGTTCTTTATGAAACACCAAGAAATTTTGTAACCTTTTCTGGATAAATGGGACTTAAAATAGGCGATGCTATTCCGCTATTCACGCTTCCGGATGCACAGGGAAATCAATTTTCTATCAAGCAATTAATAGGGGAAAAGCCTTTTGTACTTTACTTCTATCCAAAAAATAACACCCCTGGTTGTACAAAAGAGGCCTGTGATTTCCGCGATAGATATGAGGATTTTAAAAATTGCGGTGCCGAAGTTGTGGGTATAAGTGCGGAAACACCTAAAAGTCACGCAAATTTTCAGAATAAACATCAGTTACCTTTTATTTTACTATCGGACAAGAACAACGAAGTCCGCAGAAAGTTTAAGATTAGGAACAACTTTCTTTTGGTGCCTGGTAGGGAAACCTATGTTATTGATGAAAAAGGAAAGGTTGTTATGGTCTTCAATAGTTTAAATGCCTCTGAACATATGAAAAGGGCATTATTGGCGTTATCTAAAAAGTAAGATATATCTTACTTAAAAAAGTTAGTATGAATATACATCCACTAAAATTTAAGCCGATTCTCAAAGAGCGACTTTGGGGCGGAGAAAAGTTGCATACGGTCTTAGGAAAACCGATTACGAGTGACATTACAGGGGAAAGCTGGGAACTTTCCACGGTTTCAGGAGATATAAGCGAAGTTTCTAACGGAGAATTGGCCAATACTTCCTTAAAGACACTCATTGACAAACACCCGGAAAAGCTTTTAGGAAAAAGTGTAGTAGAGCGTTTTGGTAAAGAATTTCCCATCCTCATAAAATTCATAGACGCTAAACAGGACCTTTCCATACAGTTACATCCTAATGATAAATTGGCAAAGCAAAGACATGATTCTTTTGGAAAGACAGAGATGTGGTATGTTATGGATGCCAACCCTGGCGCAGAGCTCATAGTAGGATTCAATAAAGATGTTACTAGGTCCGAATATGCTAAGAGCTTAGAGGATAATACCTTATTGGATTTGTTGAATTTTGAACCTGTAAAGGAAGGGGATACTTTTTTTATAAATACTGGAAAGATTCATGCTATTGGCGCTGGTGTACTTTTAGCAGAAATTCAACAAACCTCAGATGTAACCTATCGGGTGTTCGATTTTAATAGGAAGGACAAAGAAGGGAATTTAAGGGAACTTCATACAGATTTAGCGTTAGACGCAATTGATTATCAGAAAAAGGACGATTTTAAAGTGTCCTATGAGGATAAAAAAGATGCTACCAATACCATGGTAGATTGCCCCTATTTCAAGACCAATTTTCTACGTCTTGAAAGCAATTTTAGACAAGACACTGTTCTTAGAGATTCTTTTGCCATATTCATGTGCGTAGATGGTACGGGCAAAATACAAACCGAATCTGGTGAAGCTATTATATCAAAAGGAGAAACGGTTTTGGTTCCTGCTTCATCCAATAGTATTACCATAAAAACTACTAGTGCTAAATTTTTGGAAGTTACTATTTAATCGGATTATATAGTTTAATATTCTAAAATTGTATTTTTGTAAAAAATAGAAGTAACATGGCAAGTGTAAGAGATTTAAAAAAAGATATTAATTACGTTTTAGGAGATATTATTGAGGCGGTCTATATTGTTGAGGCTGCTAACGGAAAACAAGATTCTAAAGAAGGCTCTAAAATCATTGATGGGGCTATTGAAACTTTTGATTCGTTAATCGCAAAAGTAAACCAACGTGATGTTGAAAATAGAAAAGCCCATTTAAAATCGGTTCGTGCAGAACTAGAAACTAAAGCAAAAGGTTTGGTAGAC
The DNA here is from genome assembly GCF_002742365.1 of Maribacter sp. 4U21. Taxonomy (NCBI): domain Bacteria; kingdom Pseudomonadati; phylum Bacteroidota; class Flavobacteriia; order Flavobacteriales; family Flavobacteriaceae; genus Maribacter; species Maribacter sp. 4U21. Next base: position 19,576 of record NZ_MDGN01000058.1, read on the forward strand.
GAGCTTAATAAACTGAATTAAAACTCACTATTTAAGAATTTAGAAAGCACCTTATATAGGTGCTTTTTTATTTTCTATTCTCTAGGAATGCCTTAAGCTGCTTTCCATACTTAGACGCCGCAACTTCTGGAGTTAATACTTGAGCAATAGTATCCAAATATTTAATATTAGCGTCTGGAATCTCCTTGATGGCAATGTAAGGAGCTACATAGGAGTCTTTGTTGTTGATGGCAAAATTAATGGCATACATATAACCTCGCTGAATATTTCTAGTGTTCATAAACTCTAAAGAATCTATTTCTTGGGCAGTCAAGGGGTTTTCGGTATTTGAAGCTGTTTGCATAATTTCGAGACTTCTTTTATTTACCTCGGACATGTTCTTTCGGAACTCATCTAACTTATCATTACTATCAGAGCCTACTATTTTTGCATTTAAATCAAACGTGTTCCAATTGGTGGTAATATTGATAACACCTGATTCTCCAAAAAAGGCAAGCCTATCGTTGACGTCGTTATTATCTTTTTTGTTTAAATACAGGTAAAATAGCTCTGGACTTTCTAGTTCTGTTTTAAATTCAAAATTTCCATCACCCTCAATAAGTAAGGAGTCAATAGACACAAGAGCGGTATCTTTTACATGTTGAAAATATAGAGTTCCTTTTTTTAACCCTTTAATTTTACCTCTTACAGTCATAGTATTTTCTGTGTCTCCACCACAAGAGCTTAAAAAAGCAAGAACTAAAAATGAAGTAAGTATTTTTTTCATGGTTGAATTTTAGAGGGCAAATATCAATAATTTTTTTAGTATTTCTATGACTTCCAACTTTATTTGCAAAGTTTAGTGAACACTAGAAGCTATTTCCATAAGGTAGGCGCAAAGTAAAGCACCTCCTGTACCGACGACATATCCAAGTACAGCCAATAAAACACCAACTGAAGTAAGTGAGGGATGAAACTCTGCTGCTACAACAGGGGCTGAAGCTGCACCACCAACATTAGCCTGACTACCTACCGCAAGGAAAAAGTAGGGCGCTTTTATAAGTTTTGCCACGAGTATAAGTAAAGCGGCATGAATAGTGATCCAAATAAAACCTATGGCGATCAGCCCAGGGTTTTCCAGTACTTTACCCAAATCCATCTTCATGCCAATAGTAGCAACGAGAATATAAATGAACATGCCACCAATTTTACTGGCGCCGGCTCCTTCATAATTTTTTGCCTTGGTAAAGGAAAGTGCTATCCCTATCGTTGTGGCTATGACCACCATCCAAAAGAAAGCAGAACTTAAGAAAGAAAGAAAGCTCTTTTTATCACTGATAGCTTCAATATTACTGCTGAGATAAGCACTTATGGCGTCCCCGAAAAAGTGTGCTATCCCTACTGCTGAGAAGGCCAAACATAACATTATCATATAATCGTTTAGCGTGGGTACTTTAGTAATTCTTTCCGTGAATTCGGTCACTTTAATTTTCAAGGTTTCAATTGCTGAGGTATCGGCCTTTAGCCATTTATCTATCTTTTTGGTCTTGCCTACCCCAAGGAGGATAATTGCCATCCATACATTGGCGACAACGATATCTATAAGCACCATTCCGCCATACTTCTCAGGATTATATTGAAAAATTTCTAGCATGGCGGCTTGGTTGGCTCCACCACCGATCCAACTACCGGCAATAGTGGATAATCCTCTCCAAATAGCATCAAAATCGTTTCCGCCCACGGTCTCCGGTGAGAAAATAGATACGAGCAGAATAGCAATAGGTCCTCCTATAATGATACCCACGCTACCGGTAAGGAACATAATGATCGCTTTTGAACCAAGGTTGGCTATCGCTTTTAAATCAATACTCAGGGTCATTAAAACCAAGGCCGCAGGTAAAAGGTATCTGCTAGCCATAAAATAGAGCTTAGAAGTTTCATCCGAGATAAGTCCACTACTAGCTAATATGGCGGGTAGTAAATAACACATAAGAACCGCGGGAACTATAGAGTAAAATTTTCTCCAAAACCCTGTTTTTATACTAGAGGTGTAAAATATGAAGCCCAGCGCAAAAGCGAGGAGCCCAAAAACTACGGTGTCATTTGATATTAGTGGTTCGGTAATAGAATTGTCCATATATCGGTTGAAGTTGATTTTCCCAAATATACTCAAATAAGTAGGTGTTCACGGATAAAGTGCGCCACCCCGTCTTGCGTATTTTTTAAAGTTACGTGGTCGGCAATATGCTTAACTTCCTCCCTAGCATTTCCGACCGCTACACCACAAGCCACATGGGTCAGCATGTCCATGTCGTTATAATTATCACCAAATGCGATAATGTCCCGTAATGTTTCCTCCTTTGTTAGCAATTGTTGAATGGCCGTTAACTTTGATACTGACTTCGGTGCGACTTCTATAAGCGTATCGTTAGATCGGTATACATGCAACGCTGTACCAAATTGCTGCCGTAACACCGGCATTAATTCATCTGAACTCTCCTTAGTCCCCATAAGCATCAACTTGTGTGCGCCAATCTTATTTTTTTCTAGATAGGCCAATGTCATCTCGGCCGGAACAAATGAAGGGTAAGTTCTCGTATATTTTATTTCTTTTTCTACCCTTTCGGATGATCGGGTCACCTGCCAATGGTCATTTTCATACAGACCTATATCGGTCTTAAATTCTTTACATATTTCGTAAATCTGTCTTACGGTATGCAGAGGTATATAAACGGACAGTAGTTCTTTTTTTCCATCCAGAACAAGGGCCCCGTTATAACAGATAATAGGTTGGTCTTCAATTCCCAGTCTTTTTTGAAGGTAGTGCATGCCACTGGGCATTCTGGCGGAGACTAGAATTACTTTAATTTTCTTGCGAATACGTGCAATTTCACTAATGGTAGTGTTAGATACATCACTTTTAGTGGTGAGTAAAGTTCCGTCCAAATCTGAACATAGTATTTTAAAATTCATTCTAAATATTTAACCAATAAGATAGTTTAAGGTTTATAGATCTAAACCTTGGGGCGAACACGTTAACAAAATAATTGTCATTGTACACGAGAAAAAGGTCTGATAATGGAGCAAAGCGCCATTGCAATCGAGAGTTGAAACCTAAATTATCCCGTTGGTTGCTGTACTGAATCAGGGTAGACCAGAAAATAGATTTGCTGAACGTAATATCGATATTAGGACTAATTAACCAAATATTTGCGCTTGAAAAGGGTTGGGGGAGGTCTATTTGATCATAGTTGAACATAAGGGAGACAGAGGCTTTCGGTTGAAATCGCATGGTCATACCACCTTCCACGGAAAATCGGTCTCCGTTGAAAAAGCGGCCAATGCTGGACTCTATGGCGTAAGAAAAGATTTTTCTTTGGTCGGATTGATACCCTGCTCTTACGCTATTGTAAAAGTAATTTTCGTTAGCGGGAAGCGGTATAGCACCTTCCGTGCGAGTAGGGTCAAAGGGGTTGAACAGGAAAGTAAAACTATTCGTGTACGCGATGCTTGCTCGTGATTGATTATTGAAATTAACTTCATAGCGTGACCGAAGATCATAATCGGTATTTAGAAAACTTCTACTTGGGCTCCAACGTACATTGGTGAAATACTGAAAGGAATGGTTTTGCACTATACCCTTCTTAGGCCAAAACACACGTTCAAGGCTCAAAAGGGTTTTAAAAAGGTCGGTTCTACGAACAAAACCCAAATCTGAACGAAAATCTTCATCTATAAATGAAGCTTTGGCAAAAACATTGAACTTTCTTTTATTGTACCGAATTAATGCACTTGTAGCAAAGTTTCCTTTGCTATCGTCCGGTTGAAAAGATTTATGGGTAATAAATGACCCGTTCCAGGTGTTATCTTTTGAAGCCAGATTATAGTCAATACCCAAAACACGATTATATTCATCCTTGCGTTCTACAAAGTCATAGTCTTGAAAAGACTGCTTATTGATGAAGAAAACACCGATGTTAGACCTTGAGAAAATGCGTTGTTGTAATGCCAACATGGTATTATTGTTAGACGGAATTCTATTTTCTAAATCTTCTGCAGTTTGAATGTTCAAAACCCCTACACGAAGATCATTAGTCAATTTACCGCTTAGCCTTACACCGCCTATAATATTATTTTCTATGGTTTCACCCAAGGTGTCCTGTGCGATTCCGATACGTCTTGAGAAAAACGGACTAAAATCAAAACCGTTTCCAAAACTTGCGAAAAGATCGTTATTGTCTATAAAGAATTGACGTCGTTCCGGTAACGCAATTTCAAAGCGCGTGAGGTTGGTTATAAAATTATCGACCTCTACCGTGGAGAAATCAGGATTTAAGGTAAGGTCCAGGTTTAAGCTGTTTCCTACAGATATTTTGGCATCTGCACCCACCTTTACGTTATTGAAATTACGGTTACCATCAAACTCTCTTTCCGCAATACCGTTAACGTAGGGAATAAGGGCCAATGGAGTTCGCGATTTTCCCAAAGGTTTTTCAAATATCATATCGCCCATAAAGGCAAGATTGTAAATTTGTTGGTTCTGCGGAATCCTTGTCCACGTGCTGCGTTCATTGGATTGAGTTTCAATTCTGTAACTGTTAAACCGCCATTTGGTTGTGCCTTCTTCAAATTTAAAAGAGGTGAGTGGAATGACCATTTCCGCCGTAAAATAATCATCGTAAATTTTTGCATTTCCTTTCCATTTCATATCCCAAGCCAAATTAAAATCATCTTGGCTTGTACCACCGTTTGCGATGAGCCCTTCTCGGCGCACACCAAAAGGATTTATACCGAACAGAAAAGCATTAGTGCCATCGTTAAAGGTGTCAAAAACTAGCGAAAAGCTATCGCTTCCACTGCCTCTAAAATCTCTTCTTAAGGATTGCGTAGCATAATTTTTACCGATAGAATAGGCCTTAATACCTATATAAAGGTTCTTGTGATCATAAAGTATTTTAATTTGGGACTGTTTTCTGGCCTGAATAGAATCTAACGGAAAATACTCCCAAAATTCATCCGCACTTTGTGCTATTTCCCATATAGGCTCGTCTATAATACCATCCGGGACAATTTTTTCGGAAATAAACTTTACGGTTACTGATTTGGTTTCTTGTTGGCTTTGCACAAGAGAATAGCATAACAGACATACGAAGACACAAAAAAGTCTAGTCATTCATTTTAGGTTTGGTACACTCTCAAATTTAAGTGTTTACAAATTAATTTTAAGCATTACATTATGCTACATCGCCTAAATATTTAGCCAATAAGTAAGCTTCAAATTTATGGAGCGAAACTTAGGTTCAAATAAGTTAACGGCATAGTTGTCATTATAAACAATAAAAAGGTCCGACAGTGGTGCAAAACGCCATTGCAGCCTAGAATTAATTCCTAGATTATCTCGTTGATTACTATATTGAATGAGCGTGGACCAGAATACGGATTTACTGAAGGTGATACCAACACGAGGACTAACCAACCAAAGGTCTGCGCTAGGGAAAGGGTCCGGTAGGCTTATTTTATCGTAGTTTACATTTAAACTTAAACGCACTTTGGGCTGTATTCTTAAGGTAAATTCTCCTTCGGCAGAAAATCGGGATCCATTAAAAAAGCTTCCTATAGAACTATTACCTTCATAAGCAAAAACGTTGGCCCTGTTAGACCGGTAGGAAAAATTTACAGTATTGAAATTATAATTTTGATTCCCCGGCAATTTTATGGCACCTTCTGTACTCGTAGGGTCAAAGGGATTGTTCAAAAAAACAAAACTATTGGAATACCCTAAGCCAAACTGGGATAGGTTTTTCATTTCAAAATCATAACTCAGGTTAATGTCGTGGTCCGTTCTTTGGAAATCCAAAGTTGGTCGCCACGTTACCACGGAAAAGAGTTGAATGCCGTGATTATTGATGGGGCCAGATGCTGGCCAAAATAAACGGTTCACGGATAATGCCGATTTAAATATATCCTTTCTTCTTATAAATCCAAGGTCGGAGGTAAAGTCCTCGTCCACGAGTACAACATCGCCAAAAACGCTCCAAAAGCGGGTGTTACGGCCAAGGTTCGCTCCCAGTGAATAATTCCCGACTTTATCTCCAGGTTGAAAGGATTTATGGCCATAGAATTTTCCCTGCCAAACATCGTCCTTACTGGATAAGTTGTAATCTATCCCAACGACTCTGTTGTAACGGTCCTCTGGTAATGAGAAATCATCGTCTCCAAAAGTTTCCCGGTTAATGAAGAAAAAACCAATGTTGGAACGCGAAAATACTTTCTGCTGTAGCGCTAACATCATATTGTTGTTGGAAACTATTTCCCGGTCTAAGTCTTCACCGGTCTGGATGTTCAACAAACCCAGTCTAAGACCGTCATTAATTTTACCACTAAGACGTATGCCTCCAATAATATCGTTTTCTACGGAGTTTCCTGCGCTGTCCGTCGCAATACCTATACGGCGAGAAAAGAAGGGATTTGCATCTCTACCACCTCCAAAATCACCAAAAAGGTCATTATTATCCACGAAGAACTGGCGTCTTTCCGGTAGGGAAACCTCAAAACGTGTAAGGTTGGTAAAAATATTATCTACTTCAACATTAGAAAAATCGGGATTTACCGTAATGTCAAGATTCATTCCGTTGCCAATGGCTATTTTAGCATCCCCTCCGACTTTTAAAGCGGTTTCTCCTTGGTCGGAAGAAAAGTCCCTGTCCGATAGGAGGTTTGCATAGGGGATAATCGTTAAAGGTGTTCTTGATTTTCCTAATGATTTTTCAAATACCATATCGCCCATAAAGGCCAAACTGAATATCGATTGATTTTGAGGAACGGGATACCAAACGCTATTTTCATTGATCTGCACATCGAACCGGTAACTTTGAAAGCGCCATTTCGTCTCTCCTTCTGCGAACTTGAAAGAGGTTAAGGGAATCGCCATTTCGGCGGTGTAATACCCATCGTATATTTTGCTGTCTCCTTTCCATTTTACGTCCCAAGAAGTAGTAAATCCGCTATTGTTGCCGCCGCCTCCAGAAATTAGAGCTTCTCGGCGCACACCATATGGGTTTATTCCAAAAAGGAAGGCGTTGGTTCCATCATTGAATGTGTCAAAAAGAATACTGATGTTATCGTTTCCACCGGCTCTAAAATCGCGTTCTAATGATGGTATTACGTAATCTTTTCCGGGACTATAGACCTTGATTCCTACATAGAGCGTGGTCTCATCGGTAACCATTCTAATATCGGTTTGATATTCCGCTAAGACATCATCAGCGGGAAAATATTGTTGAAAATCACCCGCACTTTCTGCCATTTCCCAAATGGGCTCATCCAAAATACCATCGGGGACAATTTTGTCTGAGCTGTGTTTAACAGTAAAGGATTTATCTACGCCTTGTGCATGTACCGTAGTAAAAAGCAGCAAAAGCACAAGCGTGCTCAATATTTTTGTCATCGGGTAAAATTTGTTTGCCTTAGTATTATGTTTATGTACACAGGTAGTATCTAGCAGCTCGTTTTCTAAATATTTAACCAATAGGTGAACTTTAGGTTTATAGAACGGAATTTTGGTTCAAATAAGTTTACGGCGTAGTTGTCATTATAAACAATAAATAGGTCTGATAGTGGTGCAAAACGCCATTGCAATCTAGAATTTATTCCGAGATTATCCCTTTGGTTGCTGTATTGAAAAAGTGTGGACCAAAATACGGATTTACTAAAGGTTACGCCCACCCTAGGACTGACCAACCAAAGGTCTGCACTGGGAAATGGATCAGGTAGGTTTATCTTATCGTAATTCACGTTTAAGCTTAATCGTAGCTTGGGTTGTAGCCGTAGCGTTGCCTCTGCACCCATAGAAAATCTTGAACCGTTAAAAAAGCTGCCAATGGAGCTTTCTGTCTGAATAGCGAAGACATTAGCTTGGTTAGATTGGTAATTGAAACTGACCGAATCAAAAGTATACCCCCTATCACCGGGTAACTCAACGGCGCCATCTGTACTGGTGGGATCAAAAGAATCGGACAAGAAGATGTAGTTGTTGGAATAGGAGAAGCCAAATTCGGAGAAATTTTTCATTGCAAAATTATAGTTCACCTGCACCTCATGATCCGTTTTCTTATAGTCAAGACCGGGTCTCCAAGTTAAAATCGGAAAAATTTCTAGTCCATGGTTATTGATCGAACCTTTTTCGGGCCAAAATAAGCGACGTACAGAGGTCGCAGATTTTATAATGTCATTTCGTCTTATGAATCCGAGATCAGACTTAAAATCATCCCCGACATACGCCAAATCCGTAAACACGTTCCAAAACCTCGTATTTCTGCCTAAGAAAGCACCTGCCGAGTAGTTTCCTTTCTTATCTCCAGGTTGAAAGGATTTGTGCGTGTAGAACTTTCCGAACCAAACATTATTTTCACTGGCCAGGTTATAATCCACTCCTATAACCCTGTTATAGCTATCTTCTTCATTGATAAAATCTTCGTTTCCGAACGCTTGTCTATTAATGAAGAACATTCCAATATTAGACCTAGCAAATACCTTTTGCTGCAGGGCGAACATCATGTTGTTATTCGATGGTATTTCCTGATTTTCATCCTTAGCCGTTTGAATGTTCAAAAAGCCAAGTCTAAGGTTATTATTTAATTTACCGCTTAATCTAATACCTCCAAGAATATCATTTTGTACAGAATTACCGGAACTATCGGTAGCGATACCGATCCTTCTGGAAAAGAAGGGGTTTGCATCCCTACTGCCGCCAAAACTTCCAAAGAGGTCATTGTTATCTACAAAGAACTGTCTTCTTTCCGGCAAGGAAACCTCGAACCTAGTAAGGTTTGTGAAAATATCATCTACCTCCACATTAGAAAAATCAGGATTTACCGTAACATCGAGGTTCATTCCGTTGCCTATGGCAATCTTGGCGTCACCTCCAACTTTAAAAGAGGTATCTCCGCTATCTGTACTAAAATCCTTATCCGTAATTGCATTTACATAGGGTATCAGGGCAAGGGGAGTCCTTGAGCGACCTAGTGGTTTTTCAAAATACATATCTCCCATAAAAGCTAGGTTAATTACGCTTTGGTTCTGCGGGATAATATACCAATTACTCCGTTCGTTGGACTGCATGTCAAAACGGTAACTCTGGAACCTCCATTTGGTTTCACCCTCCGCGAATTTGAAAGAAGTTAGGGGGATAGCCATTTCTGCCGTATAATATCCTTCGTATATCTTACTTTCTCCACGCCATTTTACATCCCATGATGTGGTAAAGCCCCTTAAACTTTGCCCACCACCGGATATGAGTACTTCTCTGCGAACTCCGTAGGGGTTTATGCCAAATAGGAAGGCATTGGTGCCGTCGTTAAACGTGTCGAATATGATACTTATATTATCGTTACCGCCAGCCCTAAAATCGCGTTCCAATGACGGGATAACGTAGTCTTCCCCGGGAGTATAAACTTTTATTCCTACGTAAAGCGTAGTTTCGTCCGTGACCATTCTTATATCGGTCTGATATTTTGCAGGAACATCGTCCGATGGAAAATATTGTTGAAATTCACCGGCACTCTCGGCAATTTCCCAAATGGGTTCATCTAAAATGCCATCAGTAATAATTTTATCCGTAGTATGTTTAACAGTAAAAGATTTGTCTTTGGTTTGGGAACGTACCGAAATAAAAAGAAGTAGAAGCACTAGAGTACTTAATATTTTGGTCATTTTCGTTTGGAATTAGCTGGTACCAAAATTAACCTTTTACATCGTTAAAAAAATGCTAAAACTTAGTTGTCTTTTTTCTCCTTTGGAGCGCGCTTTGCTTCTTTAAGACTTTTCATAAGCATCCATTCTATTTGCCCGTTAGTACTGCGAAATTCATCTGCTGCCCACTTCTCGATAGCTTTGAGCATATCTTCATTTACCCGTAATGCAAAGGCCTTTTTTTTACTCATTTCATTAAAATCATGACTAGAAAATCTAGGGCTGAATTGTTCTGTAACTTATAGAATAAAGAATCTTAATGATTTAAGGTCCCTGTATTCACAATGGGAGCGGCATCCTTATCCGAACATAATACTACCATTAGATTACTAACCATAGCTGCCTTACGCTCCTCGTCCAAAGCTACCAATTCTTTTTTGCTTAACTCGTCCAGGGCCATTTCTACCATACTTACGGCTCCCTCAACAATTTTATGTCTGGCAGCTACGATGGCGGTTGCTTGTTGTCTTTTGAGCATGGCATTGGCAATTTCTTGAGCGTAGGCCAAGTAGCCCATCCTAGCTTCTAATACTTCAATACCGGCCATGGCCAAGCGTTCCTGAACCTCTTTTTCCAATGCCTCGCTTACTTCGTTGAGGCTAGAACGTAGGGTGATATCCTCATCCAAGCCCTCATCCGCAAAATTATCGTAAGGATACATACTGGCCAGTTTACGCACCGCCGCGTCGGTTTGTACACGTACAAAGTTTTGGTAATCGTCTACCTCAAAAGCTGCTTTGTAGGTATTGGTGACGCGCCAAACTAAAATGGTACTGATCATAACAGGATTCCCTAGTTTATCATTTACCTTAAGTCTTTCACTATCAAAATTACTGGCGCGGAGAGAAATTTTCTTTTTGGAGTATAACGGATTTACCCAGAACAAACCATTTTTCTTGATGGTACCTACATATTTTCCGAAAAGTAAAAGAACTCTGGAGCTGTTGGGGTTTACAAGGACGAACCCGGGTATAATAAAGACTGCGGCAAATAATAGTAAAGCACCTACATAGATTCGAAGTAGAGGTATTCCTCCACCCACCAATACTAGTAGTACAAAAAGCATTGTGTATCCGTTGATGGGATTATAGTTTTTTTCAGTTGACATAATATATGATATTAAAATGATATCATAAATATATCAAATTATTTGACACGAAGCTTTAGTTTGAACTAATTTTTGAACTTTTTTTCTTTCTTCTTATTTGGGTTTTTAAAAAGACGTTTAAAAAAACCATCTCTTTTGATAGGCTTGCAGTCTAGCGCGGTTAGCACGGAAGCACTGGGCTGGGAAAATTTGGCCTGGGTAATTTTATTAAAGGTCTTGTCTTTATTCAATTCTTGATACCACAGCGCAAAAAGAGGTAGTGCGGCGTTGGCACCTTGGCCCAAGCTGGTGTTTTTGAAACCTATTTCATGATTATCCAGTCCTACCCAAGTTAGGTGCAGCAGTTTCGGAGTCAGGGCAACGAACCAAGCATCTTTATTATTCTGAGTAGTGCCTGTTTTCCCTGCAATATCATTCTTTAAATTATAGGTGTCCCGTATTCTGGAAGCAGTACCAGAGTTAATAGTAGCCTTCATCATTTCTATCATAATTGCGCCATTTTCCCTCGAAAAAGCGCTTTTTTCGTTCATTTTTGATTCAAAACTGGCTAAAATAGAGTCATTTTGATTGGTAATACGCTTAATGATAAACGGTTCTACGGTTTTACCTTCATTTAAATAACTGGTATAGGCCTTGGCCATTTCGGTCATTCTAATTTCACCTGTACCCAAGGCCAGGGAGGGTAATTTAGGAAGCTTCTCTTTGATTCCCATTTTCTTGGCCTGCTCCAAAACATGCCCTATTCCCGTTTTTTCTAAAACTTTTACGGCAATCGTGTTTACCGAATTGCTCAGCCCTTGTTCCATGGAGTAATTGAGATAGGTTTCATTCTTTTCGCCGGAGTTACTGGGAGACCATCCTTCTAAATTTTTATAGGCAATTTCCTGAGCGGAAAAATAGGTACATGGGGCTATACCTTTTTCTAGGGCAGCCGTATATACAATAGGTTTAAATGTAGAGCCTACTTGACGTTTGCTTTGTGAAATATGGTCGTATTTAAAGCGTTTGAAGTCCACACCGCCTATCCAAGTGAATACAGCTCCCGTATGGGCGTCCATGGACATGGTCCCCGTATTCAAAATCTTACTGTAATACTGGATGCTGTCCCAAGTACTGGCATCTTTCTCAAAGTCGCCCTGCCAACTAAAAAATGGTATTTTACGGGTGTTGTTCTTAAGGCTATCCATTATTTCAGATTCCTTAAAGCCTTGATTTTTCAATTTTCTAAAAATGGCGCTCCGCTTCACAATTTTATTCATAAGCATCTTGTCTTTTAACCAGGGCGCATTTTTTCCATAACTTTTTTCAAAACTTTCCTGTAATTGGGTCATGTGCTTCACCATAACCTCTTCTGCTAATTTTTGCATTTTATAATTGAGCGTTGTATATATCTTTAGACCACCGGTGTAGAGGTTTAGATTGCCTCCTTTTTCATTTTCCTGCTCGGTCCATTTTATGAGTTGTTTGCGCACTTCTTCCCTGAAATAGGGTGCCAAGCCGGCATTATAGTCAAATTCCCTATAATCCAAGGCCAGCTCGGTATCCGTAGATTCCTTCAACTGATTTTCACTAATAAAGCCATTGCGATGCATCGCCATGAGTACAACGTTTCTTCGGGTAATACTTTTGTCCGGAAAAATTCGGGGATTATAGCCGTAAGTGGCTTTTAGCATACCGACCAAGGTGGCCGCCTGGGGATATGAAAGATTTTTAGTTCTTGTATTAAAGAACTTTAAGGCCGCACTTTCAATACCGAAAGTGTTATCGCCAAAGGACATGGTGTTTAGGTAATGGGCGAGAATTTCTTCTTTTGAAAAAATGGTTTCCAGTCTTTTAGCTATCAACATTTCCTTGAACTTATCTACGACGATATTGGTCTCATTACGCTCTTTTCTCGGATAGAGATTTTTAGCCAATTGCTGGGTAATGGTGCTACCGCCTCCAGAGGAAGTGTCTCCCATAAGTATGGTTTTGAGACCTACTCTAAAAAGACTTTTGTAGTCTATTCCGGAGTGGTCGTAAAAGCGCTCATCTTCAATTGCAATGAGTGCGTGCAGCACCTTATCAGGTATGGCATCGAAAGGAATGGGTTGGCGGTCTTTGAGGTAATATTTACCTATCAATACACTGTCCGCCGAAAAAACTTCCGAAGCCTCTTGATATTGAAAACTGGCCAGTTCCTCGGAGCTGGGAAGCTTGCCCCATGCACCTAGATATATACTTGTTATGAATACGAACAAGACCAGAAAAGACAACCCTATCGTAACTAGAAAATAGCTTAGGAGCTTTGGTTTTATTCGCTTTATAATACCGAACAACTTTTTCATGATTGCAAGATGTAATTAAAATGTAAGCCTAATAGCTTTTTAACAATAACTTAAAATATGATGGTCTATTTTTGATACAAATTTAGGGAATGAAAAATATAGTTATACTGGTCTTTTTAGTGACGCAATTTTCTTTTGGGAACGATGTGATATGGTCTAAAACGGGACATAGGGTTGTAGGAGAGGTAGCCCAAGCGCATTTATCAAGAAGAGCGAAAAAGGCAATACATAAGATTCTTAAAGGTCAAAGCTTGGCAGCGATTGCCAATTTTGGTGATGAAATCAAGGCAGATAGGCAGTTTAGAAAGTTTAGTGCTTGGCATTACGTGAATTTTCCGTCTGATAAGAATTATCGGGATGTTGAACCGAGCGAGTATGGCGATTTAGTAATGGGCATTAATACCTGTATTTCTATAATCAAGGACCCGAACAGTGCTGAGCAAGACGTTGCTTTTTATCTAAAGTTCTTGGTCCATTTGATCGGTGATTTGCATCAGCCCATGCATGTGGGTCGTTTGGAAGATAAGGGCGGAAACGATATACAGGTGCAATGGTTCGGTGAAGGGAGTAACTTACACCGGGTTTGGGACTCCAATATGATCAATGACTATGGAATGAGTTTTACAGAGCTCTCGGATAAATTACCGGTTCTGACTAAAAATCAGATAAAGGAACTACAAAAGGGAGATGTGTACGACTGGGTAGAAGAATCTCAAGATATTGCGAACGAAATCTATGACTCCGTAACGGTAGGCGAAAAAATCGGGTACCAATACAGCTATAGGTGGTGGAACACGGTAGAGGAGCAATTACAAAAAGGAGGAATACGTCTGGCCGCCGTACTGAATAGCATTTTTGAATAGAAAATGTAGTATTACCTTTTAGAAATTTTATTTCCGGTAATTTGCCTTTGACGTGAACATTTAAAACGGTCCACGTTGTTGGTCCTTAATTTGGCGTGTTTCGTTGCCCTACCCTGTACTCTCTTGCGCCACATGCGGAAACTACTGGGCTTCATTTCTTTTCTCATGATTTCTATCGTCTCCTGTTCGGATATTCCAAACTGAAAAGTTATGGCGTCAAAAGGTGTACGGTCTTCCCAGGCCATTTCTATTATACGGTCCAATTCTACTTCTGTAAATTCTTTTTTCATAGCAGTACAAATATACGAACCAAAAAAGAATGGTCTTTGGCACGACCTTTGAAATAGGTTATTTGATTATGAGCAGCGCGGATATTGGTTTAATTTGTCCCTATACCAAAGATAGTTGCCCATGAAATAACGGACTTAAAAAACCGGTTCCCACGGCCGGTTTTTTTACTCGATAATCGAGAGTTAAATGTTCCGTGGCTTACTTCAGAAAAAGAGTTCGTTTTCCTACGAACACTTGCCGCGCTTGGTCTGAGACTATTTATTTGATAATCCGAAAGGTAAGATTAATGCGCTCTGGAATAGGTTTAGCGGTTTTGGGTATCTGGTGCTTCCAAAAGTGTTGGGTTTTTCCTTGCATTAGTAGCAGGCTACCGTGTTCTAAAAGAATTTTTTGTTTTAGCTCGGGATTGGTATTATGCTTCAAGTGGAAAAAGCGTTCAGCTCCCAGACTTATTGAGGCGATAATAGGGTTTTTGCCCAATTCTTTTTCGTTATCGGCATGCCATCCATTACTATCCCTGCCGTCTCTGTATAAATTTAGAAGACATGTCGTAAACTCGCAATCGGCGATATCCTCAATCTTGTTCTTAAGCCATAGAAGTTCTTTTGTAAACCGATGAGGCCTCATCGTAATATTGGAATAAGAGTAGGGCAGTTCATTGTTGGCGTACAGTGCGGTAAGTCTTGGTTGCGCATATACTTTACCAAATACCTTTATATCATCTTGTTGCCAGACAACCCTATCCTTAAGTGAGTTAAAGTATTCGGTCGCTTTTTCCGGTGCTAAGAATTTTGGATAATAGCGTATGGTGCTATCCGGTAGATTTAAATCTATGGGTTCATTAAAAAGGCCCTGCATTAACTTAATACCGTTTTAAGTTGATTTCTATATTCCGAAGGGTTTTGTCCCGTAAAGGCTTTGAAGGATTTGTTGAAGTGAGAAAAGTTGTTAAATCCACATTCAAAACATACCTCGGTAATACTCATGGGTTTTTCCGCTAACAGTTTGGATGCATGCACCAGTCTGTATTCGTTAACGAACTGTATGAAGGTTTTGTTGGTTATCTTTTTAAAATACCTACAGAAAGAGGGTATGGTCATGCTGGTAATGCCAGCTATTTCCTCCAAAGTAATTTCTTCCTTAAAGTTGTTCTTCACGTGATTGAATACTACATTAATACGGTCATTATCCTTTATATCTGTCTCCAAGGAAAAGCCTTCGGCATTCAAAAGTTTTATTTCGGTAGAATTGGCCAATTCGTTTAGAATGTTGAGAATGGACAGGAGTCGTTGAAAATCAGTCTGATATTCCAATACTTCCATCTTTTCTCCAATTTTACGTTTGGTTTTACCGGAGAAGGTGATACCACCATTAGCAGTGGTAAAAAGTTTCTGTATTTTCTGCATTTCAGGAATATTGAAAAAATCGTTCCCTAAAAAATCCAACTTCATTTGAATTACCGTTTCGCTAGTATTTCCTGTGAGCCTATCCGTTAACCCACAGTGTGGTAAGTTACTGCCGATTAAAATAAGTTCTCCGTTAGTATAATACGATACATGACTTCCAATTTGTCTTTTCCCGGAACCACCGTTGACATACACCAACTCTATTTCTGGATGATAATGCCAGGCGTAGTTCTTGTTCAACTTAGATTGGTCAAATTTCTGGTAGGTAAAAGAGTGACCAAAAGTGGGTTCTATGGCTTCAAAAGCAGGTTTTTGAGTAATCATAGCAAATGATAATTTTTATATAAAATTAGTCAACAAAGGTCTTAAGAATATTTACAAAATTACCAATAATATGTGCAATATTAACCATCTAAATAAATGAAGGGGTAATCGTTGTTAAAATAGAACATAAAATGGGAAAATATCATGTAGTGAGAAGCTAGGACCGGACCTAAATTTGCCTTGTAACTATTTATTAATCTTAAAAACAGATTATTATGAAAACAATTTTAAAACTTACAACAGTTGTTGCCCTAATGCTTTCTACAGTAGTTGGCTTGGCAGAAGAAACGAAATTAAATCTAGTAGCGCTTACTAAAGCTAAGAGCTTGCTGCTAACATTAGAGAACGGTTCTGAGGATTTATCAGTACGTTTAGTAGATGCCGATATGAATCTTATATATGCTGAAACTATTACCAATAGCACCATCAGTAAAAAGTTTGATTTAAGGAACTTGAACGACGGAACATATTACTTTTATACATCGGATAATTTCAAGAACTACATGTACACTATGGTCATAGCGGATAATGTTCTTAGAATTTTGGATACGGAAGAGCGTGTAAAGCCTTACTTTAGAAAGACAAAGAACAAGATTTACATGAACTTCCTAAACTTGGAAAAAGCTCCTGTAGAGATTAAGGTTTACGACGCGGATTATAGATTGGTTTTTTCAGAAATTAGAAATGAAGAATTAATAGTAGAAAAAGCGTTTGATTTTTCAGATGCCTTTTCCGGTAGTTATACAGTAGTAATTACGGATAGTACAGCTACCTATACAGAAGATTTTACAGTTGATTAAGTTAGGTTAAATTTCAAGGAAAAGAGGGGACGGGCGCGTCCCCTTTTTGTTTTATCAATATTTTAAATAAGAGAAAGCCCAAAACATGAGTGCGAACTGTAAGGGAATACGGAGCACTAAAATCCATCTGGGGACACCTGCTGCCTGTTTTTCACCGGTAAGCATGTAAACGTGCACTAGTAGAAAGATAAGGAGCATTGCTATAATACCGTAAATGGCAAAATTTTTAGTGGGTCTAAACAACAAGGCTGCGCCCAGGAACACTTCCGCTATTCCACTCCATAGTACCAAAGCCCTATGATTCGGTAAATACCTGGGCATGATTCTCAAATAAACTTTAGGTTTAATAAAATGCATTAGACCGGCAAAAATATATAGGGCGGCCATTGTATATAAATGCCATGGAAAAGATATTTGCATTAAATGTATTTTTTAAATCGGTCCTTTTTATACTGGGGAACCGCATCGTTATCCATGAACAGGGCCAAAAGTTCCTTATCTTTTTGTCTCGTAAACAGCAGCTCGTAGAAATTCTTTACGGTTAAGGTATTTTCAGATTCTTTTACCAAGACCAAGGAATCCCCCGCAGTAACCGTTCCCTCTTCTAAAATCTTAACGTAGGTACCGGGGTGGTTATGCGCAATAAATTGCCTTAATATTTCTTGTGTGCCAAAACGAATACCCAATTTGTAGCAGGGCTCTCTTGGTTGGGACACTTGTACCAAAGCAGAACCCAAACGATAGACATTCCCTATCCTTATCTCATCTTCATCTAGACCTTGGACGGTAAGGTTTTCTCCGAACATGCCCCAGTCCCATTTTAATTTAGGATACAAATTCTTCCAGTAAGGATAGTAGTCTGCCGAAAAAAGATAGCAGGCCTTATTGATTCCTCCATGATGAATACGGTCTATTACGGTATCTCCCTTAACATCGTTCTTGGATAAATACAGGGGTGCTTCCGTCGGGTATTTAAAAATACCGGTCTGTTCGTTTTTACCGTGCCATTCAACGGTGACCGCTTCTCCAATATTTGTGGCAATGACCTTCATAACGTGAAGATATAAAACCAACCTCTATTTCAAAGGGGGTTTCAAATTATAATTTGTTTAGTTATGATGATTATTTAGTACTTAGCGAATCTACTCGTATGTTGGTCATTGGGGTAGTTCTATTGTCTTCAGGGAAATACCAAAATGGAATGGTTTCATAATCAATCGTAGGTATGCTATCTCCTTTAAGTTCTTTGTGTTTTATAGTTAATAAGTGCTTTCCTCGTGAATAACCCAAAAGATCCACGAACATTTCTAAGTCAAGTTTTTCATTTTTGTTAGACACTACTACCAATTCTGAAACCAAATCGGTACCATCTATTTGAAAATGAAACATTTCATTAATAGTTTGTAAATATTCATTAGACCCTATTCCTAAAGTGTCTTTTTTTCTTTTGAAAAAGTTGATTATACTAGACTCATAACCTCTGGCATCTGATTGTGGTCTTAATAAGGTGTCGTATTCGATAATATCATCTTCCAAATATTTGCTATAAGGTATGGTAATCTCTGGAAACGGTTGGGTAATGATTTTGGATGAAATAGCGGCGTATCCTATATAATCTCCATTTCTGCTTATCATATCCTTATAATTTCTTCTAAAAGCTACTTGATTGGAAGATTGCTCATAGGGATCAAAAAAATTACTTTCATTTAGTTTTAAAGAATAAAAAAAGAGTAATATTCCATAGAGGGGAATCAAGGAGTATATTATTTTTTTGCCGAATTTATTGTCTAACAAGTTGTAAAGAATAGGTCTGTAAATAAAAGACAAAGTCAATACGCTAAAGATTTTGTAAATAGGTAGATATGCCTTAGCTACATCTTGTGAGCGTTTTACGATGCCTGGTAAGATGAAGTCTATTAGAGTTATGAGATGACCTAAGATGAAAGCTGGTATTAGAAGAAAACCTAAAATTGCTTTTAATTCAAAAGGAAAAAAATCACTTTCCCAAAAAAACATGAAACAAAAGATGAAAATTATAAAATTAAGAGCTAGTGCAATGGTAATAAATGCAATTAAAAAAGTGACCCCAAAAAGAATACTGGAATAATTTTCTAGGCTTATTATATACCTGTCGAAAGTTCCAATTTTTTTTTGTAAGTGAGCTTTGAAAACCTTTGATATATTGAGTGCTTCAAAATCAATATCCCCGGATACCGATCGTATACCAACTGCACCTATCCACAAACCGCGAAGTAGAACATGAATTATAAGATTTACTATTGCAAGTAAGCATGAAATGTAAATGGTATATAAAAAAATAAATTGAAGCTTGCTACCCTCTAGTTTTTTATCTATTGCAAACTCAAACAAAGGTTCCAGGGAAGAAAATAAACCAAAGATTGCAAAACCGGAGATTACCAGTTCTAATTGCCAACTTTGTACTTGCAGTTCATCTAATATCTCCTCGTATTTAATTCCACTTTTCTTGTCCTGCATCTGGTTGGTATGGATTGGTAGAAGAAAAGTAAGGGTAAATTGTGTAATATGCAATACGATATAAAGACATAAAAAAACCGCTTCATGTAACTGAAGCGGTCTGTTATGCTCTAATTTAAAATGATTTTACTTCACCATCTCGTAACTACGTTTTATAAACTCGGTAAGCTCGGCGCCCTTTAAAAGTCCTTTTGACAATCTTGCCAAATCCAGCGACTGATTAATTAAACGCTCTTTTTTCTTAGCCGTTTTCGTGCTTAGTATTTCTCCCACCAATTCATGATTGGTGTTAACGATAAGGTTGTACATTTCTGGCATATTGCCCATACCGAACATACCACCACCACCGGTCTGCTGCATTTCTTTCATACGGCGCATAAACTCTGGTTCAGTGATAATAAAGGGAGAGGCATCGCTATCCATAGCTTCCAGTTGCACGGTGTAGCTGCTTTTCTCGCCAATAACCTTCTCTAGTTCGGTTTTAAGCGTCTCCTTCTCCTCGTCGGATAATTTAGAAATCTGTGTTTCCTCTTTTTGAATGAGTTTATCAATATGGTCCGCGTCCACACGTGCAAAGGAAATTTTCTCTTTGGAGGTTTCCAGTTTTTGCATTAGGTGACCAATGATAGGGGAGTCTAACAACAAAACTTCGTAACCTTTAGCCTTGGCGGCTTCAATGTAACTATGTTGTGCTTCCTTATCCGAAGCGTAAAGAACTACGGTCTTATCATCCTTATCTGTCTGAGACGCCTTAATTTTTTCCTGAAGTTCTTCAAAAGTGAAAAAAGTACCGTCTACGGTGGGGTAAAGTGCAAATTTGTCCGCTTTTTCAAAGAACTTGTCCTCTGATAGCATACCGTATTCGATTACTATTTTAATATCGTTCCATTTTGCCTCAAAATCCTCACGATTGTTTTTGAACAAAGAGCTCAACTTATCGGCAACTTTACGTGTAATGTAAGATGAAATCTTTTTGACGGCGCCATCTGCCTGTAAATAAGAACGAGATACGTTCAAAGGAATATCCGGAGAATCGATAACACCGCGCAGCATGGTCAAAAACTCTGGTACAATGCCTTCTACGTTGTCGGTAACGAATACCTGATTTTGATAGAGTTGAATTCTATCTTTCTGAACGTTAAGGTCATTGGTGAGCTTTGGAAAATATAAAATCCCCGTTAGGTTAAAAGGATAGTCAACATTGAGATGAATGTTAAATAAAGGCTCCTCAAATTGCATAGGGTACATCTCCCTGTAAAAATCCTTGTAATCCTGTTCCTTTAAATCCGTAGGTTGTTTGGTCCACGCCGGATTAGGATTATTGATAATATTATCCACTTCTTTAGTAGGAGCAGGGTCTTCTTCTTTTGCACCTTCTGGTTTTGGTAGGGTTTCGGTTTTCATTCCGAACTTAATGGGAACTGGCATGAACTTGTTGTATTTTTTCAACAGTTCCGTAATGCGATGCTCTTCCAAAAACTCGGTAGAATCCTCGGCAATATGAAGGATGATTTCTGTTCCCCTGGTTTCTTTGTTCGATTTTTTGGTCGTGAATTTAGGAGAACCGTCACAAGTCCAGTGAACGGCCGGTTCATCCTTAAAACTTTTGGTTATAATCTCAACTTTCTCCGCTACCATGAAGGCAGAGTAAAAACCTAGACCAAAGTGACCTATAATACCTGCATCTTTGGCAGAATCCTCATATTTGTTTAAAAACTCCTCTGCTCCGGAAAAGGCAACTTCGTTAATGTATTTCTTCACTTCTTCTTCCGTCATCCCAAGACCTTGGTCAATAACATGAAGTTTCTTGCCCTCCTTATCGACCTTTACCTCAATGATGGGGTTGCCGTAATCTACTTTGGCCTCTCCAATAGAAGTTAGGTGTTTAAGTTTTAGGGTTGCATCCGTTGCATTGGATATTAACTCTCTGAGAAAAATTTCATGATCGCTGTACAAGAATTTCTTAATAAGCGGAAATATGTTGTCTACCGAAACATTTATTTTACCTGTAGCCATAATTCAATTGTATTTTAAATTTTACCATTACCTATTGTCAAAAAAAATACCACAATACAGAACGATGACAAACTGACATAGTATGGCGTAAAAAGTTTAACAAAATTTTCTGTTTAATTTTTTTTAATAAAAGTTAAACAATGTTATATTTGTATTGTGATTAGAAAAGAATTGCTATGAAAAGGATTCTAAAAGTATAATCACGTTATGATTATTTATTGGTTAGGTTGTTAGAAAACGTGCTTTCACTGAAAGCACGTTTTTGTTAAATGATACCTAAACTTTATCAGACCTGTTTTTATTTAAGACAGGTGTTGTAAATTGAGTAATAAAAACACAGCTATGGCTACCAAAGCAAAAAAGATAACCGAGGATATCATTATTACCAAGTATATGGAGTACGTGCTGGAGCACGAGAAGACTCCTAAATCCATTTATAAATTCTGTAAGGCCAACGACATTAAGGAAGAAGATTTTTATCTCTTTTTTGGTTCTTTGGAAAGACTACAAAAGGGGATATGGGAAAAGTTCTTCACCAATACCATGAATCTTATGCAGAAGAATAAGGAATACGAGGGATTCAGTAATAAGGACAAGATGTTGACTTTCTTCTATACCTTTTTTGAAATGTTGACGCTGAACAGAAGTTATGTTCTTTTTGTGCTAGGTCAAGAGAAAAATTCTTTGAAAAACTTAGAACGGTTAAAAGGGCTTCGAAAGCATGTAAAGGGTTTTGCAAAAGATTTAATTGAAGATGGCAATGCCGAGAAAAACTTTAAAATAACGAAGCATAACCCGCAATTATTCTCCGAAGGAGCGTGGTTGCAGTTCCTATTTATATTGAAGTTTTGGATGAACGATGATTCGGCCAGATTTGAGAAAACCGATATGGCCATTGAAAAATCCGTCAATACCATTTTTGACCTTTTTGATAACACCCCGTTAGAAAATATTGTTGACTTCGGTAAATTTCTATACAAAGAAACTTTTGCTTAAATTTTAAAGTACACAGACTATTGAAGACACTTGATAAAATACCTACAGGGAAAATTGAAAGAGCCAGTAAGCTTGTTAAAACGGGTGTTAAGATAGGTGGGAACTACGCCAAATACTACAGCAAAAAACTTATCAATTCAGAAACTACCAAGGATGAACTGAATGAGGATAATGCAGAGGATATTTATGACGGATTAAAGAGTCTTAAGGGTAGTGCGCTAAAAGTGGCGCAGATGCTTAGTATGGAAAAGAATCTGCTGCCTAACGCCTACGTAGAGAAGTTTTCGCTTTCGCAATTTTCCGTACCACCATTATCGGCACCTTTGGTAAGGAAAACGTTTAAAAATTACCAAGGGGAATTTCCCGAAGAGGTTTTTGACACCTTCGAAAAAAGTTCTATAAACGCTGCTAGTATAGGTCAAGTGCATAAAGCTACGAAGGACGGAAAGGAGTTAGCGGTTAAAATTCAATATCCCGGGGTGGCCAAAAGCATTAGTAGTGACTTGGCTTTGGTGAAACCAATAGCCATACGCATGTTTAATCTGAAAGGTAAAGACTCCGACAAGTATTTCAGAGAGGTCGAGGATAAGTTGATAGAAGAAACCAATTATCTTTTGGAAATCAAACAAAGTAAAGAAATCACCGAAGCTTGTGGCGCTATCAAGGGCCTACGTTTTCCTAAATATTATGAAAATTTATCCAGTGAGCGTATCATTACTATGGACTGGATGACCGGAGTACACCTAAGTGAATTTGCCAAAACGGATTTTTCGCAGGAACTGGGTAATAAGTTGGGACAGACACTCTGGGATTTTTACATGTTTCAAATCCATGGGCTCAGAAAAGTTCACGCAGACCCACATCCTGGAAATTTTTTGATAAATAAACAGGAAGAATTAATAGCTATCGATTTCGGATGTATTAAAGAGGTGCCAGATTCTTTTTATGTTCCCTATTTTGAACTGGCTAAAAAGGACAATATTTCCAATGATACGTTATTCACGCAAAAATTATACGAGCTAGAAATTCTAATCCCTGCGGATACCAAAAAAGAAATAAAATTTTTTAAAGAGCTTTTTCATGAAATGCTGAGTCTTTTCACTTCTCCCTTTCACGAAGAAACATTTGATTTTGGTAATGGGGATTTTTGGAACAAGATTGCAGCATTGAGCGAACATTACGCTTCCGATAAGGAGATTAGGAAAATGAATGGTAATAGAGGCTCTAAACATTTCCTCTATATGAACAGAACGTTTTTTGGCCTTTATAATTTATTACATGACCTTAAGGCAAATATTAAAGTGAATAACTATAAGCAGTACCTTTCTTAAGAAACGTCGTACGCCTAAAATTCTCCCTGCCCGGGAATTGTTGGTTATATTGCAGTACGATTTAGAACAATTACTAAAAAAAACTTTCTTATGTATAATTCTAAAATTACAGGTTTAGGCTATTATGTTCCCGAGAATGTGGTAACAAACGATGATTTGTCCAAAGTAATGGACACCAATGACGCATGGATTCAAGAAAGAACGGGAATTAAAGAAAGAAGACACGTTATAAAGGGTAGTGAAGACACCACCACTACAATGGGTGTAAAAGCTGCAAAAATCGCCATCGAGCGTGCAGGGATTGATAAGAACGATATTGATTTTATCGTCTTTGCCACACTGAGTCCAGATTATTATTTTCCTGGGCCTGGGGTTTTGGTTCAAAGAGATTTGGGCATTGATACCGTTGGTGCCTTGGACGTACGCAACCAATGCTCCGGATTTATATATGGTATCTCGGTAGCGGACCAGTATATAAAAAGTGGCATGTACAAGAACATCCTGGTTATTGGGTCAGAACTACATTCCCATGGTTTAGATATGTCAACCAGAGGTAGGGGCGTATCGGTTATTTTTGGTGATGGTGCCGGAGCGGCCGTACTTAGTAGAGAAGAAGATACGACCAAAGGTATTTTATCCACACATTTACATTCTGAGGGGCAACATGCAGAAGAACTTAGTCTTATAGCTCCGGGAATGGGTAAAAGATGGGTCACAGATATCATAGATGAAAACGACCCCAATGACGAATCTTATTTTCCATATATGAACGGCCAATTTGTATTTAAGAATGCAGTCGTTCGTTTTAGCGAAGTTATTATGGAAGGTTTAGGAAAAAACGAATTACAGCCAACGGATATTGATCTGCTGGTGCCGCATCAAGCTAATTTGAGAATTTCGCAGTTCATTCAAAAGAAGTTTGGGCTTACAGATGATCAAGTATTCAACAACATAATGAAATATGGTAATACCACCGCCGCTTCAATTCCTATAGCGCTTACGGAGGCTTGGGAATCTGGGCAGGTTAATTCTGGCGACCTGGTTGTTTTAGCTGCTTTTGGAAGCGGTTTCACTTGGGGTAGCGCCATAATTAGATGGTAAATAAAAACCCGTGACACTGTCACGGGTTCCTCAAAATTGAAATTCTACGCTTAAAAACCAACCAATCTAAGCTTAGAGAATACCAATCTTATTTAAATAGACTCTTATTTAGCTTAAATGTTACGTTACAGGTTGGCTTTAACGCAAACTCAACTGAAACGTCCAGAATTTATACTGCTTTAAAAAACGAAACCCGAGCGGATGCTCGGGTTTCTGCGCTGATAGGCTATACTAAACACTAACCATTAACTATAAATATATAGCGTTATCAACATCTTTAAATTATTTACTATTTAGACTTTACTTTTCCTTACTTTTAATAGTCCACTAAGAGACGAAATTTTTTGTAAATAGTTACAAATTACACAAAGTTTAACACGCTGATAACATATGAAACAAACACTCGTTTTCGGAGCTTCTTTAAAATCAGAGCGTTACAGCAATATTGCTGTAAAAAGATTGGTAAATAAAGGAATCCAAACCGAAGCTTTTGGTTTAAGACGTGGTAATATCGGGGGAATTGAAGTTAATACCAATTTAGATAAATTCCAAGATATTCATACAATAACGTTGTATTTGAATCCACAGCGACAAAAGCAATATTATAAGGACATTCTGGCATTACATCCCAAGCGCGTAATTTTTAATCCTGGAACGGAGAACCCTGAATTTTATAAACTATTGAAAGAAAGTAACATAGAGGTGGAAGTGGCCTGTACATTAGTTTTGCTGGCCACCGGTCAATACTAAGGATTAGTCAAAGCTGTTCAAGGTATTTTTTTCCGAATGAACCACAGGCCAATAAATGTAAGCAAACCGTTAATGGGCAAAAGTTCGTATCCAAAGACATAACCGCCCAAATTCTCTGCCGGAATTTTTCCAAGAATAACTATAACAACGGCCGATAATAATGCCACCAACCAGACGTAGTTATCCTTAACCTGGTAATTCGTAAAAATGCCAAAGGAAAAAAGCCCCAATAAGGGCCCGTAAGTGTAAGAAGCCACTGTGAGCAGACCATCTATTACGTTTCGGTCCAATATATATTTGAAGGAAACTACGACCAAAATGAGCAGTATGCTCATTCCAACATGAGTATTTCTCCTCGTGGCCTTAGCCTCCTTTTCAGATTTCTTTTCCGTACCTAAGAAATCTACGCAGAAAGAAGTGGTAAGGGAAGTTAGGGCACTATCGGCACTGCTATATGCCGCTGCAATTAAACCCAACATAAATGTTATGGCTACGGTTATTCCTAGTCCACTGTTCAAGGCAATTTCTGGAAAGAGTAGGTCGGACTTTGGGGCTCCGTCCATTAAAGGAATTGCTATCTGAAATTTTTCGGCGTAAATGAACAATAGGGCACCTAACAACATAAAAACAAAGGTTACCAAAACGAGTACTACACTAAAAGAAACCATGTTTTTCTGTGCATCCTTTAGGTTTTTACACGTAAGGTTCTTTTGCATCATATCTTGGTCGAGCCCCGTCATACAGATAGTGACGAACATTCCTCCCAAAAATGATTTTATCAAATGGTTTTTAGCAAAGAAATTATCCGTAAAAATGGTTTTACTATAGGCAGATAATTCTTGCGACATCAGAAAATCTGAAAAGCTCCATTCTAATTTGTTCAAGATAAAATAGATAGATAACCCTACCGAGACAAGCATGAACATGGTCTGCAACGTATCGGTCCATACTATAGTTTTTATACCACCCTTAAAAGTGTATATCCAAATTAAAAGAATGGAAAGTGTTACGGTAATTTCAAACGGAACGTTCCACGAATCGAATACGAACTGCTGTAAAACGATTGCTACTAGGAATAATCTAAAGGCGGCTCCCAAAACTCTGGAAATAAAGAATGAAATGGCACCTACTTTATAACTCACAAAACCGAATCTGTTGTCCAAGTATTCGTAAATGGAGGTAACGTTCTGTCGGTAATATATGGGTAATAGCACGTACGCGGTAATAAGGTAGCCCAAGAAATATCCGAAGACAACCTGCATGTAGCTAAATTGTGAAGCATCTACCCAACCAGGAACCGAGATAAAAGTAACACCAGATAGGGAGGCACCTACCATTCCAAAAGCGACTAGATACCAGGGTGATTGTTTTCCCGCTTTAAAAAAATCTTCGTTGGAATCATTTTTTCCCGTAAAATATGATATCAGAAGTAATAGAATAAAATAACCACCGATTAAAAGCAATATATGGGAAGCGTTCATTGGAAATAATTTACGGGCAAAGTACAAAAAGTAAAAATAGTGCGTAATTTTACGAGAAAATTCAGTGAATGGAATTTTCTTCAAGATTATTGGAAAATGCCGTATACGAAATGTCGCAACTACCAGGTATCGGTAAGCGAACGGCACTTCGTTTGGTCCTCCATTTATTAAAACAATCCGAGCAGCGAACGGAACAATTGTCCAGTGCATTGGTTCAACTACGAAGCACGGTAAGATTCTGTAAAAACTGTCATAATATTTCGGACACCGAACACTGTGAAATTTGCGCCAACCCTAAACGGGATGCTTCTTTGGTCTGTGTTGTTGAGGATATAAGAGACGTAATGGCCATAGAAAATACAGGGCAATATCGTGGAATGTATCACGTACTCGGTGGAAAAATTTCTCCTATGGAAGGAATAGGTCCTCAAGATTTGACCATTTCCTCCCTTGTTTCTAAAGTACGAAAAGGTGAAATAAATGAATTGATATTTGCGTTAAGTTCTACTATGGAAGGGGACACCACCAACTTCTATATTTTTAGACAAATAGAGGAATTCAAGATAAGGACGTCAACTATTGCAAGAGGAATAGCGGTGGGAGACGAATTGGAATATGCAGATGAGGTCACCTTGGGAAGAAGTATTCTCAACAGGGTGCCTTTCGAAGGTTCCTTCAATAACAATTAATAAATATTATAATGCCGTAACAGTAATAAAAGGCTATATTTTTTATTATTTTTGCAAAAAAAGTACTTCAAAGCAGCAGTAAATTATTGATATGTCAAAATTTGAATTAAAACTACCACGGATGGGAGAAAGTGTTGCGGAAGCGACATTAACATCTTGGTTGAAGGAAGTTGGGGATACCATTGAAATGGATGAGGCAATTTTTGAGATTGCTACGGATAAGGTAGATAGTGAAGTCCCTAGTGAAGTAGACGGAGTTTTGGTAGAAAAGCGGTTTCATGTTGATGATGTTATTAAGGTGGGTGATACTGTTGCTGTAATAGAATTAAACGATGGTGCAGAGGCTCCAGAAGTAGAAAAAGAGGAGGAGGAAGAGGCCTTGGAGGAAGAAATGGTCGCCGCGGCTGAGCAAGCTTTGTCCACGGCCAAGGACACGGTTAGTAATCCCACGCCAAATTACGCTGGTTCCGAGCGATTTTATTCGCCTTTGGTAAAGAATATTGCCAAAGAAGAAGGGGTATCTTTTTCGGAATTAGAGTCCATATCCGGTACCGGTAAGGACGGTAGGGTTACCAAGAACGATATTCTAGCCTACGTGCAGCAGAAAAGAAAACCGGAAGTAACCACCAGTGCGCCGGTACCGGCAGATACACCTCCTGTTCAACAAGAAGTACGGACGGTTGCCATGGATACACCCAAAGAAACGGCACAGGAAGCGGCTCCTGTCAAAGTTTCAGGCGGGGACGAGGTTATAGCCATGTCCAGAATGGGTAAACTCATCGCTAAACATATGGTAGATAGCGTTTCTACTTCTGCCCATGTGCAAAGTTTTATAGAAGTCGATGTCACCAATATTGTCAACTGGAGAAACAAGATGAAAGTTTCGTTTGAGAAGCAAGAGGGTGAGAAACTGACCTTCACACCTATCTTCATGGAAGCTATCGCCAAAGCGTTAAAAAAATACCCCATGATGAACATCTCTGTGGACGGGGATAGTGTTATCAAAAAGAAAAATATAAACATAGGTATGGCCGCGGCGCTTCCGGACGGCAACCTCATCGTACCAGTGATTAAGAACGCAGACCAGTTAAATTTGGTGGGTATGGCAAAAGTGGTCAATGATTTGGCTAATCGTTCTAGAAATAATGAGCTTAAGCCAGACGAAGTTCAAGACGGTACCTACACCGTTACCAACGTAGGTACCTTTGGAAGTGTATTCGGTACTCCCATCATAAATCAGCCTCAGGTAGGAATCATGGCCTTAGGGGCCATTCGTAAGATTCCGGCTGTCATTGAGACCAGTGAAGGCGATTTTATTGGTATTCGCAGTAAGATGTACCTTTCCCATAGTTACGACCACAGAGTGGTTAATGGTGCTTTGGGCAGTATGTTCGCAAAGGCGGTTGCGGATTACCTGGAAGCCTGGGATATCAACAGGGAAATATAGGAATAGTCCTAGTTTCATCATTTGAGGGTAACACGGTTCACTAAGTTTCTTCCTATCTTTGTAAAAAGTCCCGAAAATGGAGTTGAAACTCACAAGACCTATTTGTTTTTTTGATTTAGAGACCACAGGAGTAAACGTTGCAAAGGACCGCATCGTCGAGATTTCCATACTTAAGGTTTTTCCTAACGGAAATAAAGAAAGTAAGACCTGGTTGGTTAACCCTGAAATGCCTATTCCCGAGGAGGTCGTTGCAGTACATGGTATTTCTAATGAGAAGGTAGCTAATGAACCTACTTTTAAAGAACTATCCAAAGATATTTACGCCATGGTAAAGGATTGCGATTTGGGTGGGTTTAACTCGGACCGTTTTGATATTCCCTTGTTGGCAGAGGAAATGCTCCGAGCCGATATCGATTTTGATATGAAAAATACCGTTTCAGTAGATGTGCAGACAATCTTTCACAAGATGGAAAAGCGAACCTTGGAAGCGGCATACAAATTCTACTGCGATAAGGACCTAACGGATGCGCATAGCGCTGAAGCGGATACCAAAGCTACCTATGAAGTGCTTCTTTCCCAATTGGATAGGTATCCTGAATTGGAGAACAACATCAAAAAACTCTCGGAGTTCTCAAGAAGAAAGCAGTCCGTAGATTTTGCGGGTTTTATTGCCCTGGATAAGGATGGAGAAGAGATTTTCTCGTTCGGTAAACATAAAGGCAAGAAAGTACATGATGTTCTGGAAAAGGAACCTGGTTATTTTGGTTGGATTCTTAATGCTGATTTTCCGCTTTACACTAAAAAAATTCTTACCCAAATCAAATTAAGTAAATTCAATAATAAACTGGGCTAGATGAGAGTGCTCTTGCTGTTATTATTATGTTTTAATATTGGTTTTGCTCAAGATGTGCTGTTAGAGGGCTATATTTTAGATGGAAAGAATAACAACCCAATTCCGTACGCCAATCTTAGTTTTCTAAATACTCTGAAAGGAACATCTAGCGATGAAAAAGGTCATTTTTACATTGACGTTCCCGAATCCTATGTAGAGAAAAAAGTACATATATCTTCTTTGGGATATAAGGATACTATTCTTCCTGCAAAAACTATTTTGGACAATAAAAAAATACTCCTGCAAGAAGATACTTATGAACTGGACGAGGTAGTTGTTTCTAAGAGTCTTGGAGACGTCATCATCCTAAACCCTGTTAGTTCTTATGATATCAAAAGCGGCTTTTCCTCTTCGGCTACACCTTGGGTCTTGGCTACCTATTTCCCGAATATTGGAGCTGCCAAGAAGTACATAGATAAGATTACCATACACGTGCAAAGTGAAACGAGGTTTAAAAGAACCTCTTCAAAATTTAGGCTACGTATCTATGACGTAGATGAAGTGACTAAGAAGCCTTATAGAGATTTGGTGCTTAAAAGCATTATCCTGGAATCAACGGAATCTGAAGATTTCGTGTCAATAGATTTATCCAGTATCGGCATTAAAGTTCCTCAAGAGGGTATTTACATAGGGCTAGAGTGGCTTTTTTTACCTTTTAATTGGTATGCCAATACTTTTGAACATCCCATATCAAAAAAGAAAATAATAGAAGACCGTTTTGCACCGACCTTTGCCGCGGTATATCAAAAAAACCAGAACTATAGAACTATGGTGTACGGGTTGGGAGAATGGTCGGACTTTAGTATTAAAGCTCCTGGCAATAACCAAAATCTAATACCTGCAATAACCCTTAAACTTTCAAAAGAAAAATAATCGTCTGTTATGAAGATAATATGTATTGGCCGTAACTACACTGATCATATAGAGGAGTTAAAAAATGAACGACCATCGGAACCAGTGGTCTTTATAAAGCCAGATTCTGCAGTTTTGCCTAAAGAGCAGGATTTTTATATCCCGGAATTCTCTAGCGATGTGCATTACGAGGTCGAGGTTTTGGTGAAGATTAAAAAAGTAGGAAAGCACATCGACGAGAAATTTGCGAATACCTACTATGATGAGATAGGTCTGGGAATAGATTTTACGGCGCGCGATTTACAGTCAAAATTAAAGGAGAAGGGACTGCCATGGGAAAAGGCCAAAGGGTTCGATGGGGCTGCCGTAATTGGGAATTGGGTTCCGAAAACCAAATTCAAAGACCTTAACGAGCTCAATTTTAAACTTTTAAAGAATGGGGAGGTGGTACAGTCCGGAAATACCAATTCAATGCTTTGGAAGATAGATGAAATAATAGCCTATGTCTCTACTTTCTTTATGCTCAAAAAGGGAGATGTTATCTTCACAGGTACACCCGCCGGTGTTGGCAAAGTAAACGCAAATGATTATCTTACGGGTAGTTTGGAAAACGAGGAACTCTTCACATTAAAAATAAAATAATGATTTATAATTTAGATAAGCTTAATGAAATGGCGGATGGTGACCAGGACTTCATTAATTCGGTCATTTCGGTATTTCTTGAAGAGGTTCCTGTAGATTTGGAAGCTTTGGAAATAGCGTTGAAAGAACGAAATCATGAAAGCGTTTATCAACTGGCACATAAGATAAAGCCAAATGTGGATTTGCTGGGTATGGAGCAGACCCGAGCTGCTGCATTGGAGATGGAGACCTTGGGGAAACAAGCGGCAAATATGGAGGATATTGAAAAGGTGTTACCTTCGCTCAAGGCAGATATTCATCAAGTTATCGGTGAGCTTAAAACCGATTTTAACTTGTAATGCTTGCAGAAATTATCACCATTGGGGATGAGATTCTCATTGGTCAAATCGTAGATACCAATTCAGCGTTCATAGCTAAGGAGCTAAACAAAATAGGGATATCCGTATATCAGATTACCTCGGTGCAAGATGATAGGGAACATATCCTGCAATCACTCTCGGACGCCCGTTCCCACGCTGATATTGTTATAGTCACTGGTGGTCTAGGACCCACTAAGGACGATATTACCAAACATACGTTTTGTGAATTTTTTGATGATACCTTGGTAGAAAACGCTGAGGTTTTGGCCCATGTAGAAGAGCTTTTTGCAAAACACATCAGCACCCCTATTTCAGATTTAAACAGGAAACAAGCCTTAGTCCCCAGCAAGTCGGAAGTGCTTAAAAACAGCTATGGTACAGCACCCGGAATGTGGTTTTATGAAGAAAACACCACATTTATTTCTATGCCGGGCGTACCTTTTGAAATGAAGAATATCATGAAGGATGCCGTTATCCCTAAATTGGTAAGCTTTTATGAAAGACCTCATATTATTCATAAGACGATAATTACCTATGGCCTGGGAGAAAGTGCCATAGCCCAAAGGATAGAGGAATGGGAAGAGGCGTTGCCTAATTTTGTAAAACTAGCCTATTTGCCCAATCTCGGTAAGGTACGCCTCAGGTTAACGGCAAAAGGAAAAGTTCGTGAAGAATTGCAGGATGCCATAGGCGCTGCCTCAAATACATTGTACCCGTTAATTGACGATATTCTTTACGGTACCGAAGATGAGGAAAGTATAGAAGCTTTCGTTGCCAAATTACTAACGTCAAAGAATTTTACACTCGCTACGGCAGAAAGTTTTACAGGAGGTAAAATTGCCGAACATATTACGGCAATCCCTGGTGCGTCAGCCTATTTTAAAGGGAGTATAGTAAGTTATGCTACTGAAGCGAAAATTAATGTGCTCGGGGTATCAAAAGAGGATGTTGCCGCCTACTCCGTGGTAAGTGAACAGGTTGCCAAGGCTATGGCCATTGGAGTTAAGAATTTGTTGAAAACAGATTTTGCCATTGCCACAACAGGCAACGCCGGACCCGCCAAAGGAGACTCGTCCGCAGCTATAGGTACGGTCTTCATTGCCATCGCATCCCCGAACGGTGTTTTTGTAACGCAGTTCAACATGGGAAACCATAGAGAGCGTATCGTGCAAAAGTCTGTAAATAAGTCCTTTGAGTTGCTTCAAAAAGAAATTTTAAAAATGTGAAGGAGAATGTTGGCTGTGAGATAAAAATGATATAAATTTGCACCCTGTTTAAAAGAAAAATTCGACACGATGTCAAAAGTTTGTGAAATTACGGGAAAGAGAGCGATGTTCGGTAACAACGTATCCTTCTCTATCAATAAGACAAGAAGAAGATTTGACGTAAATCTTTCTAAAAAGAGATTTTACATTCCAGAGGAAGACCGTTGGATAACTTTAAAAGTCTCTGCAAGAGCTTTAAAAAGTATCAACAAAAAAGGAATCTCTGCTGTGTTGAAAGAAGCAAAAGCTAAAGGGTTAGTAAAGTAACCTTTAAATTATAGATTACAATGGCAAAGAAAGGCAACAGAATTCAAGTAATTTTAGAATGTACCGAGCATAAAGAGTCGGGGCAACCTGGAACTTCCAGATATATTACCACGAAGAATAAGAAGAATACTCCAGAAAGGATGGAAATTAAAAAATTCAATCCTATTTTGAAACGAATGACAGTTCATAAAGAAATTAAATAAGAATTCCACTCGGTGGATTTGATATAAATACATTTAGCCATGGCAAAGAAGACGGTAGCAAGTTTACAGACCAGCTCAAAAAGACTAACAAAAGCAATAAAAATGGTAAAGTCACCTAAAACTGGTGCTTACGTTTTTGTAGAATCGGTCATGCCTCCAGAAATGGTAAATGAGTGGATTGCTAAAAAATAAGAAACTTTCTTTTATAAGTTATTGAGCCCCTTTCTGATGAAAGGGGCTTTTTAATTTTTATATTTGACCAACTATTGCTGATACGATGAGTTTATTTAAAAAGATATTTTCAAAAGATAAAAAAGAGACCTTGGATAAGGGTTTGGAAAAGACGAAAACAAGTTTTTTTTCCAAGCTTGGAAAAGCGGTTGCAGGCAAGTCCAAAGTAGATGATGACGTATTGGATAATTTAGAGGAAGTCCTGGTTTCCTCCGATGTTGGTGTAAACACCACGCTAAAGATTATTGAACGCATTGAGGCGCGGGTAGCTAAGGACAAATATATGGGTACGGATGAGCTCAATGATATTTTGCGTGAAGAAATAGCAGGGCTATTATCCGAAACAAATACCGTGGAAGATGCAGGAATCCATATTCCGAAGGATAAAAAACCCTACGTGATTATGGTGGTCGGTGTTAACGGAGTCGGTAAAACCACTACTATAGGTAAATTGGCCCATCAATTAAAAAATCAAGGTTTAAAAGTAGTTCTAGGTGCTGCGGACACATTTAGGGCGGCAGCCATAGACCAACTACAAGTATGGGCAGATAGGGTAGACGTACCCATTGTAAAACAACAAATGGGAAGCGACCCGGCCTCCGTTGCTTTTGACACCCTTAGCTCTGCGGTTACCCAAGATGCGGACGTTGTTATCATTGATACCGCCGGGAGATTGCACAATAAGGTGAATCTTATGAATGAGCTGACTAAGGTGAAACGAGTGATGCAAAAAGTTGTGGAAAATACGCCCCATGAAGTTTTATTGGTCTTAGATGGGTCAACAGGGCAAAATGCATTTGAACAGGCCAAGCAGTTTACCAAAGCCACGGAGGTGACTGCCCTGGCCGTTACAAAATTGGACGGCACCGCAAAGGGAGGTGTAGTCATTGGAATTTCCGACCAATTCCAAATTCCCGTGAGGTATATAGGGGTTGGAGAAGGAATTGAAGATCTCCAGGTTTTCAATAAGCATGAATTCGTAGATTCTTTTTTTAATATGAAGCATTGAAAAAAATAGCTTTTTTTATTCTAGTTGTTTGGTATTATCACGGTTTCTCCCAGATAAACCATCCTAAGGCTAGTCCCTTATCCAAAATAGAGCAGACCGTTGGACTCTCTAAAATCACTATAACATATTCAAGGCCTGCTGCTCGCGGAAGAACTATATTTGGAAATAGGGCAGATGGCCAACCCGCTTTGGTGCCTTATGGCCGTATTTGGCGAGTGGGCGCCAACGAATCGACCAAAATAACCTTCGATTCAGAGGTAAATATTCTGGGGAATTCCCTTTCAAAAGGCACCTATGCCCTTTATGCATTTCCCGAGGCGAACGAGTGGCAGCTTGTTTTTCATAACAATACAACGCATTGGGGAGACGGTAGAACGGCCTACAATCCTGAGGAAGACGCCCTTAGGGTCACAGTACACCCCAAACAAACCTTGAATTATCAAGAGAATTTTTTAATATCCTTTGATGACATTACACACCATACGGCTACGTTAAACCTACTTTGGGCCGGTACCGAAGTAAGTCTGCCAATGACCTTCAATACCCAAGGGTTGATGGAAGCGCAGATAGAGGAAGAATTGAAAGGCAATCCAACCGTACAGACCTATTATGAAATTGCAAGGTATTATCAAGAGCAGGATAGCAACCTACCACAAGCATTAACGTATTTGAACAAGGCAATTGAACTTGGTGGGGATACCTACTATTTTCATAGGGTCAAATCTTTGGTTCAAGCAAAATTGGGAGATTACAAGGGAGCCATACAATCAGCCGAAAAATCGCTCCAAATAGCCCAAGATTTAGGTAAGGACGAGTTTGTTCGTATGAACCGGAAGAATAGTATTGATTGGAACGAAAAACTAAAACAAAAAAACTGATAGCATGAAAAAGGCATTGCTAGTGCTTCTTGTTGGACTACTATTTTCTTGTAAGGACAGTTCTAAAGTCGATGAGAAGCAACAACGTATTTGGGAACCCTATAACGATTCTCTTGAGGTAGCGTCCAATGCAGATCATGAAAAGGGAAGAATGCGTTATAAATTGATTCAATCCAAAGTTTTGGATAAAAACGATGTGTTTCTTCCGTTGTATGATGAAGTTTCCAAAATGACCGAGAAGGAGTATGAATTCCTGAAGCCCTTGGTATTGGAGCAAAACATTTTTTCGATTCGGAAAAGAATAGAAGGCGGTCTTCTCACCTACGAAAAGTTGGTATTATTTTATTTATATCGCATCTACAAGTACGAGTTAGATAATACCACGACCTTGAATACGGTCATTGCCCTAAACCAAGACGTAGTAAAGCAGGCACGAGCATTGGACGAAATGATGGCCAAAGGTACCGCTCCCGGCGCGCGGCACCCCGTCTACGGTATGCCCATTTTGTTGAAGGACAATATAAATACCTCAGGTATGCGAACTACTGCTGGGGCTATTGCTTTGATGGATAATGAAACGGAAGATGCTTTCATCGTACAGCAATTAAAAAAGAACGGCGCGTTGATTTTGGGAAAGGTAAACCTAAGTGAATGGGCCTATTTTTTGTGTTCCGGTTGTCCGGTAGGGTATAGTGCGGTCGGGGGTCAAACGTTAAACCCCTATGGAAGGCGCATCTTTGAAACAGGCGGTTCCAGTTCCGGAAGTGGTACGGCGATAGCTGCGAATTATGCCGTGGCCGCAGTGGGAACGGAGACCTCGGGTTCTATATTATCGCCTAGTAGTCAGAATTCCGTAGTAGGTTTAAAACCGACTATAGGACTGTTAAGCAGAACGGGTATTGTCCCTATCTCCAGCACCTTGGATACTCCCGGTCCCATGACTAGGAATACCATAGACAATGGTATATTGCTGGACGCGATGACCGGTTTTGACGAGGGAGACACAAAATCTACTAAAGAGGAATATCCGGGAATTATTTCTGCAGGGCTGCATCCTACTTCCTTTAAGAATATGCGCTTGGGCGCTTTTTCTTCCCTAATGGAAAATGATTCTATTTATAGTGCTACCATTGAAAAATTAAGAACTTTAGGAGTAACGGTCATTGTGTTTACTCCGCCGGAGGTTAATATGGATGGCTTTTTAAGTATTCTGAATTTAGATATGAAGAATGATTTGCCAGCCTATTTAGCGAAACACACAAATTCGGAAAAGGTACAGATTGCATCCATTGCTGATGCCGTTGCCTTTAATAGCGAAGATAGCTTGACTAGAGTACCTTACGGACAGGCTTTGTTCGAAGGAATTTTGACCGATTCTACCACTGCGCAGGATTTAACCGAAATAAAAACAAGATTGGAAAATTCTGGACGCACATTTTTTGATACTGCCCTTGAACAACACGATTTGGATGTTATTTTGTCCATAAATAACTATCACGCCGGCTATGCCGCCGTGGCAAAATATCCGGTGCTAACAGTTCCTATGGGCTATAAAAATTCTGGTGAGCCCATAAGCTTAACATTTATAGGAAAGCCTTTTAAGGAGGCAGCTTTATTGCGATTGGGAGCTGCCTATAAAAAAGAATTCCCTAATAGGAAAATGCCGGAAGGCTATGAATAATA
Organism: Maribacter sp. 4U21; assembly: GCF_002742365.1. Taxonomy (NCBI): domain Bacteria; kingdom Pseudomonadati; phylum Bacteroidota; class Flavobacteriia; order Flavobacteriales; family Flavobacteriaceae; genus Maribacter; species Maribacter sp. 4U21. Next base: position 57,012 of record NZ_MDGN01000058.1, read on the forward strand.
GTTGTTAAAAGAAAATAGTAGCCTATAAGTGGGATAGCATCAATGATGCTATCTAATTGTTAGGTATAAGCAAGAAGCCAAGAAGAAGTGCCTCTCTGTGATGAAAAGAACTTCTTCTAAGCCTACCATGTTAATACAGCTTTAACCCAAGTTGGCAGACAACTCTATCTTTGTATCCAACAACTTTGATATTGGGCAAATTTCTTTTGCTTTTTCAGCGAGTTCTAGAAATTCTTCTTTTGAAAGATTAGGAACCTCTGCTTCTAATTTGAGTTCAATTTTAGGAATAGCACCATCCTCGAAAAATACTTTTGCATGCGTGTCTAAGTTCGTTGGAGTGTAGCCTGCTTCACTCATTAAAAAACTCAACTGCATTGTATAACAGCCTGCATGAGCTGCTCCAATAAGCTCTTCAGGATTAGTACCAACACCATTCTCAAACCTTGTCTTGAACGAATACTGAGTCGAATCTAATACTGTACTTTGAGTAGAAATAGTACCAGAACCTTCCATACCAGTACCTTTCCAATTTGCACTTGCTTCTCTTTTAAACTTCATATCTATTATTATTTATCTGTGGTTAAAAATCAAAAATATAGTTCTTAATCTTATAAATCAAATTAATAATATTTATATTTAATAACTTAAAATTATGAAATGACTTTACAACAATTTAGATATATAGTAACTCTTGACGAGAAACGCCATTTTGCAAGCGCTGCAGAATTCTGCCATGTATCGCAGCCAGCATTGACTACTCAACTAAAAAAGTTTGAACAAGAAATTGGTATTCAAATTTTTGATAGAACACAAGTGCCACTAAAACCTACAGAACTTGGGTTAGAAATTATATCAAAAGCAAGAAAAATCCTAAGAGATGTAAATGAAATTGAAGACTATGTCATCAATCAAAAAAACACAGATACTGGAATTATAAAAATAGGGGTTATAAATACTCTGTCACCTTACATAATTCCTTTAGCAATTAAGAATATCCAATCTGCTTTGCCAAAAGTTAAATTTATTATAAACGAATCTTCTACGCTTGAATTAATCAAATCTTTGAAAGAAGGAAAAATAGATATTGCACTTATGGCGACACCAACAGGTAATAGTAACCTAAAAGAATTTTACGTTTTTACTGAACATTTTGTCGCATATTTAAATCCAAGTCACAAAATGCGACAACAAGACTATTTTCTTTTTGACACGGATAGCTCTGAGAAATTATTAATGCTGAAAAAAGAATTCTGTTATAACTCACAAATTCTTAAGATTTGTAATATGAAACAAGAGGCCCAAGTATTTGAGCATTTCAATTTTGAAGCCAGTTCTATTGAGACATTAAAAAATTTAACCCTATCTGATTTGGGTTTCTCAATATTGCCTGAGTTAGCAACTATTCGTGAAAAAGCCGAGCAGAATATAAAATATTTTAAAAATTTTAAGCCTGCAAGAGATATAAGTTTGGTTGTTTCTCATTCTTTTTCAAAAACTTTGATACTTGAAAAACTAAAATTTGCCATTTGGAAATCGATACCAGAATATATACAAAACAGAGAAGGTTACAAAATCATCAGATGGGATGACTCACCTTACTTTAGGGCCAAGTTAAAATGAATGAACAAAACGATGAGCAGATAGTGAAAAGCCTCAAAATCCCTCAACCTATCTTAAAGCAATTGTTGGAACAAAAGGACTTTATGAGGCTCGTATAAAATTGGGCTCAAATATTTGGAGAGTGTTCTGTTTTTTCGACAAAGGCAAATTGGTAATCCTGCTAAATGGATTTGCCAAGAAAACGCAAAAGACGCCGAAAAAAGAAATCGACAAAGCGGTCGGACTAATCAATTCATACTATGAAGACAAAAAAAGATAAGATGGACACTAAAAGCTGGAAAGACATCAAGGATACGGTTTACGGAAAAAAAGGAACTGAACGCAGAGATGGACTGGAAAGAGATTTTGAATCCTTTAAAATCGGTCTGCTTCTTCGCAACGCTTGGGAGGAAAAAAACTTGACTCAAGAGCAGCTTGGCAAACTTATAGACAAAAAACGAACATACATTTCAAGAGTTGAAAATAACGGGAGTAATCTTACATTAAAAACGTTGTATGAAATCGTGGAAAAGGGACTTGGAGAAAAGGTTACTATCTCAATCGACGTGTGAAAAAAGTACGTTGTACAACAAGGCCTATACTTAATGCGGACTTGTGGCTTTTGTGCTAAGGTCTGTGTATATTTATAATGTCGCTAAATTAAAAATTACGCGATAGCGAAACGTTCAAATTTAGCTTTGGAACAAAAAAAGAAAAAGCAAAACAATAAGCTTTAGCTACGTCGGCAGACGGAAACTGGCCCGCGCGCCAACTCGCCCGCTGCTATCGCGGATGGCGTACTCCCGCAATACGCTTAGCTGAACCGTTTTAAACAATAGCTCTAAAAATTATCACATGAAAAAAATATATGGATATATTATTGTTGGAATTGGACTCTTTTTTATTGGATACGGAATAAATCTGGCAGTTCACCAAAATGAAAATGAATTTTTATTAATTGCTCTAGGCGTAATAATGGTTATTGGTGCCGCTTTTTATTTTAAAAAACTGCCAAATAAAACTGACTAAAAATTAGAACGTAATCACTGCAAAGATGGACTTTGTTCGGACGGAAAAACTAAGGAAAAAGAATCGTAATGTGTTTACTCAAACCTTTTACTACTGATTGCAACAAAGCCTATAATTAATGCGGACTTGTGGCTTTCACGCTAAGTTCTGTGTAGATTTATGAAGTCGTAAGATCTTCGGGATTTTGCTTTGGACGGAAAAAAATCAGTAAGGTTAGAAACCAACTTAGTGTAAACCCTAATCTATAACTTGTGTAAACAATGTATCTTAACGAACAATAACCCGAAACCATAAATGAGTGAATTTCAATAATTATTTAACAGGAACAATTTTTTTCGTCTTATTAATTTGGGGTCCAATCAACCACAATTCTTCATATACGATGTTAATAAGGTCTTCATATCTAATATTAATTCCTTTAATTACTTGGATAACAATATATTGTATTTGGAATAAATATGAGGTTCAAGAAAAAGTAAGCGTTTTATTAAGTAAGATTTTATCTGGCATAATAAGCTTAGCTCTCTTTATTTATCCAATCATAAAAATGAATAATGACACGCACATAACCAACACTGAATATTCAAGAACATTTGATGGAATGGAGGCTGTTGGAGATTATATTGAAGTTAATGGTACAGATTGGGGACAAATACTTGTATTATTAATAGCATCCACTTTATTTTTTGTTCTAGGTGTTTTAAGACTAGGTTCAGATAACTCTGACAAATTAAACAATAATCTGACTTTTAATTCAATGGAAAATAATGTTGAATTAAAAAAAACTAATAAGGATAAATACGAACCTAGAATGAGTAGGTCAGAAAGATTAAGGCTAGTTGCTTTTAGAAATGTTCAGGAACGAAAGAAAAAGATATCAGAAAACGGAAATGATAGAAGTACAAGCAATAAAAAGTAACAAAGAGCGGATTATATTAAAATAAAAATATAGTTGTGGACAAAAACGATTTGCCAACACCCTATATAATTTATTACTAGTTCTAGCCTACTTAAGATTATCCTAGCGGATTTTATATTCGGTTTGTATTTGCTAAATTCGTTACTTAAACCACGCAACAAATCTTACTAGATCAGCTTTGGAAAGTGAATTTTTAATGCGGAAAAAATAAATCTAGTAAAAATGACGAAAAGCCTGTAAGGTGTATTGGCACCTAATTTTTCAAGTATTAATCCATCACTTTATTTAGGAGCCCCCAAAGTTCATCGTCAAAGCCCGAGGGTCCCAGTGCTTGATAACCCGTATCCTCACCCATACGAACAACAACCAGGTTTTGACTAGGAACTATGTACAACTTTTGGTCATTTTTGCCTAAGCCTGCATAGAGGTCATCCGGCGCATTGGGCATTAGCTCTGTATTGAATACCAGTTGGGATTGTGGTACCATAGCACTCTCTTTTCCGTTTAACCACCATAGATACCCGTAGGATTTGTTTAAATCTTGAGAAGTAGTGCTCATGGAGGTGATATAGTCCGTATTTTCAAGGATAGGGGTTCCGTTCCAGTTTCCCTTATTCAGGTTCAATAAACCAAAACGGGCCATACTTCTAGCGGTACTCCAGTACACATTATTAATACCATTAGTAGAAATCCATGAACCTCCCATACCAATTCGATTCTTTATTTTAGAAGCAAAATAATCTTCAAATTCCATTTGCGTAGCGTTTGAAATTACCTGTTGAATAAGGGTATAAGGTGCATTGTGATAGGACCAGCGCGTTCCTGCATCCGCAACGTAGGTCAAACAGTCGGGCGTTTTACAATCCCCTTGCGTATCGTCCATCCCAGAGGTCATGGTCAATTGATGCCAAATGGTTATCAATTCTTCTTTCTCATTGCTTAGGCTCGTCCAACCCGTTCCTAGATAATCAGCGGTTTTATCGTTCAAGGATAAAAATCCTTCCTGTAATGCTATACCTGTAGTGAAGGACGTCAATGTTTTTCCGGCTGAGGCCCAATACCAAGGGGTGTTTTCAGTATGGTCTCCAAAATATTCTTCGAGGGCAATCTTACCATCTTTCAGCACAATAAAGGCCCTTGTACCATTTGTATTCAAAAAATCATAAAGTTCCGCTTCGGCGTCGGCATTCCAATTTAGGTCCTCTAGGTCAACCCTGTCCCAGTCCGCACCATTCAAAGGAGGACAGTAAAGGCCGTTATTTTCTATAGGGATATCATTATTTTCATCAACGGGCGTGTCTTTGGAACATCCGAGAATGAGGGTCGTGATGAGAAGTAGGATATAAGTTTTGGAACGTATCATAACGATTGATTTTTTAGTAGGACTGTATATTGATACATTGGTTTAACGTTAAAATCAAAGAAATCGTGTGAAACACAGCTAGTTCTAACGGCAAATCGTATTTTTGCACCCCATTAAAAAGCTATGCGAACAAAAACGCTCAAGAAGAATAAAATCAACGTAGTAACCCTTGGTTGCAGTAAGAATGTGTACGACTCGGAAGTTCTTATGGGCCAGTTGCGCGCTAACGAGAAAGAGGTCGTTCATGAGGAAGAGGGGAATGTAGTCGTCATTAATACCTGCGGTTTTATTGCCAATGCCAAAGAGCAGAGTGTAAACACCATTCTTGAATATGTGCAGAAGAAGGAGGCCGGAGAAGTGGACAAGGTTTTTGTTACGGGCTGCTTAAGTGAGCGGTACAAGCCAGATTTGCAAAAAGAAATACCCAATGTAGACGAGTATTTTGGAACTAGCGAACTTCCCAACCTTCTAAAAGCTTTGGGGGCGGACTATAAGCACGAGCTTATAGGGGAGCGCTTGACCACGACACCCAAAAATTACGCATATCTTAAAATAGCGGAAGGTTGTGACCGTCCCTGTTCTTTTTGTGCCATACCCTTAATGCGCGGTAAGCATAAGAGTAAGCCCATTGAAGAATTGGTTACAGAAACGGAGAAACTGGCCGCGAAAGGCGTTAAGGAGTTGATTTTAATTGCGCAGGATTTAACCTATTACGGGCTCGATTTATATAAGAAAAGAAACTTGGCGGAATTACTTGAAGCTTTGGTAAAAGTTGAAGGTATTGAGTGGATACGATTACATTATGCATTCCCGACAGGTTTTCCGATGGATGTTTTGGAGGTAATGAAGAACGAGCCAAAGGTCTGTAACTATCTGGATATTCCTTTACAGCACATTTCCGATAGTATTTTAAAGAGTATGCGTCGTGGCACCACGCAGGCGAAAACAACGAAGCTTCTGCAGGATTTTAGGGCTACGGTACCAGAAATGACCATACGCACTACCTTGATAGTGGGCTACCCCGGAGAAACCGAGGAGGATTTTCAAACCTTGAAAAATTGGGTAGAAGAAATGCGTTTTGAACGTTTGGGCTGTTTTACCTATAGTCATGAAGAGAATACTCATGCCTATAATTTAGAGGACAATGTACCTGAATCAATAAAACAGGAACGTGCCAACGAGATTATGGAAATACAATCCCAGATTTCTTGGGAACTTAATCAGCAAAAAATAGGGCAGACCTTTAGGTGTATTATTGACAGAAAAGAAGGGAATTATTTTATCGGTAGAACGGAGTTCGACTCTCCCGATGTTGATAATGAGGTTTTAATAGATGCTACCAAGCACTATGTAAAACAGGGTGAATTTGTTGATGTAACCATTACAGATGCGGCAGATTTTGATTTGTACGGTGATCCTGTAATTTCAAAATGAAAGTTTTAAGGATACTTTAAAACCATACGAAGGCTCATAAATTTATATGCATTTCAAGGAATAGTTATTCAAATTGATTTTTAAAATAATGAATCTCTTTTGAACATAATATAGATAGTTCCTTTAGTGTTTCTTTTCTCCTTTTAAGATATAATCTGATTCTTCTATAGAAGTTCTTTTCATTTGAAATAAGTGAAGAATATTTTATGTGGACTTCTCTTATGATATCTTCTTTTTTAAGTCTAAATTCCTTGGTGTTTTTATAATTATTTGCACCGTCTGCTATGATATTCATGGTTAAAAATGTTTTTTATCATCACTTAAATTACATAAAAAATTAGACTCCTTTCATCATCTTAAGCGTAAAACCACCCAATACAAGAATAATGGTACCCATTAGCAACCAGAGCCATAGCTTGTTTTCAAATAGTGGGGCCTTTACGAAGGGAGGTTTTTTCTCAATGATTTCCGGCTGCCCTAGTTGTAAGGGTTTCATATCCTCGGGGAACGTAAAGCCCGTTTGTTGAATATCATGTCGGGGTTTGTACGCATTTTCTTTTCCATAGACCAAATAATACTTCGCATCATCCATTAAGCGCGTTATTAAGGTATATTCATAACCTTTGGCTTCTACGTCAGTAATAGGTAGCGGCGCGTTGTCATTATTCGCTATCCTTACCCTGAACTTGGACGTTAACACGGGCCTAAATGTAAATTCATTCGCCTTGAAAGAGGTCAAAGTTCCGCGATAAAGATTTCTATAAGAATACCGCCATCCTTTTTCGGTTTCGGTACTGTCCACTATATAATCAATGGTAATGGTTCTGTAATACGCCATATCATCGGTAACTTTAAGCTTCAAAAAACCTATGGGCACACGTTTCTTTAAATCAATATCGATATAGGTCTGTTTTCCCTTTTCCGACACGGAGAAGTCCGAGGCAGAATAAGAACGATAACTCGCAGGCGTAATTTTGTTCGAAACGAGATAGCTCTTTAAAAGCTCAGGTTTTATAGTGGTCTTTATAAATATTCTAAAATACCTAAATTTTGAATCTGGAAAGATAAGGTCCGTAAACCGGTAGTTGGTTTCGGTATTCTGTATGGATAAAATTCTGTAGTCCTCTAGAATAGTGAACCATTCATTTTGATTTTGACTTCCTTCCAATTGAACCTTCCAATCAAAATTGGTATTCTTAAAATCGAGTGCTATTTTGTTGATGGATTCGTCCACGGGAATTTGATAGGTAAAATAGAATCCATTGGCGTTGAAAGACTGGTTTACGAGTTCAAATTTAATTTCATTCTCAACTCCAGTGGCTCTGGAAGTTTGTAGTACATAAGGTGCCTCTATGGTATCTTTTTCGGTGATACCATAAATGCGGATATCCGAAAATTCGTCATTTACCTTTGCAAAGACCGTATCGGGTAGGGCTATCGTGTGCCACGAGTCTGAAACCCCGGTAAGGGGAATTTTTTCGGAATAAGTGTCTAACTGTCCAAAAGAATAAGAGCAAATGAGCAGCGTAAGATAATAGATCAATTTAGTCTTCATTTTCTTCCGTAATAATATGTTTGTATTTATTGTACAAGAATGAGATAATAAGGAGCAGCACGCCAAGAGAAACAAAAACGATGGTCTTGGCAATAGTGCTCAAAGAAGCTATATCATAAAAGAAAAGTTTTATGAGGGTTACGCCAAAGAGTACGATTGCCGAAATACGAAGATATTTTTTCTTCTTCCAAAGCCCCAATATAATCAAGAACAATGAATAACTTCCCCAGAGAATACTAAGGCCCAATTTATAGCTTTGGTCAGAGCCACTCATATCCATCCAATGAATAAGCTCACTACTTGCAATCCATAATACGGAGGTATGTAGTAAAAGTCCAAATGGAACATTAAAGTTTATCCTCATAAAAGGAGCCAAAGTCAATTTACGGACCAAGAAAAGCAGTAGTGCTAAAAACGCAAAGCAAACATAGCGTACGGTAATCGTAAATGTGCTCACGGTATAGAACTCGGCCAATGCTCCGCTCAAGTAATTTTCCCTGAGTTCACTAAGTGCGTACAGCCCGGTTGTCAGGAAGAGGAATCCGGCCAAAATGGACAGGATCAAAGTAACGATTCCAAGGACCCTACTTTTTAGTTTATGAATGTTGATGAACGTTAGGACGGACAAGAACAACAAGGTATAGTTCAGAAGCCAGACAATTCGTTGTTGGGAAATATTTTCGTTGTATTGCGAATACTCAGAGGTATCCGTTATGGTCCTAGGTATTCCGGAGGCTTGATATAATTGTGTGAAATAGTATTCAATTTCCAAATAGAACGAACAATAAAGGACTAAAATGAAAACTGCTGGTATTGCGATGGACATTACCTTGGATATAAAACTCTTTTTTCCATCAACGGTATTGTATTTCTTGTTCACCCAATTGATAAAACCAGAGGCCGCGATGAAAAGAAACGAAGTTAAAAAAGCTGCGCTGAATATCGGCTGAAGTCGCTCGTCTTCTAGATTGAAGGTAAAGCCACCATACGCTAAAGCCCAATCCTGGGTCAAACTTAAAAACGCGATGACCATTAGAGGATAGGACATATACTCGTAAGCGCGTATGTTTTTGCTCTTTCCTATCCAGAATAAGAGTGCCGCCTCCATAGCCCATAATAATGTTACCCAGTTACCGTCTAATTGTACGGGTATGGCAATGGTTATAAAAATCAGTACTAAACCTGCCGCAAGATAAAATAGGTTCTTGTCACCAAGATTCTTTTTGAATATTATGGTAGTCACCACAAAATGGACCAACGCATTACCCAGAGTAAATAAACCTAGCAATTCCTCACCCGTTTCGTTATGGGCCAGTAGTCCAAATCCGAATCCGTAAAAGATAAAGGAATTCAACAAGAGCATAAAAACATCCGAGACTTTGAATTTTTCGGACTTGATGAGTTTATAACCCAGAAATGTTGCGTAAAAGATTAAAAAGAAGATGAAAAGAAATAGGAGTGCTATTTGATAATGGTCCTTTGTTTCGTAAGAAAAAGTAATCCAGCCGCTAAATATGAGCCATGTGAAAGCAAAAGCGACATAGTACAGCGCTTTCCAGTACTTTTTTATGGAAATGAAAAGGATGCCCAAATTAATAATGGCCATATAACTGAACAGGACCCAGGCATTGCCAGAATTATTACTGAGTAAAAAGGGCACGGCATAGGCACCGACGAGTCCAATATGGGCAATAATCTGTTTGTTGTAATTTAATGCGGCCACAACCCCGAATACGGTTAAAAAGACCATTAAGGTAAAGGCTACACCTTGCGGAAATAAATCGTAAAAACTGTAGGCCGCAAAGGTAATAAAGTATACTATCGCCAAGGCGCCACTGACCAGTACGGCGCTGTAATTCTCATAGGTTGCCTTTAGTTTAATTCCTGTTGCCACCAGTCCTAAACCTACCAAATACCCTAAGATAATGCGGGTCAGCGGGCTTATGAGGTTGTTTTCTATAGAATATTTGGCACCTATGAATACACCAATAACGGTAATGAGAATACCAATTTTATTAATTAGGTTCTCCCCAATGAATTTCTCCAGATTTGATTTGCCCTTCGGTTTTTTTATTGGTGCGGAAAACTTTATAGAAGGAGCTTCAATGGGTGTAGTCGGTTTTGTTTCAATTACCGCTTCATTATCTTTTATTACAGCGGTTTCCTCTTTTATAATAGGGTTTTCCGGGGTAGTTGCTTCTTTTGTTTCAGGAGTTATTTCAGTGATCTTTGATGGCGCTTCACCTTGCAATGCCTTTAAGTCTTTGCGAAGCTCATTGACTTCCAAATTAAAACTTTCTTGCTTTTTTAAAAGCAGTTCTAATTTTGCTAAAAGTGCTGATACGTTGTCTTGATTATCTGGCATAATGATTCATTTTACTCCACACTCTTGGTATCGTTCGGATTTTAAGAACGAATATACTCAGGATTTGTTGGCAAGATATTAAGCTTTTTAGAGTTGCTATACCCTGAATACTGGGTATTCTGAGATACTCTAAAATTCTATTAAAACCGTATTTTTCAATTAAACTACTGTAAATCAGTAGTTTGAAATTCTATTTTTCAAAATAAAGATAGATGTAAACCGCTGCACCGAAGTTGGTAGCGTCCGTTGAAGCCAGTCGCCAACCATACTTGGCATATTCATCTAACTTTTCTTGAATTTCTGCCTTTGAAGAATTGGCAATATGCTTGGTGTCCAGGGTAATTTTACTGTAATAGATAAGTGTTTCGACTTTATATGCTTTCATGCGGTTTATTTTGAGGTTTTAATTGACCATGAATATGGCGTTGGCAAAGAATAGTTTTCCATTTTCCCAAAATCCTCGAAACAATGGATTATCAACCATATAAACAACTTGACCTCTTCCTATATTTTCGGTTCCAAAAATCAGTGTTTCTGCAATTTTCTTTTGAGCCTCGCTCCCTGCAAAACCAGAAACCGGTTTGTTCGCGTTCTCATTAAGATATACCGCGCTGCCACCGTCCAAATAATTAAAGGCAGTATTACCGAGTTTTAGGGTAAAGTAAGTATTGCCATAACCGTATGCTAAGGGATGCGTAGGATCTACTGTAGCTTTAAAGATTGCGCCGGTAATAGCCGTTTTAATACGTTCTCTTTGATTGTTTTCAAAAGCTTCAAGATTTACTGTGGTGTCTTTAGGTGTTTCTTTTTCCTTGATGCCAAAACTATCACTTTTAGCTAAGGCATTTACGGACCCGCCCATGGCAATTAACCTACCACCAGATTTAACCCAATCTGTGATTTTTTCGGTAATGTTCTTCTTTAAGAAACTGCGATATCCCCATCCGTCAGGAAGAATTAAAATGTCATAGTCGGATAAATCAACCCGACTAAAGTAGCTTTCGTCCAAAACGGATAATGGGTAGTTGAGCTGTTGTTCAAAAAAATGCCATACTTCGCCAAAACGGAGTGTAGAGGTTGGTTCACCGGATAATACGGCAACTTTTACATCTGGTACAACGCCAACGTATCTAGAGCCAAAGTCTTTTCCACTCTCTACAAAACCGGTGGTTGTGGGTTGGAGCTGTTTAGAAAATTTTATGGATGCCTCATTTAAAATTTTGCTAAAGTCGGTTACGTTTTTATTGTCCGTTTTAGTAATAATAAGACTTCCTCTTTTGTGTTCAATCCCATCTAACATAAAGGGTTTGTGAGCATAGCGCACCCGTATTTTTTGCTTGAGCAATTCCGCAAGAAATTTAGCATCGTTCATGGCATTCCAATCGGTAATATAAGCATAGCTATCCGGCTTTGCTATCCCAAAGCTTCCTGCAGTATTCGTAGCCGTATTTTTCTGAATGCCGGTCTCCGTTGCCAATGCATCCAAGCCATAGGCATAGGGTAGGGACCAAGCGGTTATATCATAGGTAACCGAATCACTTAATTTTGCTTTAGGCTCAAATAGTACCTTGACCAACGTTCCTTTAGCTTGGTCTGTTGAAACGACCAGACTTTTGGTCGATGCCTTCATAGTGCCTATTTTCCCGGTAGCGTAGTCGTATCCTTTATATGTTGTATTGGAAGCGTAACCGAACTCGATTTCATGCTGTTTTAACAGGTTGGTCAGCGCATTCAATTTATCCTGGTTTCCGTTGAGCACATAGTTCTTGTACTTGAAGTCCTTGTCCTGATAGAATTTCTTGAATTCATCATTTAATTTTGCCACATTATTGCTTGCCACCTCCACAGTGGAAAGTCCGGTAGTGTGGTGGTGAGAAATTCGGTCTTTCAACGTAAGAGTGTCCCCAATGCTAGTTTTAATACCGAGACCCGCTCTACCGCTTCCTCCTTGTTCATAGGTCATGCCAATACCGCCGTTATAGGTCGGATAGGTGTCTCCGTAGCTGGGATATAACAGGTCAAACGATTCTTTGGTAAAGTAAAACCATCCGTTTTCATCAAAATATTTTGCATGGTTTTTACCGATAGTTACTTGGAACGCTCGTTGAAAATCAGTGATCACCTCATGATAAGGTTCGGCCGCCGGGGCAAAATAATAAGGGCTATCAACCCCTTGTTCATGAAAATCTACGTGTACATGGGGTAGCCATTTGTTAAACTGTTTCAGTCTTTGTTGACTTTCTACCTGTGTTAGCCATGCCCAATCCCTGTTAAGGTCGAACATGTAATGATTGCTGCGACCACTCCACCAACCTTCATGGTGCTCTTTGCTGTTCGGGTCAACCGTATTGGGATTGTTTTTGTACTGGTTGTACCAATTTACATACCGATCCCTGCCGTCTGGATTTATACAGGGGTCCATAATGACGATGGTATTTTCCAAATAATCGCTTTTACGGGTGAGTAAATCATAAATGGTCTGCATGGATGCTTCCGTGCTAACACTTTCGTTACCGTGAACATTATAACTAAGCCATACGATGGCTTTATCCGATGCTCCCTCTCCACTGGTGCTTTTTAGATGCTCTAACCGAATACGTTCTAGATTTTCAATATTATTCGCTGAGGAAATATATGCCAATAATAAAGGTCTTCTTTCATTGGTTTTCCCATACTGCATTAATTGCATCCTGTCCGGTGATGCCCCGACGAGATATTCGTAGTAGTCTACTACTTGATGGTGTCTTGTAAACTGGCTTCCAAGTTCATAACCCAAAAATTCTGAAGGGGATTGAAGCTGCGCAATTGATAAAATAGGTAGTAGAAATAGGAGGGAACGTAAAATTTTAACCATGTGATATTTTTAAAATCGAAAGTTTCCAAATCTAACAAATTATTGTTGAAAATTGTCCTGTGAAAACTGCTTTTTAACGAGTAATCAAAAATTTATTTGTTAAGGTAATTAACGTATTTTTAGGAACTCTAAAACAGGAGAGTTTTATATTTACCTTCATTTTTGTTCTTCTATGGATATTGACTGTTTACCCTTTAAAGAGACCGGCTACTTTTCAAATTTAATCTGCGACTATATTGAGGCGGATAGGAAGATTAAAACGCTCTACAAAAACTTTCCGGATAGAGCAGGTTTCCAAAAACAGTTAAAGGAGAAAGGGGCGAACTTTCCCCAAGAAAATAGAGCTATTTTAAAGGAAGCGTTATTACATCAATATAAAGATTTTAATGTTTCCGATAACACCTTACATCATATCAACAGTTTAAAGGAATCTTCAACCTTCACCGTTGTAACGGGGCACCAGCTAAACCTTTTTACGGGACCTTTATATTTTTTGTACAAAATCATAGCTACTATAAATCTCGCAGAACAGTTAAAAAAAGACTTCCCTGATTCCAATTTCGTGCCTATCTATTGGATGGCCACGGAAGACCATGATTTTGATGAAATAAATTATTTTAATTTTCAAGGTAAGAAGCTTCAATGGAACAAAGATGCCTCTGGAGCCGTTGGTCATTTAGGTACCGAAGGTTTAGATGAGGTGTTCAGGATTTTTTCTAGCCATTTAGGGAGTAGTAAGAATGCTCTGGAATTGAAGGACCTTTTTGAAAAAGCCTATTTAGAAAACGGGACACTAACAAATGCAACCCGTTTCTTGGCGAACGAATTATTTGGGGAATATGGTTTGGTTATCGTAGATGGTGGCGACAGTAGGCTTAAACGGCTACTAATTCCATACGCAAAAAAAGATATCCTAGAACAAAAAGCCCATTCCGAGGTTAGCAAGACCATTAGTGCTATAGAAGGACTAAACGAGGGGTATCCCATACAAGTGAATCCTAGGGAAATCAATTATTTCTATTTGCACGAGGGTTTAAGAGAACGGATTGTTGAACACAAGGACAGCTATGTCGTAAATGATACAGCTATTTCCTTTACGGAAGAAGAACTGCTTAGAGAATTAGAAGAACATCCAGAGCGCTTTTCGCCAAACGTGATCGCCAGACCATTGTATCAAGAGGTGATATTGCCCAATCTCTGCTATATTGGCGGAGGCGGTGAAATTGCATATTGGTTGGAGCTAAAAGCTACTTTTGAAGCTATGCAGGTGCCTTTTCCTATTCTTCTACTAAGAAATTCGGCCTTGGTGATTTCAAAGAAACAGTTGAAAAAGTTAGATAAGATGCAATTGTCCGTCAAGGATTTGTTTCTAAAGCAAAATAGCCTCATTAATAAAAAAATACGTGAAATATCGAATGTCGAAATCGATTTTACTTCACAAAAAGAACTTTTGGAAAATCAATTTAAAGACTTGTATACCTTGGCCGAACAGACGGATAAATCTTTTTTAGGCGCCGTTAAGGCACAGGAGGTAAAACAAAAAAAAGGTCTTGACCATCTGGAAAAACGACTGTTGAAGGCACAAAAAAGAAAATTGAAAGATCATGTCGTTCGTATGACGGAAATTCAGAACGAACTCTTTCCAGGAAAGTCTTTGCAAGAACGTAATTTGAACTTTTCAGAACTTTACTTGGAATACGGTGATGGTCTTATACCCATGCTAAAGAATGCCTTACAGCCTTTATGTATGGAGTTCACTGTTATTAGCCTATAGTCAAGATTAAGGAGTCAAAAATTCCTCTTCCCATTTTTCTCCCACTTTGGAGTATTTAATCCGGATGTGGTTTGGTCTCTTTAGTTTAAGATACTCGATTTTATAGGGCTTTATTTCTATCATACAAAAATGATGCTCATCATCCATGTAGGTTACCAAATCAGGATTTTTGATGACAGTTCCAGGAGCCTTTTTGGTAATGTAATCTTTGCGACTGTTGGGCTGTATGCCGTTCCAGTATTTTTTTAGAGTTTCAGGGTCTTCAATGATTCTAGCTTTCCCTTCTATTTTAAGTTGTAGCATCTTTTTGGGGTGATATAGGAGCAGGCTTACTTTGTTGTTCTCCTTTATATGTATTACTTTTTTAGAGCGTTTGTCCGTGAATATCGTAAGGTCCAGATTTTTGTTCAGCTTTCTCAAAACCACGGTTCTGAGTCTTGCCAAATGGTCCAATCCCACAGTAGCAAGGGTCATATACCGAAAAGGATGCCCTTTTTTAGTTATTCCTTTATGTAATTCCTCATTTAGCTCCTTCCAGAAAACCTGCTCCATGTTATGCTTCTTTTAATAAAGTTAGAAAAAAACATAGGATTGGGTAGGGTTTTTTACAGGTAAGTTGTTCTATATATAAATTGCTATGAAAAATAAATTAGTATTCCGATAAAATACTAAAGTTAGGTTGGTTTTTGATTTTGATTAAAAAGCTCGGGGTGGTTCCCGAGCTTTTTTTAAACCTTAAATGTAAGGCATGTATGTATCTTGCGACCAAGTGGAGGAATACGAATTGCTATGAAAAAGAGTAGTATTTAATTCCTAATCGTATTCGATTATTTGGTTGGTTGGATAGAAAGCCCGGTTGATTACCGGGCTTTTTTTAATACTGGTTAAGAATATTTTGTAGGAATCAATTCAAGAGTTTGTATATCAGCTAAATAAGATATTTTATTTCAATGAATACATTTAGTCTACCCTATAGTCCAATTTCATGGTGATAGATGCCGTTTTCTTTTTGGATGTGGTATTATAGGCTCCGCCCCAAGAGTAATCTTCACCGGAATTTTGACCTGTTATCTGAAAAACGCCCATTCGCGCAGAAGATAAGTCGCCCAATCTACTCCCCGAATTTTCTGCTATTTTCTCAGCTCTTATTCTGGCATCTTCGGTGGCTTTGGAAATCATCTCTATTTTTAAATCCGCCAGCTTGGTATAGTAATAGCGGGGAGGAAAAGAGTTGAACTGAACGCCTCTGTTCAAAAGCTCTGTAATCTCTCTAGACACTTGTTCAATAAGCGCTACATTGGGTGATTCTATTTTAATGGACTGGGTTAATTGGTAACCTCTAAAAATACTACCGACATAATTACCATTGTCGTATTTGTTATCTCTCATTTCCGTAGTCTGTACGCTATTAAAAATGATGTTTTCTTCTTTTATACCTTTTGACACTAGGTAATCCCTAACGACAGCTTTATCTAGATTTAACTGCTCAAATGCTGATTTTAACACCGTATTGTTTGCAGAAAACTTCCCCTCCCAAACAATGAGGTCCGATGTAAAATTTTCGTTTCCAAGACCCGTCACGGAAATAATCTGCGGCGGATTCGCTCTTTTGATATAGGCGTTTCCAAGAAAATAGGCCGCGAGTACTATGGCGGCACCGAAGATAATTGAAGAAATATATTTCATAGATTTTGTGTAAGCTGTGTGATAAAAATAGTGAAAACCCTACAATATGGTTCTGTAAGACTTAATACTCTAGGTATGTACGTAAGAAGTCACCTAGACGGTCGTTATGTACAAAAAAATAGTATCTGTTACCATGAAAGTTATGTCAGGCTTGTAATTTTACATACGTGTTGAAAACATGACGCTTGGGGACGGTATAGGGTTTTGCAGGCTGGTGGTTGATCTAGTTGACAGCGATGTGGTTTATTGTTAAAAACCTGTTGTAAATATCTCAAAAGAACGCTCTATCAAATTTTCGATTTTCCTATTTTTGCCCATGCAAAATAAAGTCCTGATTCTAGATTTCGGTTCTCAGTATACCCAACTCATTGGTAGACGTGTTCGAGAGCTTAATATTTTCTCTGAAATAAAACCTTATAACAAACCACCGGCAGCCCTTTCTGAATACAAAGCGGTGATACTTTCGGGTTCTCCTTATTCCGTTAGGGCCGATGATGCTCCGCATCCTGATTTATCGGAAATTCGTGGCAAGAAACCCTTGTTGGGTGTTTGCTATGGCGCACAGTATCTAGCTCATTTCAATGGTGGGAATGTTGAAAAATCGAATACAAGAGAATATGGTCGGGCAAATTTGTCCCAAGTGGATAGCAATTCCCCTTTTTTAGCCAAAATAGGTACGGGCAGTCAGGTCTGGATGAGCCATGCGGATACCATTAAAAAACTGCCAGAAAATACTACCCTATTGGCTAGTACCAATGATGTTGAGAATGCCGCTTTTAAGTTTGATGGTGAAGATACGTATGGAATTCAGTTTCATCCAGAAGTGTATCATACCACGGATGGTAAACAATTATTGGAGAATTTTCTAGTTCATATTGCAGGGGTGGCACAAACTTGGACACCGGACGCTTTTGTAGAAACCACGGTGGCGGAGTTAAAAGAAAAGATCGGGGATGAAAAGGTAATATTAGGCTTGTCCGGAGGAGTAGACTCCTCTGTGGCCGCGGTACTACTGCATAAAGCCATTGGTACTAACCTGCATTGTATTTTTGTCAACAATGGTTTGCTTCGTAAGAACGAGTTCGGCGATGTGCTAAAACAGTACGAGGGCATGGGCCTCAATGTTAAAGGAGTAGATGCTTCGGCACGCTTTTTGGATGATTTGGAAGGAGAGTCTGACCCAGAGACGAAGCGTAAAACCATAGGAAGAGTGTTCGTTGAGGTTTTTGATGATGAATCGCACAAGGTAGATAACGCCAAATGGTTGGCGCAAGGAACAATTTATCCGGATGTCATTGAGTCTGTTTCGGCAACCGGCGGACCTTCGGCGACAATAAAAAGTCATCACAATGTTGGTGGTCTTCCGGATTATATGAAGTTAAAAGTAGTGGAGCCTTTAAAAATGTTGTTCAAGGACGAAGTGCGTAGGGTAGGTGCCAGTTTAGGAATAGACAAAGCCTTGTTGGGACGGCATCCATTTCCGGGTCCTGGTTTGGCAATTCGAATTCTAGGGGATATTACCAGGGATAAAGTGGCCATATTACAAGAAGTAGACCATATATTTATTAATGGATTACGTGAGTGGGGATTGTACGATAAGGTCTGGCAGGCGGGTGCTATGTTATTGCCTGTCAATAGCGTGGGCGTTATGGGAGACGAGCGAACTTATGAAAAATGTGTAGCTTTACGAGCTGTCGAAAGTACAGATGGTATGACCGCAGATTGGGTAAATTTACCATATGAGTTTTTGCAAAAAACATCAAATGATATCATTAATAAAGTCCCTGGAGTGAATCGTGTCGTATATGATATAAGTTCCAAACCACCAGCAACGATAGAATGGGAATAATGAAAAATACAGTCAAAACACTTTTTACGGTTCTAATCTGCCTTCTGTTCGGCGTTACGGCCTTTGCGCAGAAGTTTAATACGCATCCGGTAAAGAAAGGAGAAACCTTAGAGAGCATCTCTAAGGCTTATGGAGTTTCTCCGGACGATATCCTTAAATATAACAAGCAAATTAAAAAGGACGGGGATTTAAGCCCTAATACTATTTTGGTAATACCAAGCGGTGCTATGACGGCCGATGACAAGAATACCGTTGATGCCCTTATCAAAGGTATAATGACTGATTCAGTAGTAAAAAAGGAGCCGATTGGTTTTAGGGAACACAAAGTAAGAAAGAAAGAGACGCTTTATGGTATCGCCAAGAGGTACAATGTTTCTGAGGAGGAAATAAAGAAATACAATAAACAGCTGTACGCCTCGCAATTAAGGAAGAAGATGATAATCCGTATCCCGAAATATCCAGAGGTAGACGAAGAAACATCTGCGATTGACCCAGGTGATTATGAGAAGTATATTGTCGCTCCTAAAGAAACGAGGTGGAGTATTGCCCACAAATACGGGATTACCATCGATAGTATGCTCGTACTTAATCCTGGATTGTCCAAGACAAGTAATTATCTGGCCGAAGGCTATGAGCTTTTAATGCCCAGAATTGCGGGAAGCACAGTAGAAGACCAGCAAACGCAGCTCTATATTTCCTACACGGTTCCGGCCAAAATGAATTTTTATCGGTTGGAAAAGGAGTTTGATGTAAAAGCGGATGAAATAGTTCGTTTAAATCCAGAAATTTCTGAGCGTGGAGGGTTGAAAGAGGGGATGGTCATTAGACTACCTGAAACGAAATTGGACCCTGGCGAAATCAATACGGACAATTATATCTTCTATGTGGTACGGCCAAAACAGAACGAATTTCGGCTGACTCGAAAATTTGGAATGTCCTGGTCGGATTTAATGCAACTAAACCCAGATTTAAAAGATGGTCTTAAAGCAGGGATGGTGCTTAAATTACCCAAAGATCAAGTTGGGGATTTTGAAGTACGCAATTCCCTTGTTCTGGATAAAATCAACTTGTTGGATAGCATCAATACCCAGGTAAGGCCAAAAATTATGTTTTTGTTGCCCTTCCGCATTGATAAGCTTAATATGAGCGACAAGGAATCCGTTACTTGGGCCATGCAGAACAGAAATAGCCTTAAATATAGTCTTGGGCTATACTCTGGTGCCTTGGTTGCCTTAGATTCTATTAAATCCTTAGGTATTTCTGTAGATGTGGAAACTTTTGATAACCAATTTACCTTGGCTAGGACAAAAACAATTTTACAGCAAGAAAATCTTTCAGAATACAATGCTATCGTAGGACCTTTGGACGCAATTTCTTTGAATGAGGTTTCTAACCAAGCCGCAAGTTATCAGTTACCGGTTATTGCCCCTGTTCCTGTAAAAAGTGAACTTAGTTTAAGTAACGTGTTTTTCTCCTATACCGAAGAAAAATTGTTGCGGGAACATATGATTAAATACGTGAAGGCCAATCATACCAATGAAAATTTGGTGATTATCGCGGACGAAAAAAATAGAGCGGTGGAGGAAGAGTTGTTGGGACATTTCCCGGGTTCAAAAGTAATTCTTGTAAAAGAAGAAGAGAAGAATATCGGCATAAATAGGGATAAATTGGCAAGTCAATTATCCGAAGACGTAGAAAATTGGGTTTTCGTAGAATCGGACAACTTTAAACTGATAGCCAGTGTGGTATCCATATTAAATTCCTTTAATAATGCATTGCTGGATATTGAAAATGGTAAGAACAAGGTGAAATTACGCATGTTAACAACGGATAAGAACAACGCATTTGAAAATGATGTCATTTCTAGCACCCATTTGTCTAACTTAAACTTCACGTATCCATCTGTATACAGAGAAGTCACTTCAAATGCCTTTGTGAAACGTTACAGGAAAAGATTCGGGGATGCTCCGGACAAATTTGCGGTAAGAGGTTTTGACCTTACGTATGATTTACTATTAAAGTTAGCCTATAAGAACGATTTGATAGATATTTCCAAGTTCATAGGGGCAACGGAGTATAACGGCAATAAATTCGATTACGAAAAAGATGCCACATCCGGTTACTTCAATAAGGCCTCTTATATCATGGCTTATGAGGATATGGCCATAAAACAAATAGAATAAGTAGTATGACATCAAAAGTGACCTATAATGGCGATTTGAGAACGGAGTGCGTTCATTTAAAATCCGGTAATTCTTTCGTAACCGATGCCCCAACCGATAATAATGGTCTTGGACAGGCATTTTCGCCAACCGATACGGTGGCCACCGGTTTGGCCAGCTGTATTTTAACGATGATGGGAATTAAGGCAAATAGCCTAAAATTAAATTTAGAAGGTTCGCGGGCAGATGTGACCAAACATATGGCATCCGACCCAAGAAGAATTGCCAAGATAGAAGTGGACCTAAACTTACCATCACATATTTCCGAAAAGGATAGGAAAATATTGATACACACGGCAAATACCTGTCCTGTTCATTTTAGTTTACACCCTGATATAGAAAAGGAAATCTCTTTCAATTGGGTGTTATAAAGAATGCTTTTCTAATTTTTTTCTTTTTTGTTATGTTCTCATCGTATTCTTGGGGACAAGAAGAAGTGCTTTGGGAACCGGACAAAAGGCTGTATTGGAGCGATTTCAGGGGAAAAGTTCCCGTTGGGGCGGGAGCTGCAGCTACTACCGCGAGTGGCATAAGTTATCAGTTTTCAACAAGCTATAAGGGTAATGAAATGGTGGTTGATTACGAAGTCAATGCGTTCTTTTACCCTACAAAGTCATGGTACAAACCCAACATATGTAATGAGGCAACCTTGGTACACGAACAGCTTCATTTTGATATTTCGGAGCTTTTTGCTCGCCATATGCGAAAAAAAATGGCGAAAGCACGATTTACAAAAAACATAAAGGCCGAGGTGAAGGCTATTTATAGAGAGACCCTTAAAGAACTAAACGATTTTCAGAACCGTTACGATAAGGAAACGGATTATTCTAGAAATATACCTCAGCAAAAATTTTGGATTCAAAGAATAGAAAAAGCATTGAACGAGGGTTAGGTTGCAAACGTTGAGTTAAACGTCACAAATGGTTACGCCTTGCTTAAGGGCATCTATTTTATTTTCCCAAGTAGGCACAAACTCTTGGGCTACATGGCCCTTGTATCCCGTGGCCAATATAGCCTTCATAATTGCCGGGTAAAAGAGTTCCTGTGTTTCATCAATTTCATTTCTTCCGGGATTGCCGCCCGTGTGGTAATGTCCAAAATAAGGGTGGTATTCCTGTATGTTTCTTATGATGTCCCCTTCCATAATCTGCATGTGGTAAATATCGTAAAGCAACTTGAAATTTTCGGTACCAAGGGCTTTACAAAGGGCTACACCCCATTCGGTGCGATCACACATATAGTCTTCGTGATTTACCTTGCTGTTCAAAAGTTCCATTTGTACTACAACGCCGTGTTTTTCGGCAAGTGGTAAAATGCGCTTTAAACCTGTAATACAGTTCGCTAAACCTTCTTCGTCATTCATTCCGTTTCGGTTACCACTAAAACAGATAAGATTGGTATAACCGGCTTCTGCTACTTTGGGTATTATTTGTAGATAATCCGCCACCAATTCATCATGCAGCGCGGGATCGTTCCAGCCTTTTTTAATTCCTAATCCCGCGCCCCAGCACATGGAAGCATGTATGTTGTATTTTTTAAGAAGTGGCCAATCTTCAGGTCCTACTAAATCAATGGCCTTGATATCCAGTTCATTTAAATTCTTAAGAAACGCTTCCAAGGGAATAGAATCGTAACACCAATAACAGGCACTATGGTTTATATTGTGCTTAAGTTTTACGGCCGAGTCTTTTTTTGTGACCTGTGCAGCTGAAGTATTGCACGCTATTAGGCCGACTGAAGCGGCCGCGGATGCTCCGATAAACTTGCGTCTTTTCATAAGTATAGATTTTATTGGTAGTACTAAAGATAATTTTTTTAGATTTAAAAAATGGAATTAGGTCTAGATAAGCAACATTTGATTGCGCTTGCCCATTACAGAATGCCTTTCGGAAAATATAAAGGTCGCTATCTGGTGAACCTACCAGAACCTTATTTGGTTTGGTTTAATCAAAAAGGATTTCCGACTAGAAGATTAGGGGAAATGTTGCGTTCTATGCATGAAATCAAGGTAAATGGCTTGGAAACCCTAATTCTTAAAATACAAAAAGAATTTCCTGTCAATAAGCCCTGAAATCTTACGGCAATTTGTAACTTTGTGTCCCGTAACACAGAATTCCAATCATGTCGCAAACCAAATACATCTTCGTTACGGGCGGGGTAACTTCTTCTCTTGGTAAGGGTATCATAGCCGCTTCCTTGGCAAAACTATTGCAAGCTCGCGGATACCGAACTACAATTCAAAAATTAGACCCTTATATTAATGTAGATCCAGGTACACTAAATCCCTATGAACACGGTGAATGTTATGTGACGGATGATGGGGCGGAGACCGATTTGGATCTGGGACATTATGAGCGTTTTCTTAATGTAAGGACTTCACAGGCGAACAACGTTACTACGGGAAGAATTTATCAAAGCGTCATTGAAAAGGAAAGAAGAGGGGAATTTCTAGGAAAGACCGTTCAGGTAGTTCCCCATATAACCAACGAAATAAAGGAGCGTGTTCAGTTATTGGGCAATAGTGGAGATTACGATATTGTAATAACGGAGATTGGTGGTACCGTAGGTGATATTGAATCCTTACCCTACATAGAGGCCGTTAGACAATTACTGTGGGAGTTAGGTGATAATAACGGTATAGTAATTCACCTTACCCTAGTTCCGTATTTGTCCGCCGCGGGTGAACTTAAAACGAAACCAACACAGCATTCCGTAAAAACACTTATGGAGAGCGGAATTAAAGCGGATATCCTTGTTTGTAGGACCGAACATGAGATTTCAGATGATATAAAGGACAAATTGGCACTCTTTTGCAATGTGAAAAGAGAAGCGGTTATACAAAGTATTGATGCTTCAACGATTTATGACGTGCCCGTTCTTATGCAAGAAGAAGGTCTAGATACTGTTACGTTAAAAAAATTAGCATTGCCGGATACAATTGAGCCAGACCTAACGCAATGGAACGAGTTTTTAAAGCGACATAAAA
The DNA here is from genome assembly GCF_002742365.1 of Maribacter sp. 4U21. NCBI lineage: Bacteria > Pseudomonadati > Bacteroidota > Flavobacteriia > Flavobacteriales > Flavobacteriaceae > Maribacter > Maribacter sp. 4U21. The sequence continues at coordinate 80,647 of NZ_MDGN01000058.1, forward strand.
ATCCTAAAAACGAAGTAGTTATAGGGCTCATCGGTAAATATGTAGAACTTCAGGATTCTTACAAGTCCATCTTGGAAGCTTTTATCCATGCCGGTGCCGTAAATGAAGTTAAGGTCAAAGTAAAATCCATTCATTCAGAATTTATAACAGAACGTAATTTCGAGAACAAATTAATAGGGCTAGATGGTATTCTAGTAGCTCCCGGATTCGGTGAAAGGGGAATAGAAGGAAAAATAAAAGCTGTTCAATACGCTAGAGAAATGGGGATTCCGTTTTTGGGAATCTGTCTGGGTATGCAAATGGCGGTCATAGAATATGCTAGAAATGTTTTAGGACTTAAAAATGCTAACTCTACTGAAATGGATGAGCATACCGTTGCTCCCGTAATAAGTCTTATGGAAGAGCAAAAGACAATTACCAATATGGGAGGTACTATGCGTTTGGGAGCATGGGACTGTAAATTAAAAGAGGGGAGCTTGGTACAAAAAGTCTATGGTGGGGAAACGGAAATTTCTGAGCGCCACCGTCATAGATATGAATTTAATAACGACTATAAATCACAATTGGAGCAATCTGGTTTATTGACATCGGGTATAAATTCGGCCACTGATTTAGTGGAAATCGTTGAGTTGGGGAATCATCCTTGGTTTATTGGCGTACAGTATCATCCAGAATACAAAAGTACCGTTGCTAATCCGCACCCTCTATTCGTAGGATTTATAAAGGCCGCCTTAGCGCATAAAAAAACACAAACTAGTGCCAGTATGGCATAAACTATCGATTTGGGCATATATTTGCTCTCTGAAAACCAAACAATTACCTTACCTATAAGATATTTTAGATGGAAGAAAAGAAATTGGACGTGAATTCCATAATCGGTTTTGTACTGATTTTTGGCATATTGATTTTCATGTTTTATCAGAACAAGCCTACCCCAGAAGAGCTAGAAGAACAGGCGAAACAAGAGCAGGTAGAGGCTAAGGCGGCACAAGAAGAAAATATAGATAAAGAGGTAGTAGCGGAAGCGCCAGTACTTAATTTAAACGATTCTACGGCAGTTGCAAATTACAAAAGTCAAATAGGGGCATTCGGCTTTACGGCGCCCTCTGCGGCAACGACCGTTCTTCAAAACGAAGTACTTTATTTAGAGATAAGTAATAAGGGAGGACACATTATAGAGGCAAAGATGAAGAATTTTGTCACCTATGATTCTATTCCGGTGTACCTAATTAAAGATGGAAATTCCTCTTTTGGGCTTAATTTCTCTACCACGGACAACAGGGTGTTGAATACCAAGGATCTGTATTTTGAACCAAGCTTAAGTAATTCGGATAACAACCAAGTGCTTTCATTGAAAGCAAAAGTTTCCAACAACCAATACTTGGAATACCGTTATGAAATGAAACCGGATGACTACTTGGTAGATTTTACAATACGTAGCCAAGGTCTGGACAGGGTTATGAACGATAGTAAGCCTGTAACCTTAGACTGGCAGTTAAAAGGTATAAGACATTCCAAAAGCATAGTATATGAAAATAGATATACGCGTCTCACTTACAATCATGAAGATGGTAAGATAAGTAAACTCTCTGAAGGTAGTGATGATGAGGAAACGGAAGAGGATATTAAATGGATATCTTATAGACAGCACTTTTTTAGCTCTATTCTGGCGACTAAGGAGCCCTTTGAAACTGGAGCGTTAGAGTCAAAAAATTTAGTGGAGGAAGAGAGTAGGACTTTTGGTTTTACTAAAGAGTATGCCTCAGTTTTACCCCTTGAAGTTAAAGGAGGTGAACTTTCTCAAAATATGCACTGGTATTTTGGCCCAACCGATGTTGAGGTCTTGTCAAAATATGAAGATTTGGGACTGGAGGACTCTATACCATTTGGGTGGGGAATTTTCGGATGGATCAATCGCTATATTTTTACGCCTTTTTACTCTTTCCTAGGGGGAATGCTACCTGCAGGTATCGCTATCATTATCATGACCATTTTGGTGCGTTTGGCCATGTCTCCGGTTACGTATAAATCGTATCTGTCACAAGCTAAGATGAAAGTGTTGAAGCCAGAGATTACAGAGCTTGGAGAAAAGTATAAGGACAATGCCATGAAAAAGCAACAGGAAACCATGAAATTGTATGGTAAAGCTGGTGTTAGCCCAATGAGTGGTTGTGTGCCGGCATTTCTTCAGATGCCTATATTCTATGCGTTGTTCATGTTTTTCCCAACATCTTTTGCATTGCGCCAAAAGTCGTTTTTATGGGCAGATGATCTTTCTTCCTTTGATACCATCTATCAGTTTCCAGAAGGTTTTTCAATACCCTTCTATGGTGACCATATTAGTCTGTTTCCAATTTTGGCATCCGTAGCTATTTTCTTTTATATGATGATGACTACTGGGCAGAATATGCCAACACAGCCCGGTATGCCCAACATGAAGTTCATTATGTACTTAATGCCCTTTATGATGTTATTCTTCTTTAATAATTATGCAAGTGGATTAAGTTTGTACTACTTTGTTTCCAACTTAATTACTATTGGAATTATGTTGGTGATCAAGAATTTTATCTTAGATAACGATAAGATTCATGCGCAAATACAGGAGAATAAAAAGAAGCCTAAAAAGGAGAATAAATTTCAGCGAAAGATGCGTGAGATGATGGAGCAGGCGGAAGCTCAGAAAAAGAAATAATTAGATACTCTTATTTATTAAATAACTCAGGGCACTCCTAAGAGTATTTAAAAGGAAAACAAGGTGTGTGCTTTTGAGCTAAGCCTTGAAGCATTCTAATCTTGTTTATTACGCAATAAAGAAAAGCCTCTGGATAATCCAGAGGCTTTTGCCAATGATTAAGGATTGGTTTGGTAAGATTTGGGGATGTAAATATGATTCTAATTACCTCTTAAAAAAAATATGAGTTGTAAAGAGCACTTATTTGTATGCTAACTAATCTACTTCTGATGTTTGAAAAAATAATTACACAAAAAAACCTCTCAAGTTGTTGAGAGGTTTTAAAATTTATACTGTTATATACTAGTGAGAAGGAGGACTTAAAATATCCAATACTTCTTGTGGTAATAACACTTTATCTATGACATGTACGATTCCGTTGCTCGCCATTACATCCGCCAGGGTAACGTTAGCATCAACATCTGTTTTGTCACGTATTTGAACGCCATGGTTCAATATTGGAAAAACAGATTCTCCCTGTACAGTACCAATTTCTTGATGATTTTGTAAATCTCCCGAAGCCACCGCAGCGCCTGCAGCTACATGATACGTAAGTACTTTAGCTAATAGGGCTTTTTCCTCATCCGTATCAAAATCAGCAAGGCTGTGGAAATCATCTCCCAAAGCATTCAATAAATCAGCGAAAGCTGCATTTGTAGGAGCAAAAACAGTAAATGGTCCGTCACCACTAAGTACGTCTACTAGACCAGCATCTGCCTGAATCAAGGCATCTACCAATAAACTTAAGTCATCTACACTTTGCGCGGTCTCAACAATATTGGGTACGGCAGGAGTCAATGCATCTAAAACAGCTTGCGGTAATAATACTTTATCAATAACGTGTACTACTCCGTTACTAGCTTCAACATCCGCAAGGACAACTGTAGCATTTTCATCGGTAGCGTCATCTATATGAACTGTACCGTCTTTAATATTAATGGAAACATCCTCTCCTTGGAAGGTAGTGATGTTTTGACCATCGCTTAAGTCAGTTGAAAAAGCGGCAGTTCCCGCAACGACGTGATATGTTAACACACTTACAAGGAGTGATTTTTCTTCGTCAGTATCAAAATCTGCTAAACTGCTATAGTCATCTCCTAAGATATCCAATAATTCCACGAATGCTGCATTTGTCGGAGCAAATACTGTAAAAGGTCCGTCACCACTCAATGTTTCCACTAAACCAGCATCAGCTTGTCCTAAAGCACTTACTAAAAGACTTAAATCATCGGTTGCAACAGCAATTTCTACGATTGTTTGTAGGCTCATGGCCGCTAGAGCATCCAGTACTTCTTGTGGTAAAAGGACTTTGTTTATTACATGTACAACACCGTTGCTAGCTTCTACATCAGCGATAACTACTTCAGCATTAGTTTCTGTAGCATCGGTTATAAATACACCGCCATTTAAACTTACTCCAACGTTTTCACCTTGGAAAGTTTCAATCATTTGTCCATCGCTTAAATCTGTAGAGAAAGCGGCTGCACCAGCAACTACGTGATACGTCAATACCTTAACAAGAAGTGCTTTTTCTTCCTCTGTATCAAAATCAGCCAAACTGTTAAAATCGTCACCTAAAACATCTAACAAAGCTGCAAAAGCCGCGTTAGTTGGAGCAAATACTGTAAATGGTCCGTCACCACTCAAGGTTTCAGCTAGTCCTGCATCTGCCTGAACTAAAGCATCAACTAAAAGACTTAAGTCGTCTGAAGCAACTGCTGTATCCACTATGGTCTTTAACTGAAGGCTAGCTACAAAATCGATTGCAGACTGTGGTAATAAAACTTTGTCGATCGTATGCGCTACACCATTGGAAGCCATGATATCCGTTGCAGTAATATTAGCGTTTGTTTCAGAAGCATCACCAATGACAAAAGTGTCACCGGAAGCGATAACTTCAATTGAATTGTCCGCAAGTGCTGTCGGTACGGAACCAGCTGCTAAATCCGCAGCCTTTACCTCTGCAGCTAAAACATGATACAATAAGATGTCTTTTAACAAGGCTATTTCTTCTTCCGTGTCAAAATCGTCCAACCCATTATAATCATCTCCTAAAATATCTAAAAGTGCAACGAAAGCATCGTCCGTGGGAGCAAAAACGGTAAAAGGACCTTCACTACTTAGAGTTGCAGCCAAATCTGCTTTAATGACAGCGGCTTCCAATATGGATAGTGCTTCGGTTGCGACAACCACATCTACAAGGGTACCAGTCTCATTAGTCATTTCTCCTTCATTCAAGGCATCGATGATAGCCTGAGGAACCATAACTTTATTTATAACATGTACTACTCCGTTACTGGCTTCAACGTCTGCGATAACAACTTCAGCATCAACTTCCGTAGCATCTTGGATAAAGACACCACCTGCAAGATTTACCGTTAACTCTTCTCCTTGTGCGGTTCCTAGCTTTTGTCCTGCACTCAAATCCGTAGATTTTGCAGCCACACCAGAAATAACATGATAAGTAAGGATAGTTGTTAGTATGGCACGTTCTTCATCCGTATCAAAATCCGCAAGAGATTCGAACCCGTCCAGTGAGGCCAATAAATTTTCAAAGGCATCATTTGTGGGGGCGAAAACTGTGAAGGGGCCATCTCCGCTTAAAGTTCCTACTAAATCGGTTCCTTCAGTATTATCTGCAGTAGTTAATGCTGAAACTAATGCCGCTAGGGCTTCTTGTCCCTGTGCGGTCTCAACAATATTTTTTTCATCAAACGTTTTGGCTACTTCATCGTTGTCGTCCTTGTCACAGGACCAGGCCAAGAAAACTATTGCTAGCAGGGCTAACAAACTTTTAAAGGATACTACTTTTTTCATAATGTGTGTTTTAGGTAAAATGTTTAATTAATTGTTTTTTAAATAGAACAAATGATTCAAATGATATTTTTTTATTTTTTGCTAATTCAATAAAAAAGTGGAGTCATAATCTAAAAAAATTGAATTTTGAACACAAAAAATGAATTTAATCACTTTTTCTATATTCTTTTTAACAAGAGTGTCAAAAGTAGAAAGGGTTGCTTTTGTTTATTTAAATTTTACAAAAGTTTAACAAAAAGCTTAAACAAAAAGCTCAATTGTAAGACAATACAACAGTATTTATCGCGAATTAGGGATATTTGTTTAAGGATGACGTGGTTTGATTGGTCATCATTCTAGTGCTAGTGAAACGAATCCGTTTCAATGATGCACATAAAAAAAAGCCGCAAGAAGCGGCTTTGAGAATTTGACTTTATATTAACTATTAATTCGTCGTATCCGGAATCATAACTTTGTTCAAGACATGAACGACGCCGTTGTTGGCTTGCACGTCTACCGCTATGATGCCTATATCCGTAGTTCCCGAACCATCGGTTACGTCGGCAATGTTGTCACCTGAGCCTGGCAAGGTTATCGTAATTGCGTCTCCTTCAAGAGTTGTAGCGGCTGTAGTTCCATCAGCATTCAAATCTCCAGACCTTACGTTAGCTCCAGCTACTACGTGATGTAACAATACTTGGGTCAAGACAGCTTCCTCGGGTATTTCGGACAATGCCTCGAATGCTTCATTTGTTGGTGCAAATACAGTAAAATCCGGATTTATATTGTCCATATTTCCACCTTCTGTTCTTGATAGGATTCCTGCGAAATCAGTATCTGGTGTTAATTCTGTCAATGCACTTACTAAAGTCGTAAAATTAGGGTCAGCTACAGCAAAAGTAACCACCGATGGTAAATCTATGACCGCATCAACTGCATGGATTACACCATTAGTAGCAATAACATCTGCAATGGCCACACTACTCGTTCCGTTAAGTCTTACCCCATCATCTGTATTAACGTACATACTTAGGTTGTCCCCATCCACATTAGTACCCAAAGAGCTAATATAACTATTGGTTAATCCTGTGGATACTGCGGCAGCACCTTGAATTACGTGATTGGACAATACATTATTAATATCGTTTCCGTTTGGATTGGTAAATGCTGTAAAAGCAGCATTGACTGGAGCGAATACGGTAAATACTTCGTCAGCATCAGATAATAGAGTAGTGAAGGTCGTATTTCCACCGTCGGTTAAAGCACCTACAAGAGAGGTCAATTCTGAATTTGCCAATGCATGATCAACAATATTGGGAAGACCTATAACCGCATCTACGATATGTACTACACCGTTACTTGCTTTAATATCGGCATTAGTAACTGAGGATACTCCATTTACGACAACACCGTCGGACACATCTATAAACATACTAAGGTTTGCGCCTTCAGGTCCCGCTGTAGAAAGTGATGATACATAACCTGTAGCTAAGTCAGAAGACATATTTGTACCGCTAACAACATGGTTCAGTAGAACTTGTGTTAATACGTCTACAGGAACATCCGCTAGGGTCGCGAAATTATTGGCCTCTAGGAAGGCTGCGAACGCATCGTCCGTTGGAGCGAAAACCGTAAAAGGTCCTGCGCCATCTAAAACATTAGGTAAATCGCCGTCTGCCGCTTGCAGTGCTGCAACTAAATTACTTAATGTCGGTGTAGCTATGGCCAAGTCTGTTATAGAACTTAAAAGAACACCTTCTAATGCATCTAATGCTGCTTGAGGTATTAATACCTTATCAATAACATGAACAATTCCATTGTTCGTAGTCACATCGGCAGTAGTTACGAAAGCTGCTTCTCCTGCTGCATCGGTAAATGAAGCACCGCCTTCAAGGCTAACGGTCAATTGTTCTCCCTGTGCGGTAGTAATTGTTAGTCCCTCCGTTAATTCAGAAGAAGGAACCGCAGCCCCGCCAACGACATGATAAGTGAGTATCGTAGCGAGTAAATTCTGAAGTTGTGTCGTATTAAAATCGTCTAAAGAATCAAATCCATCTAAACGTCCGAGTAAAGCTGTGAAAGCTTCATTGGAAGGAGCTAATACCGTATATACGGCACCTTCTGTACTTAGTAAAGTTATAAGGTCATTATCATCACTTTCATCAGCCTTCGAAAGTGCTGCTACTAAGCTACTTAAAGAATTATTAGCTTGGGCGGTTTCAACGATGTTAGAACCAGGTACTATTTCAGGTCCTTGATCCTGATCGTCATCGCTACAAGAGGCAGCGAATATTAAGAGGAACGCACAAATGGTAGATTTTAAAATTCTGGGTAATGTTTTCATAGAACTACTTTTAAGGATTTAGATTATTATTGTTTAATTATTTCAGAATATAAATAAACAGTTTTTATATAGGGAAAGATGTTATAGTATTCTTAAGGTTGATTTTGTTTATTGAAATTTCACAGAAGTTTAACAGAAATGAATCTTTTGAGTTCTTTTCCAAATAGATAGAGCACATGTGAAGTTGCCCAGAGCGGAATTTGCCTGCAACAAGGAAAATATTTGTTCAGGATTGTGCTAAAATGATAATGCAACCATGACATAAGGTTTAAAATGAACATATTGATTTCGTTATACGGAATAGGTTACAGTGTCTTCTAATGCACTGTAATTTTGTATTTTTGTACCGACAAAAGGGGAAGATGAAAAAAGTTGTTATTGGACTTTCCGGAGGTGTAGATTCTAGTGTTGCCGCTTATCTTTTAAAAAAGCAAGGATACGAGGTCATAGGACTATTCATGAAGAATTGGCATGATGATTCCGTAACCATTTCCGAGGAATGCCCTTGGCTAGAGGATAGTAACGACGCATTAATCGTTGCGGAGAAATTGGGTATTCCGTTTCAAACAGTGGATTTAAGTGCGGAGTATAAAGAGCGTATCGTTGATTATATGTTTAGGGAATATGAGATGGGAAGAACTCCCAATCCTGATGTACTTTGTAACAGAGAAATTAAGTTTGATGTTTTTATGAAGATAGCACTACAGTTGGGTGCTGACTATGTGGCTACGGGTCATTACTGTAGAAAAGGCGCCATTGAACGCCCTGATGGAAGTAAGATCTATCAGCTTTTGTCGGGTAAGGATAGCAATAAGGACCAATCTTATTTCTTATGTCAATTATCACAGGAACAATTGTCCAAGACCTTATTTCCTATAGGTGAATTAACCAAACCGCAGGTGCGAGAAATCGCCGCTGAAATGAATTTGATAACGGCGGATAAAAAAGATTCTCAAGGGCTATGTTTTATAGGTAAAGTGCGACTTCCGGAATTTTTACAACAACAATTAAAGCCAAAAAAGGGAAAAATCATACAAGTCCCCCACACCGTTGATGCCTACCGCAGAACAGTTCCTAATTTTAACAACAAGCAAGAAGAATTGGCTTTTTATGCAAGTAAACCTCAATATAGCATCGCAGACGGTGCCGTGGTAGGCGAGCATCAAGGAGCACATTATTTTACAAAGGGGCAACGTAAAGGTCTACACGTGGGCGGTACAAAAGAACCTTTGTTCGTCATTGAAACCGATGTTACCGATAATGTAATTTATACGGGTGAGGGTAAATCTCATCCCGGTCTTTATAGAAGAACCTTGTTCGTAAAGGATGAAGAATTACACTGGGTACGTCCAGATTTGAAGTTAAAAACCGATGGCTCCTTAAAAGTCATGGCACGAATAAGGTACCGGCAACTTTTGGAAGAAGCCATCCTATATAAAATAGAAGGCGGTCTTTATGTAGATTTTGCAGAAGAACAGTCCGCCATACAGGAAGGTCAGTTCGTTGCATGGTATATAGAGGACGAGCTCGTAGGTTCTGGTGTTATATCTTGATAGTTAAGGGGCATTTTTCAAAGACAGCAAAAAAGGTAACCAATGAAAAATAGAATTACCGAACTCTTCAATATACAGTATCCTATTATTCAAGGCGGAATGATTTGGGCTAGTGGCTGGCGTTTGGCTTCCGCTGTTTCCAATGCGGGCGGGTTAGGTATAATTGGGGCAGGAAGTATGTATCCCGATGTATTACGAGAACATATTCAAAAATGTAAACAGGCGACCGAAAAGCCCTTTGCGGTAAATATACCAATGCTTTATTCGGATATTGAAAAGTTGATGGATATTATAGTAAGCCAAAAGGTTAAAATCGTTTTTACTTCCGCAGGAAACCCTAAAACGTGGACGGCATTCTTAAAAGAGAACGGAATTACCGTAGTGCATGTGGTCAGTAGTGTTAAGTTTGCCCTTAAAGCGCAAGACGCCGGTGTTGATGCGGTAGTAGCAGAAGGTTTTGAGGCCGGTGGACATAACGGTCGGGAAGAAACTACGACCTTGGTTCTGATTCCTGCCGTAAAGGAAAGACTCGAAATACCTTTAATAGCCGCTGGAGGCATTGCCACAGGTAAGGCCATGCTGGCCACCATGATATTAGGAGCTGATGCAGTACAAGTAGGTAGTAGATTTGTAGCAAGTATAGAAGCCTCGTCTCATGATAATTTTAAGGAATCTATAATAGATGCAAAAGAGGGTGATACCCATTTAACTTTGAAAGAACTGGCCCCAGTTCGGCTTTTGAAAAACAAGTTCTACCAATCAGTGCAAGAAGCTTATGCCAATGGTGCTTCTACAGAGGAATTAAAACAGTTATTAGGAAGAGCAAGAGCCAAGAAAGGGATGTTCGAAGGAGACTTGGATGAGGGCGAGTTAGAGATTGGACAAGTATCCGCTTTAATCCACGATATTAAACCAGCAGGTGAAATTATCCGTGAAATGATGGAGGAGTACAAATTGGCTGTTCGTGCCACTGGGAAATCACATCGTTTTTAGGACGGTCCGCAGCATCTTGCAAACGTCATTTTATTTTGAATTGCACTATTGGCGTAAATTGCAAAAAAGGGTAGCGTTTAATGTTACCGGCACGGCCCGGTTCTTATAGCCGTATGATTTTTCCAACTTAATAGTATATTTGAAAAAAATCAATACATATGAAAAGATACTTTTTGCTGGCAGTTGTAATAACTTCTTTTAGTCCAACAATTATTTCTGCGCAAGAGGGACACCCCCTAGAAGGAAGATGGAATCTGACTATTGATCAAGAAGGAGAAAAATTACCGTCATGGCTAGAAATACGACATTCCGGTAACAACACTTTAATAGGTAGGTTTACCTATGCTTTTGGAAGTGCGAGACCAATCGCAGAGGTAAAGAAATACGGCGATTTGTTTTACTTTTCAATTCCGCCGCAATGGGAGCCAGGTGCCTCCGACATGGAGTTCCAAGGTAAAAGAGTGGGAGCGGGGCTTGAAGGGACTATGATATATACGGATGGAAAGACCTATAACTGGACAGCGGTTGCAGCTCCCAAATTGAATACCATAGCCAATCCTAAATTTGGAAAAACCCAAAAGCTCTTTAATGGAAAAAATTTAGACGGTTGGAAAACGGACGGTAGTAACCAATGGGAAGTGGTCGATGGAATTTTGACAAGTCCTAAACCCGGAATTAATCTCATTTCCCAAGAAAAATTTACGGATTTTAAGCTTCATGCAGAATTCAGATACCCTAAGGGCAGTAATAGTGGTTTGTATCTTCGTGGGCGTTATGAAATTCAGATTGCCGATAATAAGGGTCTAGAGCCATCATCCATCTATTTTGGTGGTGTTTACGGATTACTTACACCGAACACGAACATGGCCAAAGAGCCGGGAGAATGGCAGACCTATGATATTACGCTATTAGGAAGGAATATCACTATAGTGGCCAACGGCAAGACCATTATCTCCGAACAGAATATTCTTGGTATGACCGGAGGTGCACTAGATAACGATGAAGCTGCACCAGGACCAATTATGATTCAAGGGGACCATGGTCCTGTAGAATTTAGAAGCTTGGAAATAACACCGGTATTGGATAGATAAACATAACTGCATAAGTGACAGTCTTTTTTCTATACCTTTTCAGGTTTTAGCTATGGTTTTAAGTGCTGTTACCAGATGGTCAATATCCTTCTTTGTTATGAATATGGCGAATGAAAGTCGCACTGCATTTAATCCAAATTTAGACATGGGTCTAGAATCTATACCGAAGTCATTGAAGAGTTCTTCTTTTACCGCTTGTACATCCTTTCCTTTAATTTCTACCACTTGTATTCCGGCAGAGAGGTCATTTGACGAAGGCGTTTTAGTTACAATAAGGTCACTGCTTTCTATGGTCTTCAGGAAATAGTCTTTTAATTCATAGGTTCGTTTGTGAATTCTATCTTCACCAATACTATTTCGGTAATCAATTGCAGCTCCTAGCCCTAATAATTCCGGTAAATTCCGTGTATTATAATTTTCTAGTCTTCTTATACTCGGATCTTTATAGCCACGAGCTACGATTAATGGTTTAAGTAGTTCCTGCTGTTCTTTTTTAGCATAGAAAATACCGATTCCTTTTGGAGCAAATAACCACTTGTGGGCGCTAACGGTATAAAAGTCGCAATCCATTTCTCTTAGATCGGTTTTTACCATACCTGCTCCTTGGGCGCCATCTACAGCCACCAAAACACCGTTTTCATGCGCCATTTTTGAAATTTCCTTTATGGGCAGCATCATTCCGTTGGTGTTTACAATATGACAGAGCGATATTACTTTTGTTCGTGGTCTAATCGCTGCCTTGAAAATGGCTAAAATCTCTTCTTTAGTTTTAGGTAGGATGGGTAACGTAGGCCTTATGAGCTTAATTCCTTTGGATGCTTGCCATACAGTCCATGGCACAACTGCACTTGCATGTTCATGATCAGATAGAATAACTTCGTCCCCAGGCTCTAATCGTAGGCTCTGCGCAATAAGGTTCATCCCTTCCGTGGTATTGTGTATTAAAGCGATTTCTTCTTCTGATACGCTAAAAACGGAGGCCACCTTCTGGCGGGTAGCTTCCTTTTCTTCACCCCAACCACCCCACATATATTTCGAAGGAAAATCGTCTAGGGTGTCCCTGAACGTATTAGTGGCTTTTCTTATAGGGTAAGGGCAGGCTCCCAAGGATGCATTATTGAAGTATTTGACCCCTTCGGCAAATTGGAATTGTTTGGCAACAGTTTCCCAATAATTCTCTAAATTTTTATCGGGAAATTGATGAAGCTCGTTAATAGCGGATTGTAAGGGAGCTTTACTATTAGACCAACTTTGTGCAGGTAGCGCTAGGGTTCCGGCTACACCTAAACCCATATTTTTTAAAAAAGTTCTTCTGTTTTTATGCATATTTCCTAGATGTGCTTATTGCCTTTACCTAACTACCTATTCTTTACTTTTTGGGAATTTCTACTTTAGTTTTGATTAGATTGGAATGTCCCTTAGCGATTAATCGGGACTTGTCATTGTTCCAGACCAAACACTCAACATTCATAATTTGGTTTCCCTTTTTAACCATAACTGTTTGGGCTATAACGATTTCACCAGCTCTAGCTGAACTAAAGTAATCTACCGCTAGATTTACTGTGGTATAAATATGGCTATTGTTTAGGGAATAGACGGCGGCACCTATGGCATCGTCAATGATAGCGGCGGTAATACCGCCATGTAGAATACCTACGGGGTTGGTCATCTCATCACGTATAAGATGAGAGAATTCTAACTCACCCTCTTCCGCACTGAGCAAGGTAGGATTCAACCACTTCATCAACGGCGATATGGAATCAGAAGAGTCTTTTCCAATTTTCGATTTAAAATAGGCAACAACTTTGTTCATTCGTACAATTTTACGTCTGCTAGGTTAAGCTTTAATTATTTGGTTGGTCACTATTCTTGATAAACTGTGTGTAAAAACGAATGCTGTCATAAAAATCCTCTACTGCTAAGCGCTCGTTTAGACCATGAAATGATTTTTTAGTATCGTTATTCAAGTGAATAGGAGAAAAGCGGTAGATATCATCGGAAATATCCCTAAAATGCCTTGAGTCTGTTGCACCAACGACTAAATTGGGAGAGACCAGAACCTCTGGATATAGTTCTAAGATGGTCTTGTTCAAGGTAGAAAATCCGAACGAATCTGTTCTGGAAAGTTTGGACGCTTCCGCAGAGGTGCTTCCTTTTGTGAGTGTAATGCGGTCATCTGCGATAACATTCTTCACATGGGCAATGACATCTTCTATCGTTGTTTCTGGAAGCACTCTAAAATTTACCGTGGCATTTGCTCTTTGTGGTATGATATTATCTTTTATACCACTGTTAAATATAGTCGGGGAAGTCGTTGTTCGTATAAGGGCATTACCAGAGGGACTCTTTTCATAGAGGTTCAGTACAAAGGGTTCTAAAAGGCCTTTATTGGCAAAAATCATTTTATTGATAAAAGGCATCTCTGGACCTAGATAATTCATAAATCCTTCTAGGGGAACGGTGATTTTAGCTGGTAACGGATTGTTCTTTAATTTGGCGATAGCGGTGGACATAACGTCGATTGCAGTTTCTTTCCCTGGCATGGAGGAATGGCCGCCTTCAATCTTAACCGCAAGATTTAGTGTAAGGTATCCTTTTTCCGCGGTACCTATTAAAGCTACCTCTTTGGTGATATCAGGAACGAGTCCGTCTGCTATAACACCACCTTCATCAACGACAAATTCCGCTTTTACGCCTTTTTCCTTGAGATATGTGGCCATGGCCACTGCTCCTTGTCGTCCGCCTATCTCTTCATCATGACCAAATGCAAAGTAAAAACTTCTTTTAGGGGTGTAGCCCTTTTTTAAAAGCAGTTCTACCGCTTCCATAATGCCAATTACACCGACTTTGTCATCTATGGCACCCCGTCCCCAGATCGTATCATTTTTGATTTCGCCGCCAAAGGGCGCAACTTTCCATTCTGGCAGGTTTTTCTCTATGACGGGAACAACGTCCAAATGCCCCATCATCACTACAGGTTTTAAGGAAGGGTCCGTTCCTTTCCAATGGTATAAGTGACTAAAGGAGTTGAACATTTTCTTTTCTAGCAAGGAGTCCATCAAGGGGTAGGTGTCAGAAACGAAAGTGGCAAATTTTTGAAATTCCAAGGAATCAAAATCTGCTAAATTTTCTGGAGAAACAGTTTTAATCTGAAGTGCTTTCGAAAAATTCTGAATGGCTGCCTTGTCAATTTGGGGTGCGTCTAATGCAGCAACTTTTATTTGTTTGGATTCAAAATTTAGTGCATTAAAGCTAAGGTAGGCAATAAGGATTACGAATAGAATACCGATTAGGGCAATTAACTTTTTAAGCAGTTTCATATTTGGTTGGAATTTCTTTAAATATACGAACTCCTTTAGAAGACAGAAAAAGCTATTAGCACTTTTCATAAGAACTAATAGCTTTTAAGTATCAAAAATCCTTAGTAATAGTTTTAAAAATGCATGGGGACTTCCATGACCAAAATTCTTGAATTTTTCTGGGCTTTTATTTCAAAATCGGTAGTTTCCCATACGCCAAGACCATCCCTCTCCTTTAATTTTTGTTCTTCTATGGTAACTTCTCCGTCAAGAACAAAAATATAGGCTCCATTACCTTTTTTATTAACCGAATATACTGTGGTTTTTTCTTCCGTGAATTCACCAATATGAAACCACGCATCTTGATGAATCCAAACGCCTTGGTCATCTTTATGGGGTGAAAGGATTTGATAAAAATCAGTACCCTGCGCAAGCTTTTTGAGCTGCACTTGGTCATATCTTGGAGCTACATTTTGCGTTTTTGGGATAACCCAAATCTGAAGGAACTTTACTTCTGAATTATTACTGTTATTGAACTCGCTGTGGGAAATACCGGTGCCCGCGCTCATTACTTGAATATCTCCTTCTTTGATAACGGTAGCATTGCCCATATCATCCATATGTTTTAAATCTCCTTTTAACGGGATCGATATAATTTCCATATTGCGGTGTGGATGGGTGCCAAAACCTTTACCTGCGGCAACGGTATCATCATTAAGTACTCGGAGCGTTCCAAAATTCATTCGCTCAGGATTGTGGTAATTGGCAAAACTAAAACTATGATAGGAGTTTAACCATCCGTGATTGGCATGTCCTCTTGTATCTGCGTTGTGATATATCGTTTTCATACTGCTTTATTTTATCAAAATATAGTCGTAAAAATTTGTTCTTTATTACAGGATTTCGTTTAGTGTTGTTCGTTAAAAAGTAGTGTTTTTTAGATGAAATTCACAAATTGTTATTTATGGTAGGGTATTGTGTAATTTAATTGTTTTGTAGGTATAACAAGTTTTAAAAATCCCCCATTATGTTAACTAGAATAACGCTTTTACTCTTGGTATTTTTAACATATCATAGAAATAGTCATGCCCAGCAAGTGGAAAATGCCGCCAAACATTTGGGAGCAGGTGTGGCCATAGGAGCCGTTGGAGGCTATGCAGCGCATAAAATCTTTAATGGGCAACGCGGTTGGACATGGGCGGGCGCTGTTGGCAGTAGCTTAGCTGCTGGTTTGGCGAAAGAGACCTACGACATCAACAGGGGTGCTCAATGGGAAACCGAGGATGTGCTTTTCACGACTTTGGGTGGAGTCATTTCCGGACTAGCTCTTGACTTACTTTTAAAAAATAGAAGAAGGGCACGTAGTCGTAAAAATTGCGGTTGTCCGCCAATCGTTTTTGAATCCTTAAATGTGGACCCGGTAAATGCTTCAGGAAGTATCACGGCTGCGATACAAGCAAATTATATTCTAAGTAACGGCTTATAGGATACCTCTGGCCTTTATTTCTAAATACTTGTTTATAGTGTTTATCGTCAATTCTTCCGGCCTGGTAAGTATGGTCTGTATACCGTATTTCTGTAACTCTTTTTGCATCAATTTTTTTTCTAGGTAAAATTTTTCTGCAATGGTTTTGTGGTAAATGGCCTGCAGGTCCTCGGCATCCTCATCTATGAGGGATTCTAGCTCTGAATTCTGAAAGAAAATGACCACTAGGACATGCTTTTTAGCAAGACCCAACAAATAGGGTAATTGTCGTTTTAGGGAAGACATATGCTCAAAATTCGTGTAAAGGAGCAATAAACTTCGGTGGTTTACTTTTCTTTTGACAAGACCATATAAAAGTCCAAAATCGGCGTCTGTAAAAGCGGTATCTATGCGGTAAAGCTTTTCTAAAATAGTATTTAAATGTGTTATTTTTTGAACGGCAGGAACAAAATTTTCTATCTGTTTTGAAAAAGATATCAATCCCGTTTTATCGTTTCTCTTCAAAGTCACATTAGAAAAGGCAAGAGCGCTATTGATGGCATAATCCAATAATTTAAGACCGTTAAAAGGCATTTTCATTACCCTGCCCGTATCAATAATAGAATATACCGGTTGTGATTTTTCGTCCTGATATTGATTGACCATAAGTTGGTTTCGTTTTGCTGTTGCTTTCCAATTTAAAGTCCTGATGTCATCCCCTCGTACATAGTCTTTAATCTGCTCAAATTCTTGGGTATGACCAATCTTTCGAATCTTTTTTAGTCCTATTTCACTTAAACGATTACTAATAGCGAGAAAGTCGTATTGCTGCATTTGAATAATGGACGGATAGACCGGAACCATTTGGTCTTTCTGAAATACAAATCTCCTTTTTATAATTCGTAGGGGTGATGAGGCGTAAACATTTAAATTCCCAAAGAAATATTCTCCTCGGTCAACTGGTCTTACGCTGTAATCAAATTGTTTTTTTTCACCCTTTATCGCCACAGTGCTGTAATTAAAGTCGCGCTTTTGAAATTGCACGGGTAGTTCATCAATGATGGTAATATGGGTTTTGAAAGGATAAAAACTTTCAAACTGAATTTGTATCGGATTAACATCACTATTCGATAGTTTTTTAGGAAGGGCCCTTTGTGCTTTAATACTTTCTGAAGAACTGAACAAAATAAAAATATCGAACAAAAAAAGTCCAAGTAGTACCAAGGTAAGAAGCCAAGCTATTGGGTATATGTCAGATATCCAATACGATAGGATGAAGCTAGCGCAAAGCACTGCGATATACGTAAAGAACGCATTATGAATATAAAGTGCTTTTAAAAACTTCATTTATCTTGGGATTTCCACACTTTCGGTAATCATCTTTATAACATTTTCGGTGGATATTCCTTCCATTTCTCTTTCCGGTGTTAAAATAACCCTGTGGTTTAGTACGGGAACCAAGGCTTTTTTTACATCTTCTGGAGTAACAAAATCCCTTCCGTTTATTGCGGCAAAGGCCTTTGCACTATTTAGGGTTGCGATAGATGCCCTTGGGGAGCCTCCCAAATACAAATGTGGATGATTCCTTGTTTTAGAGACTACCTCCGCTATGTACTTGAATATCTTTTCTTCTACTATAATATCCTGGATTTGTGCTTTGAATGTTTTTAACTTTGTAGGACTAAGGATGTCTTTAACCTTGGTCTGTGGTAAGGCACCTTTTCTTTCGTGGTGAGATTTCAGAATCAGGATTTCTTCTTCGGTTTCTGGATAGGAAACTTTTATTTTAAATAGAAAACGGTCTAATTGTGCTTCGGGTAGGGCATAGGTACCTTCCTGTTCTATTGGGTTTTGAGTAGCTAATACCATAAACGGAGATTCCATCGTATAGGTGGTACCGTCCATGGTTACCTGTCTTTCTTCCATGGTTTCGAACATGGCAGCCTGTGTTTTGGCCGGAGCCCTGTTAATTTCATCTATGAGGATAATATTAGAGAAAATAGGCCCTTTTTTAAATTCAAATTCTGAAGACTTAACGTTGAAAATAGAAGTCCCAAGAATATCGCTCGGCATAAGGTCCGGCGTAAATTGAATACGGCTAAAATCGGTCTTTAGGGTTTTAGCAAACAGCTTTGCGGTAATCGTCTTTGCAACCCCGGGCACTCCTTCTATGAGTACATGGCCGTCAACCAAAAGGGATACGATCAATAACTCTATAAAATTATCTTGACCTATAATTACCTTTGCCAACTCCTGTTTTATATCGGCCACTGCTTTTTGTAGATCTGCCAAAGGTATTCTAGCGTCAAAATTTAAGTCGGTTGTATTTTCTTCCTTATTTTCCATCTGTTTCAGATTTAAATTTTTGAATGCGTTTGTTCAGTTGTATCAGTTCATTATCAGTTATTTGAGGATGCTCCCTAAGTTTTTCCATAAAGCCAAATAGCTTCTTGGTCTCATCCAGAGAATAGTTGCTGCGAGCAGCTAAATTTTTATAAAAATCCTCTTCGTTGGCTATATTCCCTAGATAGTACTTGGTACGCAGGTAATCTAGAAAGTAATTTATTTTGTGCTCTACGATAGCTTTTTGGTCTCCTTTTTCAAAATACATATCAGAAATGGTCCGTGTAAAGGCCAGGGTCTGATTTTGTAACGGCGTTACCACCGGTATGGCACGTTGCTTACGTTTGCCTTCAAAGACCACGTAGACAAGCACACCGATAAGCGCCAGATAGTATGCCCATTTCAATTCTTTGGTGTTTAAAAAAATGTGCATTGGGGAAGTGTAAAAGGTTTTACCGCTTTTGTAATGATTGTCTAAATATATGGTTTCATCTCCCTTAAAATAGGAAGCCAGACCGGCTGTGTAGGATTTGTTTTCTTTTTCTAAAATAAAATAATTTGTAAAGGCCTTGGGAAAAGTGGATAAAACTATCTCTCCTTTCCCAAAGGGTGTCTTTATAACCGAAACGACCTCGGGTTGTTCTTCTTCCTCGTTGGGAAAATTAACTACGCCGACAATGGTAGATTTTAAAGTATCTATGGTCTTAAAATAGCGCATAGCGTTGTCCTTTCGGTAGCGGTAGGGTTCACTTTTCTCTAAAAACGGGTTTACAAGCTGATGGTCCTGTTCTTGACCTACTTCGAATCCGCCATAATGCGTCGCGGTTTCAAAATTCAGGGTATCCCTTAATTTTTTTTCGAAACCTTCGGAGGCTATGAACAGGGAATTTCCTTGAGCCACCCAGTCCAGAATTAGATGTAGCTCCGCTTCTTGAAATTGTACAGAATTATTAATGAAAACGTAGGTTCCCTTTACCCCATTATTTTTGGAAAGGAATTCAAAAGGCGGAACCTGCAATTGCTTTGTTTTACCTGGAAATAGTTTCGTTTCCATAAGCTCGTTAAAGACTAGGGTTCCGTACGGTATTTTGTGGGACCGAACATAGGATTCAAACCAATTAATATCCTTTGGTTTAGTATATTGTAGCAGGAGTATGGCACCTAAGGTAACCAGTGCAATAATAATATAAGCAATGCCTTTTTTACCCATTGGACAAGAGTTGTTTTAAGGTTGAAAACGAGCTTTCTGCCTTTTGGTATTTTTCATGGTCCATAGGAAATTCCCCATACCAGATATAGTCGTACAGTCGCGTAATATCTTTAAAGGGATGCTGTAGTCTTTCTTGTTTTAGTTCCTTAAGATAGTCTTCGTTCGTCTTCTGTATTTGCCAATCTATTAACTCCTTTTCTGTCATTATTTGCAATATGAACAGGTAGTAATAACGAACGGCAAGACGGTAATTGTTATTGGCCAAGGCTTCCTGAATGAGCTTTTGAATATTTTCGTTTTTAATGATATGCTCCTCTTCGGACATGGCCATGGTGGCTTGGTTCTTCTTGGCATAACTAATAGCGCGCGCATTGACGTTAAGGAAGAATTTTACAAGAATAAATAGTAGTACCGCCAGCAACACATAGGGTAAGAACTCTAAAAAGAGATTCAGTGCTCCGGACGCCTTATTGACACCAAAAAGCCATTCAAAAAAACGGATGAGTAGGTTTCCGGCCCAATTTTTAAAGGCTATCCACCATTCGGGAGCATCGTTTTGTACAACCTCATAATTAAAATTGGGGTCATTTTTATAGACTTCTATATCTTGAGCTGAAATTTCTTTCTGTACTATTTTAGTCTTATCGTAATTAAGCGCTAAAGAATCCTTTTGACAAAAGCTGCTTAAAGAGAGTAGAAAGACGGTTAGATACAGAAGACCTTTGGGCATCGTTAGTTATCAGAAGTTTTACCGAGATTCTCAATTTGTTCATAGGTACCGGTAAAGTTCTTTTTCTCGTTGAGATTAAAATAGATAAAGACTCCAGCGATAACGGAGATGAGGTTCAGTAGAAATTGACCTATAGTACCTACTATATTTAAAAGAATATAAATCGGGTCCTTAAAAATATCCAACATATTCTCGGCATCCATCTCACCCGAGAAGATACCCATCTTCATCCATTGGTATATGGCCGTGGGTAGCGCGAAGGCGTAAGAGGCAATTGCTACAATAATTCCGATTACAAAAAAGGTCGCAAAGGTCATCCACCATTCATCCTTTACTAGGGTAAAACTATAACTGTAGGCGTCAGAAGCTCCCATTCTATTAAATACTAGAACGGAGAAAGAAAGTGCCAAAGGAACATAGAGGTATATTCCAGGAATAATACAACAGATAAACCCTACCATTACGGAAAGTCCCACCATAATTCCGAGTCCTATGAAGTTCCAAAAACTACCGTAGACTTCTTTTTGGACTGTATCAAAATCTGTAGTGCCTTTTCCGTTGGAGTAGGACTTAATATAATGCAATACCGTGGATTGCGACATGGTATACACGGCCATAATGGAAAGTATGTACACTAGGCCAATGATAAAAATAGTTGCCAAATTAGCCGCCTCGTTACCCGAATTGAACATCATGATATTAGCTATATTTCCTACGAAATAGAGGTAAGCGGCAAGCGCTAAAATCATTACGAGTAAAAAGGGGCCTACAATTTTGAAATAGGTGGTAAAGAAGGGTTTAAACTCTGCCCTGAGAAAAGCGAAAGTGTCCGAAAGTATATCCCCAAGTTCGCGCTGTTTTTTAAACTCTATATAATCAGTTTTCATGTGATGGTATTTTCTTGTGTATTTGGTATGGATATATAACGTAATAAAAAAGAATTAGTGCCAAAGAGGCTAAAATTATGAATATGGCGAGTCCATCTGGCATTTCGGTATGGCGGGTTACAAAGCCCTCTAAAAAACCTGCAATAATAAAGAACGGTATGGTACTTATCATAATTTTCAAACCATTTTTAATACCTCTTTTAAAGGATTCCAAACGGGAGTATGTTCCAGGAAAGAGCATACCATTGGCCAAGACCAAGCCTGCACAGCCCGCAATGATGATTACTGAAATCTCAATGGTGCCATGAATCCAAATAGTTCTAACGGATTCCCAAAGCAATCCTTTTTCGTAAAAGAAATATTGAAAACTACCCAACATGATACCATTTTGCAACATTATCATCAATGTGCCCACGCCTAACATAATTCCGTAGACAAAGGCCATTAAAGCTACCCTTATATTATTGATGGTGATGCCTAAAAACATGTTGAACTCTCCCATTTGCTTGTAAACGGCCATGGGGTCACCTTTCTCAATATTTTCAAGCGTCATATTTACATAGGCATCTCCAAGAATGGAACGGACAAAATCCCCCTCGTTGGCGGCTGAAAAGGCCCCGACGAAAGAGAAGAAAAAGAACACTAAAAACGCGATGAGCAGTTCGCGATGATGCTGTTTGAACATCATGGGGAATTCTACTTTCCAAAAACTTATGATTCTATTTTTCGGCTCTCTTTTGGTCCTATATATTTTTTGATGCGCCTGGGACGCTAAAGAATTTAGATAATGTGCCGTATTACTAGCCGGATAAAAAGTCTTGACGTAGCTAAGGTGATCCGTTATTTCTATATACAAATTGGACAATACATCTGGCTCCAGATTCGTTTTGTTAGCCAAAGCGCTTTCAAAAGTTGACCATTTGTCCTTATTTTGCTTTACAAAGGCGGCTTCGCGCATTCACAGAAGGGTTTATACCAAAGAAACAAAACAATGGAACAATTTCAAATAGAAACGGCCCAAAATATAAGTATAGACCAAAACACTGCTCACTTGGGAGACCGTATGTTGGCATTTATCATAGACACCCTGATAATCGTCATCTATTATGTGCTCATGATATGGTTTTTATTAGCCTTAGATGTAGATCTGGGAGACCAATGGGCCATTTATATGCTCGTAGGATTGCCAGCGTTCTTGTATTACCTTCTTTTGGAAACTTTTATGGACGGAAAGACCATAGGAAAAAGTTTTATGAAGTTGCGAGTGGTAAAGTTAGATGGCACCAAAGCTGGTTTTTCCAGTTATTTTGTGAGATGGATACTTAGAATAATAGATGTATCCATTAGTTCGGGGGGTGTCGCCGTATTTACCATCTTAATTCGAGGAAAAGGACAGCGCGTTGGTGATATTGCAGCAGGCACAACCGTAATTAGCGAAAAGAAACGTATTTTTCTAAAGGATACCCTTTTAAGGGAGTTACCAGAGGATTACAGTCCAAAGTTCCCACAAGTCACTGTTTTCAAGGATAATGAAATGCAGACTATAAAGAATCTGTATGATAGCGCCAAGCGAAATGGGAACCACAATGTGGTACTGTCTTTAAGTAACCGCATTAAAAAAGTTGCTGAGATTTCAACGGACCTAAAGCCAATTGATTTTGTGGATATCGTTATCAAGGATTACAACTACTACACCCAACAACTATAATATGTTCTATACGGTCATCGATATTTTAGGAACCATTGCCTTTGCAATTTCAGGAGTGTTGGTGGCCATGGAAAAACGCCTCGATTTCTTTGGAGTGGTAATTATAGCCTTTGTAACCTCAATCGGAGGGGGCACACTACGCGATTTACTCATTGGGAATACGCCCGTGGTTTGGATGCGAGATGCCACCTATGTCATCACTATTTTATCTACTGTGATCCTGGCCATACTGTTCGTTAAGCAGCTAAAGTATTTTAGGAAATCACTCTTTTTATTCGATACTATAGGAATAGGTCTGTACACTTTGATAGGGGTAGAGAAAGGGTTGGATGCCGGATTGTTACCAGTAATGTGCATCGCTCTAGGAACGATTACGGCCAGTTTTGGAGGTGTGTTACGAGATATTCTATGCAACGAAATTCCTGTAATATTCAGAAAGGAAGTATACGCAACGGTCTGTATTCTAGGAGGCGCTTTTTATTTTTTATTGATTCAATTTCCTATAAACAGCACCTATGCCTATTCTGTGGCCATACTATCCATAATCGTAATGCGGATTTTAGCGGTAAAGTTCAGAATTTCCTTGCCTAATATTTATAGGAGTTAGGAGTTGTTAGTCAGTGGTCAGTGGCCAATAGTTATCAGTTAGGAATTAGTAGGCGTAAGCAGGTTAAAGAAAATAAAATATGGATAATTCATTATATTTTCTAACCATCAACCCTTGTCTTGAGCGTAGTCGAAGGAATTAACCCTTGTCCTGAGCGTACTCGAAGGAATCAACTACTCCATAACTTCCGCTTTCTGGATATAGATGTTCTGCGAAGGCCAATCTCCTTTGCCCACAGGTTGGCTATTTATCTCATCAACCACGTCCATCCCTTCTATGACCTTCCCGAACGGGGTAAAGTCACCATCTAAATGATAAGAGCCAGGTTTGGTCACTACAATAAAAAACTCGTAGGGAGAAGCTAGCATATGTGGGTTATTTATCTCGCTACTGGGCATGGATACGGTTCCACGATGATGCCTGTAACCCTTTCTGGTATCAGGAGGTAAGAGGTATCGTCCAATGTCCCTTCGTTTTTGAGCTGTTTTCTTATCGTCAGAATTTCCACCTTGAATTATAAAATCCTTGACCACTCTATGAAACTGAGTATAGTCGAAATATCCTTTTTTCGTAAGATAAATGAAGTTTGCTTTATGATAGGGCACATTATCGTAGAGTTGAATCACAAAACTTCCAAATTTAGTGGTCATTTTAACTTTGGTAGTTTTTAAGTTTTGCTGGTATTCAAAAAAGAAATCAATGGCATTTTCTTCGGTAAGCTTAAAGGTATCCTTTTGAATTTCAGACACGAGCTTTTCTTCTTTCCGTTTTACGGAATCTATTGTCGTAACTGGCTGTTTTGCATCAGATTCTGATTTCTTCGGACTATCTTTACATCCTGAACAAAGAATGAATAAAGCGGTAATTGTCAGAAAGTAATATAGTAAGCGCATGAATTTTAGCATTTTTGAAGCAAGGTTATCAAAAATAAAAAATCTCTCGCTACCAGGCGAGGCATCACACTTTAAAATGGCGCCCGAGGAGCGAATCGAAGAACTTTTAAAAGATAAGTTCAAAAAGAAAAATCCAAGAAAAGCGGCTGTGATGGCACTTTTTTACCCAGATGCGAACCATGAAACTAAAATACTTTGCATTCTTAGAAAAACGTATAAGGGAGTACATTCCAACCAGGTGGCCTTTCCCGGAGGAAAGGTTGAAACTACGGATAGGGACTTGATGGAAACCGCTCTGAGGGAGACCCATGAAGAAGTGGGGGTACACCCAAGTAATGTAAATGTGATTTCGGAAATTACCAAGGTCTATATTCCACCCAGTAATTTTGAGGTACAACCTTTCATTGGTCTTTATCGTAGTCCCAAACCATTTGTGATACAAGAATCTGAAGTGGAGGCACTACTGGAAATTTCTTTAGTAGATTTCTTACAAGACCACAATGTAGTCTCAAAAAAATTAAGCACTTCGTATGCTTCCGAGATGGAAGTACCTGCCTTTAAACTAAACGATTACATCGTCTGGGGAGCTACGGCAATGATGATGAGCGAGATAAAAGACTTGTTGAAGCAGGTGTTATAAAACTCTATTTACTACTTTAGCGTCTATGGGATTATTCAAGAAAAACCCTTTTGGGCATAACCTATTTCTAAAAAAGTGGCTTATACGTGTTCTAGCGTTACTCTCGCACCAACGTTATAAACGCTTTAATACTTTGGATATTGAGGGTTCGGAAATTATAAGGGGTCTCCCGGACACGAACGTGCTTTTCGTGAGTAATCATCAAACTTATTTCGCAGATGTTGTCGCCATGTTCCATGTCTTTAATGCTAGTTTAAGTGGCAGGGAAGATTCCATTAAAAACCTAGGATATATTTGGCAGCCCAAATTAAATATGTATTACGTGGCCGCTGCAGAGACCATGAAGAAGAGTTTGCTCACCAAAATTTTGGCCTACGCAGGGTCTATAAGTGTTCAGCGAACATGGAGGTCAGAAGGCCAAGATGTGAACAGACAGGTAAAAATGAGTGATATTTCAAATATCGGAACCGCATTGGAAGATGGGTGGGTAATTACTTTTCCGCAAGGAACTACCACACCTTGGAAGCCACTTAGAAAAGGCACGGCCCACATTATTAAAAAATATAAGCCCTTAGTGGTACCGGTGGTCATAGATGGTTTTCGCCGTTCATTTGATAAGAAAGGATTACGGGTTAAGAAAAAAGGTATTCTTCAATCTATGGTTATCAAGGAGCCGTTGGAAATCGATTACGAAAACGAATCTACCGAGGCCATCATTGAAAAATTAGAATACGCCATAGAGCAGCACCCGTCTTTTCTAAAAGTGATTTCGGAAAAGGAACTATTGGCCTACGAGGAAGAAAATAAAATGCGCAAATGGCGCAACGGTTAAACTTCCAGCTGCTTTAATTCTTTGTAGTTTTTATTCAGTTTACGTAATAGCAGACCATATAATAAGAAATACACTCCGCCCATAAAGAGTGTTAATAAGACTCCAAAAATACCAATGGTAAGCATTAAGGTAATCCTTAGTTTTTCTGGGGAAACTTTGTCCAAACCATCTTTTAACTCCGGAAATGCTGCGGCAATATCTTCACTTAGGTAAATACCGATGACCATGACCATTATAGTCACCATAATCATGGAAAGGGAAAAAATAACATAGTGTTTCACCGTTCTTCTGGTCTTGATAATTTTCTTCATTAAATTCTTAGAACTATCCAATACGGATATTTCCTTGAACCGCTGATAGAACTGAAAAATGAAATACGCTGCAATACCGTAGGAGAAAATAGAAAGACCAAATAAATATTTGGACACGCCGATGTTTTCATAAACCTGCAAACCATCTTGCCAAGAAGGTACGAGATATAATAGGTGCGGTAGTGTAAATTCAAGAATACTTATGGTCAAAATCCACTTCACAATAGAAGATGATTTCTTCCAAATCATTTTATGAATTTCGGTATAGGATAGCTTAGGCACGGCAATTTCTTTCTTTTGCCAGTCTTTTTTTAATAATTCCAATTCATCCGTCATAACCTTATGGATTCAAAATGGTTCTTAATTTGTTTTTGATACGGTTCATCTTAACTCTGGCATTTACTTCTGTAATCCCCAGTGTTTCAGAAATTTCCATATAATTTTTATCTTCCAAGTACATAAAGACCAAGGCCTTGTCAATATCTCCTAACTGCCTAACTGCCTTGTACATCAACTTGAGCTGTTGTTCCTCCGTCTCATCGTATTCGTCGGCTTTTATTTTATAAATTACAGACTCATAGTCCTGCGTGTCAACACGTCGTTTAGACTTTCTATACAATGTAATGGCCGTATTCAACGCAACCCGGTACATCCAAGTACTAAATTTGGCTTCGCCCCTAAATTTTGGATAGGCCTTCCACAGCTGAATGGTTATTTCCTGAAACAAATCGTTATGAGAATCGCGGTCGTTTGTATACAACGTACAGACCTTGTGAACAATGTTTTGATTGTCCTGCAGTTCCGTCACAAATTGATGTTCCAGCTCTTTATTCACGCTTGGTTGGTAGTTCTTACGAGATAAGTGTGTACAGGGTTCTTTTTGTTACAACAAAAAGCAAGTTTTTATTGTTACATAGCCAGTAACCAGTAACCAGTAACCAGTAACCAGTAACCAGTAACCAGTAGCCATTAACCGGTAGCCAGTAGCCGGTAGACTTTACTAATTTCTATAGTCCAACGCCGGTGACCGTTCACCCAACAAAGGAATATATTTAAAATCCGTTCCTCTTCGGTCAACGAATTCTTTCCTGGCCTCACTGACTAGTTGTTTGTTCTTGAATAGGTCAATAGCCGTAAGTGTCAGTGTTTTTGCCGCTATCATCATACCTTTGTTTCCTATAGAGGTTCCGCCCGCCGCAACGGCCTGCCAGCTATGCGCGGGAGTACCTGGCACCCACGTAGCGGCGCTCATACCTACCGTGGGGACAGCAAAACTAACATCTCCCACATCCGTTGAGCCAAAAGCTTTTGCTTCCGTTTTATAAGGCTGTATCTTTTTAGCAGTATCACTATCAACACCGTCTTGGCCTAAACTCTTGGCAATTTTATCCGCAAATATCTTTTCTTCAGGCGTGTACTCCATGCCACCGATTTTGGATAGATTATCGTGCATTAATTTTTGTAATGTCAGGTTCGGCAGTAGTTCATGGGTTCCGCCGATCATTTCATAGTCCATAGTCGTACCTGTACCTAAAGCGGCTCCTTCGGCAGCTTTAACGATACGGTCAAAAATCTCGATGACCACACCCCTTGTATTGTGGCGCGCATAGTAATACACCTCTGCAAAATCTGGAACCACGTTCGGAGCTTTTCCGCCATCTGTTATTACATAATGAATTCTGGCTTTTTCAGGGATGTGCTCTCGCATCATGTTCACCATCATGTTCATGGCCTCCACGCCATCTAAAGAGGAGCGACCCATTTCTGGAGATGCCGCGGCATGGGCGGATACACCGTAAAAACGAAATTTAGCGGATTTGTTTGCCAACGCAGCTCCCGCACTGGCCGCATTTTGAGCTCCGGGATGCCAATGAAGGGCAACATCTACATCATTAAAAAGTCCTTCCCGTACCATGTAGACTTTTCCAGAACCACCTTCTTCGGCAGGAGTTCCATAAAAACGAATGGTCCCTTGCATCTTATTGGCCTTTAGCCAGTCCTTGGTAGCGATGCCGGCGGCAGTAGAGGCCGTTCCGAACAGGTGATGTCCACAGGCATGCCCCGCTACTTTTCCGGCTGATTTTTTTTCGGCTACTGCTTGTTGGGACAATCCGGGCAAGGCATCGTACTCGCCCATAATACCGATTACGGGACTTCCACTGCCATATTCCGCAATGAAGGCCGTAGGTATTCCGGCAACGCCTGTTTTTATGGTAAAGCCTTCATCTTCCAGTGTTTTTTGAAGTAAAGCAGAACTTTTAACCTCTTGATAACCCATTTCGGCCAAACCCCAAATCTCTTGAGCTATGTTGGCATAGGTCTCGCTTTTGGCATCTAATCTTTTTAAAACATCATCCGTTGTTTTTTGAGCCTGTACGTTATACTGGGATACGAGTAAGAAAACTAAGATATAAAGGGATTTGTGCATTTTTGTTGGTATTTGAAATTAGCTTCTAAATATACTAAAAACCCCATATTCTTTTTTCAATGGAAGAAGGTTTGTTTAATTTTGCACGTAAGATTTAAATTATGAACATACCGCAGTCCAATTATCCAAGAATCGTTATTGTGGGAGGTGGTTTTGGCGGCATTTCCTTAGCTCAAAAACTAAGTAAAAAAGAAGTTCAGGTAGTGCTTCTGGATAAAAACAACTATCACACTTTTCAGCCTTTATTATATCAAGTTTCTACGGGTGGTCTGGAACCGGATTCCATTGCCTATCCTTTGCGTAAGGTTTTAATCGGTTATGATAATTTCTTCTTTAGACTTGCTGAGGTAAAGGAAATACAGCCAGAAAAGAAGGTGTTAAGTACTTCCATAGGGGAAGTGAGTTATGATTATTTGGTTGTGGCCACAGGCTCGGAGACCAATTTCTTCGGGAACAAAGAGTTAGAAAAAAATGCGATGGCTATGAAATCCATTCCGCAATCCTTAAACCTTAGAAGTCTGATTCTCGAAAATTTTGAACAAGCCCTATTAACAGACGATTACCATGAGCGAGATGCCCTAATGAATTTTGTTATTGTGGGTGGCGGACCAACAGGTGTGGAATTGGCGGGCGCCTTGGCCGAAATAAAAAAAGGAATTTTACCTAAGGATTATCCTGATTTGGATACGCGGAGGGCACAAATCAATTTGGTACAGGGAGGCGACCGCCTTTTAGATGCCATGAGTGCTAATGCTTCTGAAAAATCCGAGCAATTTTTAGAAAAACTGGGCGTGCAAGTTTGGAAAAACACTAGAGTTACCGGCTACGATGGTAAAACGGTAACCACCAAAACCGATTTAACCTTTGACACGGCAACCCTTGTTTGGGCGGCCGGTGTAATGGGAGCTACTATTAAGGGTTTAGATGCAAAAGAATTACTGGCCGGCGGTAACCGATTGAATGTGAACGAATTTAATCAGGTAGAAGGATACCCCGAGATATTTGCCATTGGTGATATTGCCTGCATGCAAAGTGAGGATTATCCAAGAGGGCATCCTATGATGGCACAACCGGCCATACAGCAAGGAAAGCATCTTGGTGAAAACCTGGTGCGTTTAATAGATGGAAAATCCCTGAAACCCTTTTCCTATCTGGATAAAGGCAGTATGGCAACAGTAGGTAGGAACAAAGCGGTGGTAGACTTGAAAAACCTTAAATTCCAAGGGGTTTTTGCCTGGTTCGTTTGGATGTTCGTACACCTATTTTTCTTGATAGGCTTTAGAAATAGGGTAGTGGTCTTTGTAAATTGGGTGTATAATTATGTGCGATTTGACCGTGAAGCAAGACTGATCATTAGGCCTTTTAAAAGAAATTATAGTCAATTCAAAGATTAGTCAATTGTATACAGCATGGCATGATAAGGACGTACTTTAAATACGCCGTCTTTTACATGTACTACGGCATCATCGTTTGCCAAGAGTAATTTTGCATTCTGACCCTTGAACTGCTCTAAAGTTAGTATTTCCCGTTCCCTTGAAAAACTAAGAAGAATTAAATATTTGTTTTCTTCTAAAGTTCTCGTGTAGGCATAAACCCGTTCATTATCCGGTAAAAGGAGTTCATAACTCCCATAGATGAGGGCTAAATGATCTTTCCTGATTTGAACCATTTTACGGAAATAGTTCAAAACCGAGCCCCTATCATTTTCCTGTGATGCTACATTGATACCGTCCGCATAGTTATCGTTTACCTTGATCCATGGTTTTTCTTCTGAAAATCCGGCATTTTTAGAGGTGTCCCATTGCATGGGGGTTCTAGCATTATCTCTACTGGCATCTTTTTCATTTTCGATAAAAGCGGCTACATCTCCACCTTCATTCTTAACGCTTTCATATCTGTTCAGGGTATTAATGTCCTTATAATCGGTAATATTTTGAAATCTAATATTCGTCATACCTATTTCTTCTCCATAATAAAAATAGGGAGTGCCCCTCATGGTCAATAAAAACGTTTGAAGCATGGTTGCGGAGTTGTACCAATGTGTCTTGGAATCGTCTCCCCATCTACTTACACTTCTGGGAAAATCGTGATTGTTAAGATACATACTACCCCAGCCTTTTTCAGAAAAAACAGCATCCCAATCGGTATGTATTTTTTTAAACTCCGTAAGTTTCCATTTATCTTTTCGCATCATGAAAACTTCGTCTCCATCGCGGTCTAGGGACATCAAATCAAAATGGAAAAACATGTTCAGTTCCTTTCGGTCTTCGTCTACAAAGTCCAATGCGTTCTTTAAGGTAACCCCTGGAGCTTCTCCAACCGTCATCACATCATATTTAGAAAGTACTTCGTTGTTCATTTCATTGAGGTATTCGTGTAACTTTGGTCCGTTGGCATAAAAAGGGACAAAGTTCCCCTCATATTCCTGTGGAAGCTCTGGGTAGTTCGTGTCTTTGGAAATAAAGGATATTACATCCATACGGAAACCATCTACGCCTTTCTCGAACCAAAAACGCATGGCATTGTATATTTTTTCCCTAAGTTTTGGATTCTCCCACTTTAAATCGGGTTGCTTCTCGGAAAAGTAATGCAGGTAGTATGCATTGGTGGTCTCGTCATATTTCCATGCATTGCCCTCCACATCAAAATAACTCCACCTTTTTGGCGGTATGCCTTTTTCGGCTGGCCACCAATGGTAATAATCCCTGAAAGGATTATCCCTGGACTTGCGAGATTCAACAAACCATTGGTGTTCATCGCTACTATGGTTAACCACAAGGTCCATGACGAGTTTTAGACCTCTTTGCTTCATTTCTTCAAGAAGCCGGTCAAAATCTTCCATGGTTCCAAACTCGGACATAATACTCCTGTAGTCACTTATGTCGTAACCGTTATCATCGTTTGGTGAGTTGTATACCGGGTTGAGCCAAATGATGGTCACCCCCAGGCTTTTTATATAATCCAAACGCTTAATTATACCCTGTAAATCACCTATTCCGTTACCTGTAGTATCCTGAAAACTTCTAGGGTAGATTTGATAAACGATACCTTCTTTCCACCACAATCTTTCTAAATGCTCTTTCAATTCGGCCAATTTTTTTATAAATATATTGTTTTGGTTATTAAAAAAAGAGAATCAAAAAGGATAAGCGACACTATAACGATGGAGTTGTTTTCTTATGAATGTTAAATACAGTATAATCTCGTTAAATGATTCATAAAGATGGAGAGTCGTTTTATTTTTTAGAATAGCTTTAAAGGGGTTGAACTTCTAAAAAGGGCTTATGCGGAAAATACATTCTTTTCTCTGTTTGTTTGTCATTTTACAATATGGCTTCTCGCAAAACCGAGAGAACGCTTCGGCAATATCAGATGCTGAACCGCAATTGACACTCTCTACTTTTTCGTATCCCTTATTTTTAGATGATGAAGAGCATAGCTTTTTTTTGGTAAGGTATAGGCTCTCCGATAAGACCAGCGCAGAACTAAGAACCTTTTACGATACCTATGAACTACAAATCGTTTACGCTCCAATTTTCGGTTTAAACAGTATTTGAACAAGAGATTATACCTGTACTCAGGACTAGAAATAGAAGCGGAGATAAATAAATATCCTCATTTAAAACAACCACCACCAAGAGTAGGACTCATTAATGGACTGGGCTATGAGGTAAACAAAAGTTTTGTGATCGAAGGTGGATCAAATATTCAGGTAAACAATTCTCCTATGGGTGTTTTTGGTGAACGCGATATTCCAATGCCGCAAGTTTATACGCTAGGGGGTAAAATCAAATTTTGAAGGCTATTTTCTAGGATGAAATTTATTCATCACTTCAGCTAAGTGACTCCTATCAACATGCATATATACCTCCGTTGTAGTAATACTTTCGTGTCCTAACATTTGTTGTATAGACCTAAGGTCTGCCCCATTTTCCAATAAATGCGTCGCAAAGGAGTGTCTAAAGGTATGTGGACTTATATTTTTGCGAAGCCCTATGTGCTCAGCCAAATCCTTGACTATGGTAAAGACCATGGCACGTGTAAGCTGTTTACCTCTTCTGTTCAGAAAAAGAATATCTTGAAAACCCTCTTGGATTTTTAGGTGAATACGAACCTCGTCTTTGTAAATATTGATATATTTTTTATTGATGTTGCTTATGGGCACAAACCTTTGTTTATTGCCTTTGCCGGTAACTTTGATAAAGTCTTCTTCAAAATAAAGGTCGGAAATTTTGAGTCCGATTAGTTCCGAAACACGTAGGCCACAGCCGTACAATGTTTCTAACATTGCTCGGTTTCGTTCTCCTTCTTTCTTACTTAAATCAATGGCGGCAATGAGTTGGTTTATTTCATTTTCTGAAATCGTATCTGGAAGCTTACGTCCAATTTTTGGAGACTCTATAAGGTCTAAGGGATTGTTGTCCCGGTAATCCTCAAAGACCAAATAGTTGAAGAAACTTTTAAGTCCAGAAATAATACGCGCTTGGGACCTGGGATTAACCTCTTTAGCAATTTCATAAACAAAGCGCTCTACCGTGTCTTTATGAATGTCCAAGGGAGAATCTTTTAACTGATTGGTCTCAAGAAATTTTACTAATTTCTCTATATCCCAAACATAGTTTTTTATTGAGTTATCCGCTAACCCTCTTTCTATTTTAAGGTAGGATTTAAAGTCTATTAGGGCATGTTCCCAATTCATTGACCAATAGTTGTTTTCTGAAAATTTGACTATTTAGGAAAGATAGGTCGAAAATTACAAATGCAAAGCCTCTGAATAATAAAGATTTATATCATAACGCTTACATCTGAAGACAACATTCGAAATAAAAAGATGATTATTTGTTAAGGTTTTATACTATTCAGTGGTTGCTATATCAGTAACCCATAACGGAATGAGCTTTGTTGTAAAACAGGACGTAAGGTTTCCTCACCAGGTATTATAGCTACGACGCTAAATTAGGGTTTCACTTTGTGGGCATATTAGTAATTCTTTTTGATGTTATACTCGATAATCCAGATTTAAAATGTTCTGATGTTTGCTTCGGGATAAATGTTAACTTTTTAATCATTCTTGGAGGTCATTTACCAGTATTCTAATTCTGTTTTCTTCATAAAATGAGTGTTTTACAACGAAATTCATGACGATTACAACTTTTATTATCAGACCGTGATTAAGGTGTTATGTTTACATGACAATCAATCCTATAAAATCAAATGAAAACATTTTATATAGCCATCTGTTTCTTGGTTGCTTCTTTTTCAGCTGAAGCGCAAATCGATAGAACTAATTTTAGGGCTGGCGTCAACGCCGGACTCGTGGTGGGTGATTTTTCCGAAGCTTACAGTCTTACATTAGGTGTAGATATTTATCAACATTGGGGTGTGTCAAAAGAACTGGACTTAGGAATCGCCACGGGTTTTTCCAATGCCTTTGGAGAAAAGGAATCTTCTTCGGTTGGTGGTGTAACCGTCCAAACTGAATTTGACAATGCACAGTTCATTCCGGTTGCCGCATCCTTACGCATTTATCCTACTTCCGGTTTTAAGATAGGTGCAGACGTGGGATACGCTATTGGCCTCAATGAAGGTAATGATGGCGGCTTTTACTATAGGCCAAGTATGGGCGTAGATGTAAGTGGAGGTTCCACCGAAATAAATGTGTCCTACTTTGCCGTTAATGGAGATGCTAACTTCTCCACAGTACTGTTAGGGTTTCTCATTCTATTCTAAAAGCACAAGCTTGCTACTGTCGCTTTCTCTAGTATAATTATTTAGTATTTTTGATGACAAGATATGCTTTATAGGTCTTTGGCAATAAGATTGAAGCGTTTGTTCTATTTCTAGATAATCACAGAAGCGATTTATATGAAAATAATCATCATTAACGGGCCCAATCTAAACCTCTTGGGCAAACGTGAACCAGAAGTTTATGGGGATAAAACCTTTGAAGACTATTTTGCCGAGCTTCAATTTAAGTTCAAGGAGGTACAACTAGAATATTTTCAATCTAACATAGAAGGAGAGCTAATTTCCAAACTACAGGAGACAGGTTTTTTCTATGACGGTATTGTTTTAAACGCAGCATCTTACACCCACACCTCTGTAGGTATAGGCGATGCGGTAAAAGCTATAGAGACGCCCGTCGTTGAGGTGCATATTTCCAATACCCATAAAAGAGAGGACTTCAGACATGTTTCGTATATTTCTTCTGGTGCAAAAGGAGTAATTCTTGGCTTTGGTCTTCAGAGCTATAATTTAGCCATACAAAGTTTTTTATAGCCCTACGCTTATTCAATGGTTGGTTTTTGAAATACATCCAAACAGGACTATTTCTACGTTAATAAAGAAAGCCTATAGCTATGAAAAGGATTATTGCACCCATCTCATTTGCTTTATTGGTCCTATTTTCCTATAGCAAGGACGAGGACAATAAACTTGTTCCACTTTCCGAGGGCGCCGTGAGTTTGGTAAACGCGTTCCCCAATTTAGAATTTTCGAGACCTTTGGACCTCCAAAGCCCGGATGACGGTACCAATCGTATTTTTGTAGCCGAACGAGGAGGAAGTATCAAGGTATTTCCAAATGATGAAACTACGCAGGTAAGCGCTACCTTTTTAGATTTAGAAAACTGAACTGTTAGTACCGGTGAACTGGGTCTTCTTGATTTTGCATTTCATCCCAATTACAGCTCTAACGGCTTCTTTTACGTGACCTACACGCCAACAGAAGATATGGCATTGGTCTCAAGGTTTCAAGTTTCCGGTGCTTCCGAAGATATCGCGGACGTAGCTAGCGAAACAATTTTATTACGGATTCCTCAACCAGAAACAAACCATAACGGAGGGCAATTAGCCTTTGGTCCGGATGGTTATTTATATATTGCTTCGGGTGATGGTGGAGGAGGAGGTGACCCCCAAGGTAACGCTCAAAATTTAGAGAACCTGCTAGGTGCAATTTTAAGAATTGATGTAGACGTCCCGGGGTCGGACGCTAACTACAGCATTCCCTCGGACAATCCATTTGTGAATATGAATAATGCAAGAGTGGAGATTTATGCCTACGGTCTTCGTAATCCATGGCGCTTTAGTTTTGACGAACAAACCGAAAGTATATGGACCGGCGATGTGGGTCAAGGAGAAATGGAAGAGATAAATATCATAGAAAAAGGCGGTAATTATGGTTGGAACATTCTAGAGGGTACTTCCTGTTTTGGCTCGGACACTTGTGATGGTGCTAATACGATTGCACCTGTTTTTGAATACAACCACAATGCCAATGACAGGTCAATAACAGGCGGCTATGTGTATAGAGGAGATGAGGTTAGTACTTTGAAAGGATATTATATTTATGGCGATTTTATCTCAGGGCGCATATGGGCTTTGGACAGTAATCTAAGCGGCAGTCCTAGTAATCAGCTTTTGGTAGAATCTGGTTTAAATATCTCTTCTTTCGGTACGGATAATGCCAAAGAAATCTATGTCTGTAGTTTCGATGGACAAATTTACAAGTTTAAGGAAACCGAATAACGGCTATTCTTCTCTTAAATATTTTTCTTCCACGTAGAACGTCGCAAAAGGTAACAGTGAAGCTATTCCGAAAATAATGAAGCGTTTTATCCCCCATTTTTTGTTAAAACAGACGAGAAGGGCTAGCGCTATGAAGGCAATAAATAAAACTCCGTGCGCATAGCCGACTACCTTATTGGGTCCAGGAATTTCTGCCCAATATTTCAAGGGCATGGTTACCCCAAAAAGGGCTAGATATGAGATACCTTCTAAAATGGCCGTGGCTCTAAAAGCTTTTAATAGCATAGTATGCGAATAAAATAAATATGAATATCGAAAAAATTAGGCCAAGAACGGTTAATTTGAAATCGTTCTTGTTAGAATCGTCCGCATCCCGTCTCAATGGATGTTCCTAATTTTCGGCTTCATAAATTATAGATGTATTACCTCGTCATAGGCATCTGCCACTGCCTCCATCACGGCCTCACTCATCGTAGGATGTGGGTGTACGGCCTTTAAAACCTCATGACCGGTCGTTTCCAACTTACGGGCTACAACCGCTTCGGCAATCATATCGGTAACACCAGCACCGATCATATGGCACCCAAGCCATTCTCCGTATTTGGCATCGAAAATTACTTTCACAAAACCGTCAGAAGTTCCGGCGGCCTTGGCCTTTCCACTAGCCGAAAAGGGAAATTTACCAACCTTGATATCCAATCCTTGTTCTTTTGCTTGTTTTTCTGTGAGTCCGACAGAGGCGATTTCAGGTGTGCAATAGGTACATCCAGGTATGTTTCCATAATCTAGGGCTTCCACATGCATCCCTGCTATTTTTTCAACACAAAGTATACCTTCGGCCGAGGCAACGTGGGCTAAGGCCTGTCCAGGGGTAACGTCACCAATGGCATAGTATCCCGGTATATTGGTCTGGTAGAAATCGTTTACTTTGATCTTATCCCTATCGGTAGCGATACCTATATCCTCTAATCCTATATTTTCAATGTTTGTTTTGATACCCACTGCGGACAGTACAATATCAGCTTCCAATACTTGTTCTCCTTTAGCAGTCTTTACGGTGGCTTTCACACCTTCACCCGAAATATCTACCGAAGTAACTTCCGCAGACGTCATAATTTTAACCCCTGATTTCTTGAAGCTACGTTCCAATTGTTTGGAGATGTCCTCGTCTTCTACGGGGACAATATTCGGAAGGTATTCTACCACGGTAACCTCGGTACCCATGGCGTTATAGAAATAGGCGAACTCTATACCTATGGCACCACTACCCACAACGATCATTTTCTTAGGTTGGCTGGCCAAGGTCATTGCCTCCCGGTAACCAATTATTTTTTTTCCGTCCTGTGGTAAGCTCGGTAATTCCCTACTACGGGCTCCTGTAGCTACTATGATGTGATCCGCAGAGTATTCCGCAGGTTCTCCGTGCTCTCCTTTAACCACCACCTTTTTTCCAGGCATTAGGCGGCCGAACCCATTAATAACCTCGATTTTGTTCTTCTTCATTAAGAATTGCACGCCTTTGCTCATGCCATCGGCCACATTTCTACTTCTTTTCACCACGGCATCAAAATCCTTATCAACACCTTCGGCCATAAGTCCATAATCACCGGCATGTTGAAGATATTCAAAAACCTGAGCTGACTTCAATAAAGCTTTAGTTGGGATACAACCCCAGTTTAAACAAACTCCACCAAGGTTTTCCTTTTCTATAATTGCTGTTTTAAGACCTAGTTGAGAAGCTCTAATAGCAGTAACATAGCCACCTGGGCCACTACCTAAAACAATAACATCGAAAGTGCTCATATTTTTAATTTTAAATGTTTAAAGCGATTCTTTTTGAAAGCGCTGCAAAAATACAAAACCAAACCTGAAGGACAATTATCCTATTTGAAATTAAAACTAAGGATTTTGTGATTTTCACTCATTTAAATCTGAACCAAACTTTTCTTTGTTAAAAGAAACCGATCCGCCCTTTGGTATAGACAGGGAAATCCAGTCTTTTCCTTTTCGCATCTTTCCTAAGAGCACAATTTGCCCTACATGGTTTGCATAATGTGCAAGCTGTCTGTTAATAGCTTCTACCAACGTATGTTCTTCATTCCTAATCTTGATCTTCTGATTGAAATTGGATTCGCTTACTAAATCAAGCGCGTGGAAAAGACAATCCCAACCACTGTTCCAAAGGACAATGGTCTCTGATTTGGATACAGGAGGGAGGGTAAATTCTTTTTTGCGAAAACGCCATTTTTTCTCACCATCTTCGGTCAGAAAATTTGTCCATCTGCTGCGCATATTACCTACCATGTGCTTTACGATTACAGCAATGGAGTTATCGGTAGCTGCGTAAGCCCATTGTAAATCGTCTTCTGAAATGTGTTCAAAAGTTCTGTCGCCCAATGTTTTGTAGCGCTCAAATTCAAAACGAGCTCTTTCGATATAGTTTTGGGCAAATTTCATTACAGGCGGTATTCTTAGCTTTCCGGAACGAATTTAAGTGCAACCCCGTTGATACAGTGCCTTTCGCCCGTGGGTGCAGGACCATCCTCAAAAACATGACCTAGGTGTCCGCCGCAAGTAGCACAATGCTCTTCCGTTCTCTTATAGCCTATTTTATAATCTACGTCGTAGGCTACATTACCTTCAATTTCCTCATAAAAACTGGGCCATCCCGTACCGGAATCAAATTTTGTGGCACTTTTGAATAATGGCGTATCACAGCCTGCACAAACATATACGCCTTCTTTTTTATTGTCTAGGAGGTCACTAGTGAAGGGGTTTTCTGTGGCCGCTTTTCTTAGCACATAGAATTGTGCATCGGTGAGTTCTTTTTTCCATTCCGCTTCGGTTTTCTGAACGGCAAATTCTTTGACGTCCTGGCTTTCATTTTTTGCCATTTCTCCCTTCTCCTGGGAAACACCTTTGCAGCTAGCGGCAAATATTAGTAAAATGATCAAGGCATTCAATTTCATAATTATATTTTTTTACTTCGTCTTTTCTTTTATCAATTCCTTTCAAATTTAAGTTACTTAAAAGGATACTACTGTTAAGTTTTCTATAAAGACGCTATTTTTTGGCATAAAAAAGCCTCAATAAATAATGAGGCTTTCCATGACTGAAACATGATTTTGTTAGTTTAACTTAATAAGCTGAATATTCTGTTCTTCAACACTTAAACGTCCCATTACGTTATATACGTTAGATAAATCTAGTTTACTTCCTTGAGCCGTCTCCGCTGGTAATACCGCTATTCTGAATACTTGATTGTCCGTATCACCAGATTGTAGCGTACCTAAATCAAAATCTGATTCCAAGAAAATATTTACGTCTAAAAAGGTGTGATCATAATTATACTGTAACAATCCTTGGTCTAATATTCTGGTCTGTGGTAGCAATCTCCAGATGTCCACGGCCTCTCCGTTGGAGTCTTCTGTCTGGTCCCAGAGCAAATAGACCAGGACAACATCCGTTTCAAAAACTTCAATGGTCTGAGGGAACTCGAACAATAATCCATAATCATTTTCTTCTGAAAAAGTACCTTCAATGTCAATTACCTTTCCTAAAATATTTACTCCGTCCTGTCCATCAATCCCATCTCTTCCATCCAATCCGTCAAAACCATCAAACCCTGGAGGTCCTTGTGGGCCTTCACAGGTGATGAATAATAAAGCGAATAAACAACCTAGTACTAAACTTAATTTTTTCATGATGTATTGATTTTTTTGGTTTACTATTTCCTTAATAACCTGAGTGTTTTCAAAAAGCGTTCCATTTTCGTAATTTGAAAAATAAATTGAGATATTTAATTGGATGTAATCAAGTAAAACTACTAAATTCTACTCCTTAATTTAAAGTTGATTAGATTTACCGCAAAATTAATATACACATGTCTAAAGTTATTGTCCATTCTTTGTTCACGGATTTTGATATTGACCTCTTTAAGGGAGGAAAGCATTATCGTCTTTATGATAAACTAGGTTCACATCCTACAAAAGTAGACGGTGTAGAAGGTACTTATTTTGCGGTCTGGGCCCCTTCCGCCAAATCGGTATCCGTTGTTGGGGATTTTAATTTTTGGGATGCAACTACACATCAATTGAATGTGCGTTGGGATTCCAGTGGCATATGGGAAGGTTTTATCCCCGCTGTAGGTTCCGGGGATATTTATAAATATAAGATACAGTCCAACAACAATGATATTTGGACAGAAAAAGCAGACCCTTTTGCAAGACAATGTGAACATCCGCCTAAAACGGCATCCGTTATTTGGAATTCCGATTATAAATGGAAGGATAAGGCCTGGATGGGTTATCGAAAGGAAAAAAACGGATTGGATAGACCTTACTCCGTTTATGAAGTGCATTTAGGTTCTTGGAAAAGAAACAAAGATGGAGATTTTTTAACCTATAAGGAGCTGGCCAAGGATTTGGTTGGTTACGTTAAAGAAATGGGTTATACCCATGTTGAGTTCATGCCAATAATGGAATATCCGTACGATCCTTCTTGGGGATATCAGCTAACCGGATATTTTGCGCCTACTTCTAGATTTGGAACTCCAGAGGATTTTAAATTATTGGTAGATGCTTTTCATCAAAATGATATTGGTGTAATCCTAGACTGGGTTCCATCACATTTTCCCGAAGATGCCCATGGACTTGGGTTTTTTGACGGTTCTAACTTATATGAACATCCGGATAGGAGAAGAGGGTATCACCCAGATTGGAAAAGTTTGATATTTAATTACGGAAGGAACGAGGTAAGGGCATTTTTGATA
Organism: Maribacter sp. 4U21; assembly: GCF_002742365.1. Classification (NCBI taxonomy): domain Bacteria; kingdom Pseudomonadati; phylum Bacteroidota; class Flavobacteriia; order Flavobacteriales; family Flavobacteriaceae; genus Maribacter; species Maribacter sp. 4U21. The sequence continues at coordinate 121,805 of NZ_MDGN01000058.1, forward strand.
AGTAATGCACTTTTTTGGTTAGAACAATTTCATGTAGACGGATTACGTGTAGATGCCGTGGCCTCTATGCTTTATTTAGATTACTCTAGGGAAGAAGGCGAATGGGAAGCTAATATGTACGGGAATAATGAAAACTTGGAAGCCATGTCCTTTATTAGGGAGCTCAACCAAGAAATATATTCCAGTTTTGATGGAGTACAGACCATTGCAGAAGAATCAACGGCCTTCACCGGAGTTTCCAAACCGGTAAACTTAGGAGGTCTAGGTTTTGGAATGAAATGGATGATGGGTTGGATGCACGATACGCTAGAATACTTCAAAAAAGAACCGATATACAGAAAACACCATCAGAACGATTTGACTTTTAGTATGACGTATGCCTTTACGGAGAACTTTATGCTGCCTTTTTCACATGATGAGGTAGTGTACGGAAAGCAATCTTTGGTGTATAGGATGCCCGGTGACGAATGGCAGCGGTTCGCCAATTTAAGGCTACTCTTTGGCTACATGTTCACGCATCCTGGCACTAACATTATGTTTATGGGCGGCGAATTCGGACAAACGGCAGAATGGAATTTTCAACAAAGTTTAGATTGGCATTTGCTACAATATGACGGACATTCTGGTGTGCAACAATTTGTTAAGGATTTAAACGCTACATATAAAAATTATCCCGCGCTTTACGAAAAGCAGTTTAGCCCGGAAGGTTTTCAATGGATCGATTATGGAGATCATGAGAATTCTGTACTGACCTATATAAGAAAAGGACATGATGAAAAAAACGATCTTATTATTGCCTGCAATTTTACTCCTGTCCTTAGAGAAAATTATAGAATAGGAATACACAAAAAAGGGAAGCTAAAGGAAATTCTTAATAGCGACGCTAAAGTGTACGGAGGTGCCGGGAATGTCAATACCACTATCAAAACGTCAACAAAGGCTTGGCACGGGTATAAGAAATCCACAGAAATAACCATTCCCCCGTTAGGAATCGTCATTATAAAGTAACTTTCTTTTCCTAAATCGTTATAGTTTGTAATTGCTCGGATAATATTTCGTGCTTCCGTGTTATTGTGCTTCTTTTGCTATTGATTTAAAATAATTAATCAATGATTACAAATACAGAATTAGAATATAAGGGTAATCTTTACCCTAACCATATAGTTGATTTTAAACAAGATACCGACAAACTTTACTTTACCACGGATAATGGGGTTATTTTACAAGTAACTATTTTGCGGGGAAGTTTAATACGTTTTAGGTACGCTACCAATTACGTTTTTGAACCAGACTTCTCATACGCTATAGATCCTGAAGCTACGCTGGGTTATAGCAGTCTTGAAGTAGAGGAGAATGATACGGAATATATCGTTAAAACCGCTAGAGTTCATGTTCTAGTTGATAAAAAATCCTTACGAACCCAAATATCTGATTTAGACGGAAATATCATCAACGAAGATGAAATAGGTTTCCACTGGGAAGAAAACTATGAGTATGGCGGTAATACCGTTAAGATGAGTAAAATTACCCAGACCGGTGAGAGTTTTTATGGATTGGGAGATAAGGCAACACATAGTAATCTTAAGGGAAAGCGCTTACACAATTGGGTAACCGACCAATATGCCTATGGCAAAGACCAAGACCCATTATATAAGGCTATACCTTTTTACGTGGGGCTTCATAAAGGGCGTGCGTATGGAATATATTTTGATAATACGTTTAAGACCCATTTTGATTTTGCCCATGAAAGGAGAAATACGACTAGTTTTTGGGCCGATGGTGGCGAGCTGAACTATTACTTCTTTTACGGTCCGGAAATGTCTAAAGTGGTGGCGGCATATTCAAATTTAACGGGTACTCCGGAACTACCTCCAATGTGGGCTTTGGGATATCATCAATCTAAATGGAGCTATTACCCGGAAAGTAATGTGAAGGAAATTACAAAGCAATTTAGGGACCTTAATATTCCCTGTGATGCCATCTATTTGGATATTGATTATATGGATGGATTTCGATGTTTTACCTGGGATAAAAAATTGTTTCCAGATCCGAAAAGAATGATCGGTGAGTTGGAAGAAGACGGTTTTAAAACCGTTGTAATGATAGACCCGGGTATTAAAATAGATAAGGAGTATTGGGTTTACAAAGAAGCATTGGAAAAAGGATATTTCTGTAGTAGGGGAGATGGTCCTCTAATGCGCGGCAAAGTATGGCCCGGAGAATGTAATTTCCCCGATTTTACCAATCCTGAAGTTCGGGAATGGTGGGCAGAATTGTATAAGGAATTTATGTCGGATTTAGGTGTGCATGCCGTTTGGAACGATATGAACGAACCAGCCGTAATGGAAGTACCAACAAAAACCGCACCTTTAGATACAAGGCACGATTACGATGGTCATCCCTGTACACATAGAAAGGCTCATAATATTTACGGAATGCAGATGGTTAGGGCTACCTACGAAGGAGTTAAGAAATATGTATATCCTAAGAGGCCCTTTGTAATTACGAGAGCAGCTTTTTCCGGCACACAGCGCTATTCCTCGACCTGGACCGGGGATAATGTTGCAACTTGGGAACATTTGTGGATTGCCAATGTGCAGATGCAGCGTATGTGCATGAGCGGTTATTCGTTTGTAGGTTCCGATATTGGTGGCTTTGCCGAACAACCGAACGGTGAGCTGTTTGCCAGATGGGTACAACTTGGTATTTTTCATCCTTTCTGTAGGGTACATTCTAGTGGTGATCACGGTGATCAAGAGCCTTGGTCCTTTGGTACCGAGATTACGGACATCGTAAGAAAGTTTATAGAGATAAGATACCAACTATTACCTTACTTGTATACCATGTTCTATAAATACAGTAAGGAACAGAAACCAATGCTACAGCCCTTGGTACTTTTTGATCAGGAAGATGCTCAGACCCATTTTAGGACAGATGAATTTATATTTGGAGAACAAATACTGGTTTGTCCTATCCAAGAACCGAATGCCAAGGGAAGAAGAATGTACATACCAAGAGGTAAATGGTATGATTTTTGGACCGACGAACTCGTTGAAGGTGGCAAAGAAAGTTGGGTTACGGCAGATCTGGATAAGGTGCCTATCTATATCAAAGACGGAGCCATCATCCCTAAATATCCCGTACAGCAGTACGTAGGCGAAATAAAGATAGAGGAACTTATTTTAGATACCTATTATAAATTGGGTGTTGAGACCTCCGAGGTGTATGAAGACGCCGCTGACGGATATGATTATAAAAAAGGAAGATATTCCTTCCGTAATTTTAAATTTACGGGAAAAGAAAAATCCGTGACCGTGCAGCAGTTTAAAGATGGTAGTTTTGTTACGGAATATGAAACGTTGAAATTTAATTTTCATGGCCTCCCATTTAAAATAGCCAAAATTGAGGTGGATAATGAAGAGGTTTCCTTAAAATCGGTAAAACCAAATGGCGAACAGAGTTTGCATATAGACAAAAACTTTACGCTGTTGCACATCACGGGAAAATAAAAATTTTGTATTTTGTCCGATACTAAACACACATGATATGAAAAAAATAATTTTAATAATCACCCTTTTTATAGGCGTTTCGGGATGTAAGGTAAATCCTTTTACCGGACAGAAAACCTTGAATTTTTATCCTAATAGTCAGATTTTTCCAATGGCTTTTGCTCAGTATGACCAGTTTTTGGGAGAAAACAAAGTCATAACCGGTACCAAAGAGGCGAACATGATTACAAGGACAGGACAACGCATTTCCGCTGCGGCGGAAAGATGGTTGGCCGCAAATGGATATCCTGGTTACCTAAGCGATTACAAATGGGAATATAACCTGGTACAGGACGATGCTGTCAATGCTTGGTGTATGCCAGGTGGTAAAATTGTTTTTTATACAGGTATTCTTCCTATAACACAGACAGAAACGGGCGTAGCCGTGGTTATGGGTCATGAAGTTGCCCACGCTTTGGCGGATCATGGAGCACAACGTATGAGTGCTGGGATGATGCAACAGCTTGGTGCAGTTGCCGGTAATATTGCTATCAAAGACCCAAAGACTAGAAACATATTTAATCAGGCCTATGGGGTCGGTTCTCAGGTCGGTGTTATGCTACCTTTTAGTAGAGGTCATGAAACAGAGGCGGACCGTATTGGTCTACAGATTATGGCCATTGCCGGTTATGACCCTTATGAGGCTGCTGAGCTTTGGAAACGTATGAAAGCCAATAGTGGTGGACAAGCCCCGCCAGAATTTATGAGCACACACCCTTCTAACGACACTAGGATTAATAACCTCACGGTTTGGGCTCCGGAAGCCGCGGCCGAAGCTGCCAAATTTGGCGTGACGGAATTTAAATAAAGTCCAATACGAGTTTTATTGTATATTGAAGCCGCTCTTAACATGAGAGCGGCTTTTATTTTTTAGTATGACCAGAACTTTAGCGATTAAAGGGAGTAAAAAATTATTGAACGCTTGGGCTTTTTATGATTGGGCGAACTCGGTATATAGTCTTGTAATTGCCTCTGCTATCTTCCCCATTTTTTACGGAGCCCTATTTCGAGTGGCAGAAATAGAAAAAGTGGTTGTTTTTGGAGGAGAGATTGCCAGAGCTCCTTTAATAAGTTATGTTACTTCTGCCGCCTTTGTTTTTATAGCGATCATTACCCCTTTAATTTCAGGTGTTGCCGATTATCTAGGTAATAAGAAGGTGTTCATGAAATTTTTCTGTTATCTCGGAGGCGTATCCTGTATTGGACTTTACTGGTTTTCCTTAGAAAATATTTATGTAGGTCTTCTTTGCTACTTCTTTGGACTGGTTGGTTTTTGGGTCAGCTTCGCTATAAATAATTCGTATCTGCCAGATGTAGCCTTTCCAGAACAACAAGACAGGATAAGCGCAAAAGGGTTTTCCATGGGTTACATAGGTAGCGTCATCTTGCTTTTGTTTAACCTTGCCATGGTTATGAAACCCGATTTTTTCAATATTGTGTCTGATGAAGGTGGTATCGCCGAAGTGAAAGCAATGAAGTACTCCTTTGTATCCGTCGGTATTTGGTGGATCATCTTTGCCCAATACTCCTTTTATCACCTACCTAAAGGTTATAGAAAAGAAGGAGAGCGTACCAATGTTATCTTAAACGGATTTAAGGAGCTTAGGGATGTCTGGCGTCAATTGGGTGAGCAGATAAAGCTAAAAAGATATTTGGTCGCTATTTTTGTTTACAGTATGGCGGTGCAGACCGTGATGTTGATCGCTACCTACTTTGGGGAGGAGGAAATAGCCTGGGGTACGGATAGCGAAAGAACTACAGGACTTATTGTAAGTATTTTGGTTATTCAGATTGTGGCTATTTTAGGAGCCACGGTGACTGCATGGGCGTCCAAGAATTTTGGTAACATCAAAACACTTATTGTAGTAAATGCATTATGGGTGGTTATTTGTATCTACGCCTATTTTGTAATAACACCCATGGATTTTTATATTGCTGCTGGATGTGTAGGTATCGTTATGGGTGGTATTCAAGCATTATCGAGATCTACATATTCCAAGTTTTTGCCCGAAACCACGGACACTACCTCTTTCTTCAGTTTTTATGACGTTGCGGAGAAAATAGGAATCATTATAGGAACTTTCTTATATGGTTTTGTAGCGCAATTTACGGGGAGCATGAGAAATGCCATTATCTTTTTGGGCTTATTTTTTCTTATTGGTATGTTATTGCTCACTCGGGTAAAGGACAAATAAAAAAGCCCCTTAAAAAAGAGGCTTTCCCAGTTGTTGATTGTTCGTGTTTTTGATGTTATCCTTTTGAAATATCTCCTGATCCTGAGGTTTTAGTGTCTAATTTTTCTGGATTTCCCTTATAGGTAATATCCCCAGACCCGGAAACTCTCGCTTTGAGCAATTTATTGGCAGTTACCTTAATATCCGCGGAACCTGAGACAGTGGCATTCACATTATCCGCCTCAAGTTCAAATGCCTTGATATCACCACTTCCAGAAATAGTAGCTTCAAAATCAGAAGTTCTTCCGCTGAAAGTAATATCACCTGAACCGGACATGCTCGCGTCTACAGATTTAGCCTCTACATCCAAGGTAATATCCCCAGAACCGGACATAGCCGTACTTAAACGGTCCGTTTTGATGGTCTTTTTACCAACGATATCACCAGAACCTGAGAGCGCTATGGAACTTACTTGCTCAACAGGAACGGTAATTCTTATTCCACTGTTCCAATTAGAAGGTTTTAGGTTAACACCCTTTTCCGTCTTAAGAACCAATTTCCCGTTTTTCACTTCGGTTACAATGTACTCTAAGAGATTAGATTCTCCTTCAATAGTTAATTTCCCTTCCTCACCTTCTACCAAATCCACATCAAACCATCCTGAGACCGCTATGGCGTCATAGTCGCCCGTTGAGCGGTCTATGGTTACCGTGTTTCCATTTCCTTTTACTTTTTTGCCCCATTGCGCGGAACAGGAAACCGTTAATGCTAATACTACTGCCAGTGTTGTTAAATTTTTCATTTTGTGTTGATTTTAATTGTTTTTTGATTGTTATTTTTTTGTAAAACTTATGCCTCCGTATTCACTGTTCAAGGTAATCATATTTCCGCTATCCTTGCTTCCATAAAAACCTTCGTAATGTTTTAAAGAGGATTTTTCCGTACTGATATTGATGTCAAAATCCTCCTTACCGCTAACACCGGCATATCTAGTGGTGATATCAAAATTGAAGTGATACGCTGAATGATAACCTATTTTAATACCGGTATAGTCTGATTTTATGGAGACATTTCCTGCATCTTGGGCCAATTCATTAATCCTAATGGAGCCATAATCCGAGGTAATATCGACGTTGCCATGTATTTTCCCTAGTTTAACCGTAATATAATCACCATTTCCGAGCACATTGTTGGCTTCACCTACTTCAATACTACCGTAATCGCTGGTATAGTCTAGATTTTCCATTTCGTCGATACTGGCATTGGTATAGTCTGCGTTCACTTTTAAATTCCCCGCTTTTCCTATGGTAAAACCTGAATAATCCGCTCTTATTTCTCCACTATTGATAAAACCGATTGTGGATTTTGAAGTATAGTCAAAATTAAGTTGATTGTTTCTACCTCTTAATTCGCCTATTTCTATTCTACCATAGTCGCAATTGATCTTCGCATGACCATCTACACGATCAAGGATGATATTGCCATAATCATTGTCTAGGTTAACACTGTTCTTTATCGGTACTTTTATGGTGTAATTGATTTGCATATTTACATTGTTGTTCTTACCCCAATTCCAACTCCAATTATTTTTCTTTTCTCCATAGGTAGTTCTAGCGTACACAACACTTTTGCTCGCTTCAAAATCAACTGAAATTTCATTTAACTTCTGTTGTACTTTCTCTTCATTATTACCATTGGTCTTAATGTGAACTTCAATAACCACTCTATTTTCGTTCCAGGAAGTAATATTGAGGTTCCCGTAATTATTGTTCACTTTTAGTAACGCGTCTGCGTTTACACTAAACTCTTTTTTAATGGTTTTTTCCTTGGTGTGTTTTCCTCTGGGCTTACCATCATTGGCAAGGATCAATCCGGGACTTGCCAGTATTAAAATGGTAAGGTATTTAAACAGTAAAGTTTTCATCATTATAGTTTTTTAAATTTTTAATTGTTTCAATTTGGTTAAGGACATCATTTAATAGATCGATCCTGATCTGAAAATTGGTAATCATAGCGCTTAGAATTAGTTTGCTATTTCCTCCCTTTAATAATTCTCCTTCTAATTTGTTGTAATCCATTTCCAAACTCTTAAGTTGGTCCATGGTATCTGCCACGATTTTCTGAGTCTCCGGTGAACTTTCTGCTTCCAATGCTTTTACCTGCTCTTGAATAAGACTTGCAAAATGAAATTGAACGTTGGAAACTTCCGGTGAAATCTTTGCGACACGTTCGTCAACACTCGGTTCGGTGTTGTTAATACCGTAAAAAATACCAAAGGCCAAGACAATAGAAGCCGCTATGGATAAGGGTTTCCACCAAAATGTTTTCTTTTGGCTAATACTAGCAGTTCCTTGGGCTTTATTTAGTTTGGCTAGAAAACGCTGTTCGTGCCCGTTATCCGGCTCTTCAAAATCGAAAGAACCCGTAATATTTTTCAAGAATTCGTCTCTATAATCTTTTTCCATTAGTTCGCAATTAAAAGTTGTTTTCTAAGGCTTTCCTTAGCCCTGGAAATTGTTGTTCTGCAATTTGCATAACTCAAGTTCATAATGGTACAAATTTCTTCATAGTCGTAACCTTCTATTAAATGTAAGGTCAAAGAAATTCTGTAATTATCTTTCAAACTTTTCATGGTTTCCATCACTTTTTGAGCCTTTTGTTCCGTAAACACATGATCTGAAGCAATTCCGTCATTATCTTCGACCTTGTACATTAAATCATCTAATGCAACTTCATTTTTCTTCCGTTGCTTTTTGTAATGATAAATACTGTTGTTTACTACAATTCGCTTTAGCCAGGCACCAAAGGCTACTTCACCTTTGAAAGTATGCAGTTTCGTAAACGCATTAAGAAACGATTCTTGCATAATATCCTCCGCCTCCGCGCTGTCTTTTACAATTCGTACGGCCGTGTTGTACATGGCTTTGTAGTACCTGTTGTAAACTTCTAGCTGTGCACTTTGTTTTCCTAGCATGCACGATTGCAGTAATGCATCAATATGTACTTTTTTTTGGCTCAAAAAGTGATTGGTTTGTTATAGAGATGAAACAATTTACAGATTGTTACAGTAGCGCTAAAATTATTTTTTAAATAACCATTTTCTTGTTTGCCTTACCTATTTTTAAGCTTGGCATAAGAATTGAATTATTGGTTTGAAAAATATAGCTAAAGACGCGGACGACTAAGTATTAATAGTTGTTCCGCAATATTCATAAAGATTTAAAAAAGATGTCATCGTCATTTTAATGACAGAATGACCGATATATAGGTATGGGAGATTCTAAATTTTCAAATTTTGACAATATGTCCTTGCAGGGAATCGATGAGGATTCTGAGTTAATACCGCTTTTGACGGCGGAGGATGAGGAGCAGATGAATAGTGAGCAACTGCCCGAAACCCTGCCTATTCTGCCATTGCGTAACACGGTATTGTTCCCCGGGGTGGTAATTCCTATAACTGCCGGGAGAGATAAATCTATTCGCCTGATTAAAGATGCCAATAACGGCTCAAAGGTAATTGGTGTAGTTTCGCAAAAAGACGAGGAAACTGAGAATCCCGATGTAAAGGATATTAATACACTGGGAACCGTTGCCCGTATCTTAAGAGTGCTTCAAATGCCGGACGGAAATACCACGGTAATCATTCAAGGAAAGAAAAGGTTCGAGGTAGCCGAGGTACTTACCAAAAAGCCCTATTTGACCGCTACCGTCAGAGAAACTCAGGAAACCAGACCTGAAAAAAACAGTAAAGAGTTTTCTGCTATTATAGAATCAATAAAAGATTTAGCATTAAAGATAATACGCGACAATCCCAATATTCCGAGCGAGGCTTCCTTTGCTATAAAGAACATTCAAAGCGATTCTTTCTTAATCAACTTTGTTTCGTCCAATTTAAATTTGGAAGTCCAAGCCAAACAGGAATTGTTGGAAATCGGTGACCTAAAGGAGAGAGCCCTTGCTACATTAAAGTATATGAATGTAGAACTTCAAAAATTAGAATTGAAAAATGATATTCAGTCTAAAGTGAGAAGTGATCTAGATAAACAACAACGCGATTATTTTCTACATCAACAAATGAAGACCATTCAAGAAGAATTGGGTGGAGTTTCTTATGATGAGGAGATTGATGAGATGCGTAATAAGGCCAAAAAGAAAAAGTGGGGTAAAAAGGTAAAGGAACATTTTACTAAGGAATTGGCAAAAATGCAGCGTATGAACCCCCAAGTGGCAGAATATTCCATACAGCGTAATTATCTGGACCTTTTTCTAGATTTGCCCTGGAACGAATTCTCAAAGGATAAATTTGATCTGAAGCGTGCGGAGCGTATTTTAGATAGGGACCATTACGGTTTGGAAGATGTTAAAAAACGAATTATTGAGTATTTGGCGGTTCTGAAGCTTCGTAACGATATGAAATCCCCAATTCTATGTTTGTACGGACCTCCAGGTGTGGGTAAAACATCCTTGGGAAAATCGGTAGCTGAGGCTTTAGGGAGGGAATACGTGCGTATCTCCTTGGGGGGATTACGGGATGAAGCTGAAATAAGAGGTCATAGAAAAACGTACATAGGTGCAATGCCCGGTAGAATTGTACAGAGCCTTAAAAAGGCGGGGACTTCTAACCCGGTTTTTATTTTAGATGAAATAGACAAACTTTCCAATAGTCATCAGGGCGATCCATCATCCGCGATGCTAGAGGTATTGGATCCTGAGCAGAATAGCGAGTTTTATGATAATTTCCTTGAGATGGGATATGACCTTTCTAAAGTCATGTTCATAGCTACGGCAAATAGCCTTGGAACAATTCAGCCAGCCTTACGCGATCGTATGGAAATTATAAACGTCACTGGTTACACCATAGAGGAGAAGGTGGAGATTGCAAAAAAGCATTTGCTCCCTAAACAATTAGCGGAACATGGTTTGGACGCGACACATTTGAAAATTGCAAAGCCACAATTAGAAAAAATCGTTGAGGGGTATACCCGTGAATCTGGCGTGCGTTCTTTGGAAAAACAAATCGCTAAGATGGTGCGTTATGCGGCCAAGTCCATTGCAATTGAAGAATCTTATAATGTAAAGATCAGCAATGAAGACATTATTGATGTGCTTGGCGCGCCCAAAATGGAACGCGGAAAATATGAGAACAATGAAGTAGCGGGCGTTGTTACTGGTCTTGCATGGACCAGTGTGGGTGGAGATATACTATTTATAGAATCCATTTTATCGAAAGGAAAAGGCACCTTGAACATCACAGGTAACTTAGGCAAGGTAATGAAGGAATCGGCTACCATAGCCATGGAATATATCAAGTCTAACGCAGAACGGTTTGGAATTGACAGTTCGGTATTTGGAAACTATAACGTGCACATACACGTGCCGGAAGGGGCAACCCCAAAAGATGGTCCAAGCGCTGGTATTACCATGCTTACCTCGCTAGTGTCTTTATTTACACAAAAAAGAGTAAAGAAAAGTTTAGCGATGACGGGTGAAATTACTTTAAGGGGTAAAGTGTTGCCCGTTGGTGGTATAAAAGAAAAGATACTAGCGGCCAAACGTGCTAAAATTAAGGAAATAATTCTTTGTGCGGACAACGAACGAGATATAAAGGAAATTAAAGAATCCTACCTAAAGGGCCTCACGTTCCATTATGTAAAAGAGATGCATGAAGTGATAGCTATAGCCATAACGAATACTAAAGTTAAAAACGCTAAGTCCTTATCGTAATAAATAGTCGCCCCTAAGGTTATGCATGAGCACTAATTCTAACTATTTTAGTGAACTTAAAGTTATTATTCAGCTTAGATGAAAAAAATTACCATAGCCATAGACGGATTTTCTTCTACAGGGAAAAGTACTCTAGCCAAACAATTAGCAAAAGCACTGAGCTACGTCTACGTAGATACAGGTGCTATGTATAGGGCGGTTACATTATTTGCAATGCAAAAAGGGTTCATAGGTTCTGGTAAAAGCGATTTTGATGGATTAGTAAGGTCATTAGAGGACATTGGTTTAAAATTTTCCTATAACGAAGAACTTGGTTTCGCAGAAATGTTTCTGAATGGTAAGAATGTAGAAAAGGATATACGCACCTTGGAAGTGTCTAGGAACGTTAGCCAAGTCGCAGAAATAGAAGAGGTTAGAGCCAAGTTGGTAGAGCTACAAAAAGAAATGGGTAAGGAAAAAGGTGTTGTAATGGACGGTAGGGATATAGGTACCGTGGTTTTTCCTAATGCCGAACTTAAAATTTTCATGACTGCATCTCCCGAAAAAAGGGCGTATAGAAGATATAAAGAACTATTGGAGAGGGGAGATAATGTAGTTTATGAAGATATTTTAGAGAATGTTCAGAAGCGTGACTATATTGACTCTCATCGTGAAATTTCTCCTTTGAAAAAAGCTGATGATGCCGTGGAATTCGATAATAGTGATATGGGTCTAAAAGAGCAGTTTGAAAGGTTACACAATCATGCTTTACATGTTATAGATAGGTAAGTCTGATGTATTCATCCAAGGCTGTTTGAAAACTCATTAATACAAACAAAAAATGCCGATGATATTTTATCGGCATTTTTTAATTCTTGTCTAACGCCCAACTATGGATTTGGAATAACCAAAACTTGATCAGGATGAATCACATCCGGATTCTTTAGGATATTTGTATTAGCCTCGAATATTTGCTTATACTTCATTGCATCACCATAATAATGCTTTGCAATTTTACTTAGAGATTCTCCACTGGCAACGGTATGTCTGTGATATACAGAACTATCGCCAACAGAAATATTTGCTTTGATGTCAGAAGCACTTTCGCCACCGATAGCTTTTATTTTATCCCATAATAAATCCTTTTCGTAAGGCGTATTCGCCTCTCCTTTTATTTTTAGGACACCACCTTCTTCGGTTACATTTCCATCTTTAATTCCTAGTTGTTCGCCAAGGTCTAGAACACCTTGATATTTAGCTTTAACACTCATGTTGTTTATTTTTAATGGTTAAAAAAACTCGTGGTAAGATAACAATATTTAGAGACTTTAAACTTAAAAAAAAGTAAATCCTGAAATAATTCTTTATCTGTGGAAACTATTCTTTGTATAAACCTTTTTTAATTGTATTTTCGCAAACCTTTTTTACAACGTTACGAAGAGCGGAAAAGGGAAAACAAAAATTTATATAACAACTTCTGTATTTGTTGTTTAGCTCTTAAAAACGATACAGGATACAAATTAATAATCAGCAAATGGCTGAAGAAAAAACACAAGCTGAGGTAGTAGAAACTGCTGAAGTTGCACAAGAAAAAGCGGTGGAGACACCAAAACAAGATCCTCAAGAATTTTTAGAAAATTTTAATTGGGAAAAATACGAGCAAGGAATTGAGCGTGTTGAAGATTCTAAATTGAAGGAATTCGAAGAATTAGTGGCAGAGAATTTTGTAGATACCGCCGATGAGGAGGTAGTTACAGGAACCGTTGTTTACATCACGGACAGAGAAGCTATTATTGATATCAATGCCAAATCAGAAGGTGTAATATCTTTAAATGAGTTTCGTTACAATCCAGATTTAAAAGTAGGTGATAAGGTAGAGGTACTTATTGATATCCGTGAAGATAAAAGCGGTCAATTGGTATTATCCCATAGAAAAGCGCGTACGATTATGGCTTGGGACCGTGTTAATGCGGCACATGACAAAGAAGAAATCGTTAGTGGTTTTGTAAAGTGTAGAACTAAAGGAGGTATGATAGTCGATGTTTTTGGAATCGAGGCATTCTTGCCAGGTTCTCAGATTGACGTTAAGCCTATCCGTGATTACGACCAGTACGTAAATAAAACAATGGAATTCAAGGTGGTTAAAATTAACCATGAATTTAAAAACGTTGTTGTTTCTCATAAAGCCCTTATTGAGGCGGATATTGAAGAGCAGAAGAAAGAAATCATTAGCCAGTTAGAAAAAGGACAAGTATTGGAGGGTGTTGTTAAGAATATCACGTCTTACGGTGTCTTTATCGATTTAGGTGGTGTTGATGGTCTTGTACACATAACGGACCTTTCTTGGAGTAGGATCAATCACCCGAACGAGGTTGTTGAGCTAGATCAGAAATTAAACGTTGTAATTCTTGATTTTGATGAAAACAAATCTAGAATTCAATTAGGTCTTAAGCAATTAGAGAAGCATCCTTGGGAAGCTTTAAGTGATGAAATCAAGATTGGTGACAAAGTAAAAGGTAAAGTAGTTGTAATAGCGGATTACGGTGCGTTTATTGAAGTTGTTGAAGGTGTTGAAGGATTAATACACGTTTCTGAAATGTCATGGTCTACACATTTACGTTCCGCACAGGACTTTGTAAAAGTAGGTGATGAGGTAGAAGCTGTAGTACTTACTTTAGATCGTGAAGATCGTAAGATGTCCTTAGGTATCAAACAATTGACGCCAGACCCATGGACAGATATCACGACTAAATATCCTGTAGGTTCTAAACACAAGGGTATCGTTAGAAACTTTACCAACTTTGGAGTGTTCGTAGAATTAGAAGAAGGAATAGATGGTTTAATTTACATATCCGACCTTTCTTGGACCAAGAAAATCAAACATCCATCAGAATTTACCAATGTTGGTGACACCTTGGAAGTTGAAGTGTTGGAGTTAGATGTAGAAGGACGCAAGTTAAGTCTTGGTCATAAGCAGACGACCGAGAATCCTTGGGACAAATACGAAACTGAATTCGCTTTAGATACGGTTCACAAGGCAGCAATTACTGAAATTGTTGATAAGGGAGCTACAATTGAGTTCAATGATGATATTACGGCATTTGTACCACAACGTCATTTAGAAAAAGAAGATGGTAAGAAACTTGGCAAGGGAGAGGAAGCTGAATTTAAGATTATTGAATTCAATAAAGACTTCAAGCGAGTTGTTGCTAGTCATACAGCAATCTTCAGAGAGGAAGAGAAACGTAATGTAAAAGCGGCCGTTAAGAGACAAACTGCTGCTGCAGATGAGGCTAAACCTACATTAGGAGATGCTAATGATGCATTACAAGCGTTAAAAGATAAGATGGAGGCTGATTCCAAGAAAAAGAAATAAAGCACTGTAATTTTATCTTTATAATAGTACCAAAAGCCTCAATGAATTCATTGAGGCTTTTTCTTTAAGGGTAAGGTCAAAGATTATTTGATAGAATTGTCTATTTTTGTATTTAGCAAAGTTTTGCGGTCATCTATGGGTCAAAAAGTACTACTTTCCTCAAAAGAAATAAACATCATTCTTCATCGTTTGGCTTGCCAACTTCTTGAAAACCATTTGGATTTTGAAAATACAGCGCTCATTGGCATACAGCCAAGGGGTATTTTTGTGGCCAATAGATTATGTAAAATATTAAAAGAGGAATATGGGGTAAAACATATAAATCTTGGCTTTTTGGATACGACTTTCTTTCGTGACGATTTTAGAAGGGGTGATAAGACCCTTGAGGCCACTAAAACCAAAATCAATTTTCTAGTTGAAGATAAAAAAGTGGTTTTAATCGATGATGTGCTCTATACGGGAAGAAGCATAAATGCCGCGCTTACGGCGCTACAATCTTTTGGCAGACCGTCTGAAGTTGAACTTCTAATCCTTATAGATAGGAGGTTTAGTCGTCATTTGCCCATACAGCCCAATTATAGGGGAAGACAGGTAGATGCTATAGATGATGAAAAAGTAAAAGTAATGTGGAAGGAGAATGACGGTAAGGATGTAATTTATTTGATGAATAGGTAAGATGAGCGAACTAAGTGTAAATCACTTGTTGGGTATAAAATATTTGAATGAGTCGGATATTCAACTCATTTTTGAAACTGCTGACCATTTTAAGGAAGTAATTAACCGATCCATAAAAAAAGTACCCTCGCTTAGGGATATTACAATTGCCAATATCTTTTTCGAAAACAGTACACGCACAAAACTATCGTTTGAATTGGCAGAAAAGAGACTTTCAGCCGATGTGTTGAATTTTTCGGCTAGTCAGTCTTCCGTTAAAAAAGGAGAGACCTTAATAGATACGGTCAATAATATTTTATCCATGAAAGTGGATATGGTGGTAATGCGCCATCCGAATCCTGGAGCCGGTATTTTCCTTTCGAAGCACGTAAAGGCCGCGATTATAAATGCAGGAGATGGTGCTCATGAACATCCTACACAGGCATTGTTAGATTCTTATTCGATTAGGGAAAGACTAGGCGATGTGGCGAACAAGAATGTTGTTATAGTAGGGGATATTCTGCATTCTCGCGTGGCCTTATCCAATATTTTCGCATTAAAACTGCAAGGTGCAAATGTAAAAGTGTGCGGTCCTAAAACACTGCTTCCCAAATATATAGAATCTCTCGGTGTAAGCGTTGAGACCAATTTGAGAAAGGCGTTAGAATGGTGCGATGTTGCCAATATGTTGCGCATACAGAACGAACGTTTAGATATTAGCTATTTCCCGACCACAAGGGAATACACTCAACAATTTGGAGTAAATAAAGAGCTTCTGGATAGTTTGGACAAAGAGATTGTAATTATGCACCCAGGCCCCATAAACAGAGGTGTAGAAATTACAAGTGATGTGGCGGACTCTAACCAATCCATAATACTAAACCAAGTAGAGAACGGTGTTGCTATACGAATGGCGGTAATCTATTTATTAGCTTCCAAAATAAAACAATAGACCTATGATTTTTGATAAAGAGGGGAATACGTCAATCGTCTATCAGGAAAAGATTTCCATAGCCGCGTTTTTGGAAAACTTAGAAAGGGAATATAAAAAGGTTGCGAATGATAATTTGGTTTTGAACCTTTTCTCTTTTGAGAAACTTACAACGGGAGATGTGCTAGAGTTTCTACAATTTTCTAAGAAGCATAAGCAAAATGGCAAATCCTTTGTCATAGTAACGGACAAGGTGTCTTATGATGATGTTCCTGAAGAAATCATAGTAACCCCTACCATCCAAGAGGCTAAGGATATTATTGAAATGGAAGAAATCGAAAGAGAGTTGGGCCTGTGAAATTAACAATATTAGGTTGTTACGCCGCTACTCCAAGAGCACTAACGAATCCTACGGCTCAAGTTCTTGAAATTAAGAACCATATGTTCTTGATAGATTGTGGTGAAGGAACCCAAGTGCAACTGCGCAAACACAAAATAAAATTTTCTAGAATTAACCACATTTTTATTTCGCATCTCCATGGAGACCACTTTTTTGGTCTTCCCGGACTCATTTCTACTTTTCGCCTTTTGGGCAGGGACAAAGAAATGCATGTTTACGGTCCCAAAGGTATAAAGGAAGCGATTACACTCTTATTAAAATTAGGAGATTCTTGGACCAACTATCACTTGTACTTTCATGAACTTACTTCCAAAGAAAGTGAATTAATCTATGAAGATGAGAAGGTAAGTGTAAGGACCATACCACTGGAGCACCGAATTTATACCAACGGTTACCTTTTCAAGGAAAAGTTGGGGGAGCGCAAATTGGATATTGCTGCAGTAGAGAAATACGGTATAAATAAAGCATATTATAGGAATATTAAATTAGGTAAGGATGCGGTTTCCAGTACAGGAGAAGTGGTGCCCAACGAAAAAATCTCTACGGACCCTCAGAAACCTAAATCGTATGCATTCTGCAGTGATACGGTTTATAAGCCGACCATTGTTCCGCTTATAAAGAATGTAGATGTGTTGTATCATGAAGCTACATTTTTAGATTCCGAAGCGGCCTTAGCAGTTAAAACAAAACACTCCACGGCAAAGGAGGCGGCAACCATTGCGAAATCGGCAGAGGTAGAAACACTTATTTTAGGACACTATTCTACAAGATATAAGAGTATCTCTCTATTCAAAGAGGAGGCGCAAACCCTATTTCCTTATGTGGAACTTGCAGAAGACGGGAAGACTTTTCAATTTTAAGTCCAAAGTACTTTTCTTTCATTAAAATTTTGATAAAAGCAAAATTCCAACTTTAAATTGTCACTTCTTTTCCGCAACTTTGAGTATCTTACTTCTAAAGTGTAAAGATGCAGAAAGATTTAGGTAGTTATAGAAAATCATACGAAAAGAGCGAATTGTTGGAGGATAGTATTCCCGACAATCCCATGCAGCTTTTTCAAACTTGGTTTTATGAAGTGGAACAGGCAGACGGGTTAGATGAGCCCAACGCTATGACCGTCTCTACCTTAGGGTTAGATGGTTTTCCAAAGAACAGGGTAGTATTACTTAAAAAATATAATCACGAGGGTTTTATTTTCTATACCAATTATAAAAGCGAAAAAGGAAAGGCCATAGATGCAAACCCTAAGCTGTGCCTGTCTTTCTTTTGGCCCAATCTAGAAAGACAGATAATCATAAAAGGTAGCGCAGAAAAAATAGCTTCAAATCTCTCCGATGGGTACTTTGAATCTAGACCGGATGGGAGTAAGTTGGGAGCCATAGTATCTGATCAAAGTAGTGTTATTAGCTCTAGGGATATTCTAGAACAAAAACTAGAGGCCTTGGAATCCGAATACAAAGGAAAAGAAATTAAAAGACCTGACCACTGGGGCGGTTATATGGTGAAGCCGGTATCTATAGAATTTTGGCAGGGCAGACCAAATAGATTACACGATAGAATACGTTACACGCTTCAAAAAGATTTTGATTGGAAAATAGAGCGCTTGGCGCCATAAGGATAAAGCAAATGAAGAATCTATTATTAATGCGCCATGGAAAATCCTCTTGGGAACTAAATGTGAATGATGAAGAAAGGGCGTTGCTGCAGAGAGGAATTAACGACAGCAAACGTGTCGGTCAACAGTTGGAAACCCTTGAGTTGAACATAGATTTCGTATTTTCTAGTCCGGCGAACAGGGCTTTGCACACGGCAATGATCTGTCTGCGACAGATAAGATTTCCGTTGAATAAATTTCAGGTAGTACCTGAACTCTATGATTTTTCTGGGAATTATGTATTAGATTTTGTAAAAAAACTACCAAACGATTTAAGCACAGTTTTGCTATTTGGTCATAACCACGCCTTTACACACATTACCAATTCATTGGGCCATCAACATATTGAAAACGTACCGACCGCAGGATTTGTTCAGCTACAATTAAATGGAGAATCTTGGAGGTCGATTTATAAAGGAACAACCATACGAACCATTTTTCCAAAGCAGTTAAAGAAATGATGAAGAACAAGAACCAATATATCAATAGAGAAATTAGCTGGCTTAGATTTAACGAACGAGTCCTGCAAGAGAGTGCGGATAAGGACGTACCCTTAATAGAACGCTTACGGTTTGCAGGAATTTTTTCTAATAATCTAGATGAATTTTTTAAGGTGCGTTATGCAACGGTTAAACGCATTGTAGAGGCAGGTAAAAAAGGTAAAAGCGTTTTAGGGGGTGAGGTTGCCAAAGATTTACTGGAGGAAATCACTAAAATCGTCATAAAGCAACAGGCAAAAAGTATTGATATCATCCTGGATATCGAAAATGAATTAGAGGAGCAAAATGTTTTCTTGATTACGGAAAAAGAATTATCAAATCAGCAACAAGAGTTTGTAAAAAAGTATTTCCTTCAAAATGTAAGTCCGCAGCTAACCACCATTATATTAAGCGATTATGCTGAATTCCCAACGCTCAAGGATACTGCCGCTTATTTGGCCATACGAATGTTACTTAAACCAGATGATAGAACACGGGAAACTTCCAGTGAAGTGGAAAAAAGGTTTGCCTTAATAGAGATTCCCAAAGGAATCGAACGCTTTGTTGTGCTACCAAAAGAGGGAGCAAAGGATTACGTAATTATGCTAGACGATGTCATCCGTTTTTGTATGGATAGCATATTTACGATGTTCGATTATAGTGCCATTTCAGCCCACATGATCAAGATTACCAGAGACGCTGAACTGGATATTGATAATGACCTGAGCAAAAGTTTTATCGAAAAGATATACTCCAGTGTAGAGCATCGAAAAATCAGCGACCCCGTACGGTTTGTGTATGACAAGAAAATAGGAAAGGATACCCTGAAGTTCTTAAAGGAAAAGATGAATGTTGAGGATACGGATAGCGTTATCCCGGGAGGAAGGTACCATAACAAGAGAGATTACTTAAGTTTTCCAAGTTTAGGTAGGCAAGACTTGTTATATGATAAAATCACGCCATTACCGGTAAAGGGCTTAAGCTTGGAGGGTAGCTTACTGGAGAAAATAGCCGATAAGGACTATTTGCAGTATACGCCCTATCATACCTTTTCTTATGTACTCAAATTTCTAAGGGAAGCTGCATTGGATCCTAAGGTCAAGACCATTAAGATTACGGTGTACAGATTGGCAAATGATTCTCAGGTAGCGGCATGTTTGTCCAACGCGGTGAAGAATGGAAAACAGGTTACGCTACAAATAGAGTTACGCGCCAGATTTGATGAGCATGCTAATATTCGTTACGCGGAAGAACTGCAGGCGGAAGGGGTTAAACTAATTTTTGGTGTACCTGGACTTAAAGTGCATAGTAAGATATGTTTAATTGAGCGGGAAGAAGAAGGGCAGATGAAACGCTATGGTTTTATTAGCACTGGTAATTTTAACGAATCTACGGCTAAAATTTATACCGATTATACATTGTTTACCGCCCATGAACCCATTTTGAAGGAATTGAACAAGGTTTTCGACTTTTTTGAAACAACCTATAAGATTAATAAATATAAGCACCTGATCGTATCGCCGCACTATACTACAAAAGTGTTCAAGAGTTTGATTGATCAGGAAATCGAAAATGCTAACCAAGGCAAAGAGGCGTTTATAAGAATTAAGATGAACAGCTTTACTTCGTATAGTATGATCGATAGATTGTACAAGGCAAGTAATGCAGGTGTCAAAATACAGTTAATTGTACGTGGTATCTGTTGTTTAATTCCAGGTGTTAAAGGAATGAGTGAAAACATTGAGGCCATTAGCGTGGTCGATAAATTTCTGGAACATCCGAGAATGTTCATTTTCTGTAATGATGGGGATACTAAAGTCTATATCTCATCAGCAGATTTTATGACTCGTAACTTAGAGAATAGGGTAGAGGTTGGGTGTCCTATCTATGATGAGGATATTAAACAGGAACTGATAGATACCTTTGAAATTTCTTGGAACGACAATGTAAAAGCAAGGGTTTTCAATGAAGCTCAGGACAATGCATACCGAAAGGACAATAAGAAAAAGGTACGTTCTCAGTTTGCACTATATGATTATTATGTTGAGAAATTAAACGAGTAACTCTTGAAAGTAAAAAAGTTTGCGGCTATCGATATTGGATCTAATGCCATACGCCTGTTGACCCATAACGTAATAGAAGAGCAAGGAAGGAAAACACAGTTCCGTAAAAGTGCACTTATCAGGGTGCCCGTTCGTTTGGGTGAGGATTCTTTTACCGTAGGAGAAATTTCAGAACACAATGTAGCCCGTATGGTAAAGACCATGCGGGCCTTTAAGCTTTTAATGGATGTTGCTGGTGTCCAAAATTATAGGGCATGCGCAACTTCCGCAATGCGAGAAGCCAATAACGGTAACGAGATTATTCAACTTATTCGTGAGAAATCGGGCATACAGATAGAGGTTATAGATGGCAAACAAGAAGCGGCAATAATAGCTTCCACAGATTTAAAGGAAATTATTAAGGAAGACCAATCTTATTTGTACATAGATGTTGGAGGTGGTAGTACTGAGTTTACTTTGTTTACAAAAGGAAAAATAAAGTTGTCCAAGTCGTTTAAGTTAGGTACGGTAAGGTTATTAAAGGATTTAGTAAAAGAAACTACTTGGTTAAAGTTGCAAGAATGGATTCAAGAAAATGTCAAGGATGCACCAAAGCTATCGATTATAGGTTCTGGGGGAAATATAAATAAATTGCATAAGATGTCCGGTAGAAAGGAAGGAGAACCTTTGTCTTATATTTGGCTGAACGCACAGTATCGCTTTTTGGAAAGTTTAAGTTATGACGACCGAGTATCCGAATTGGGATTGAATCCCGATAGAGCAGATGTTATCATACCCGCAACGCGAATATTTTTATCCGCAGCAAAGTGGAGTGGTGCAAAAAAAATTCATGTACCCAAGACTGGACTATCGGACGGGATTATCAAAAACCTATATTATAGTCAAAATGAAAATAAGGCTTAGCCGTGAATAGTTTCCTTAGTGCTTAAATTTTTCATGATTTCCGCTTCGTAATCAAGCAAGTCCTGCCATTTTTTATTCACGGTTTCCAATTCGCCGTACTTACGTGCAAATTTCAAGAACATGGTGTAATGAGAAGCTTCACTCACCATTAATTTATAATAAAATTCAGCCAATTCTTTATCTTCTAGTTGCTCTGACAAAAGTCTAAAACGCTCACAACTTCTTGCTTCAATAAGTGCGGCATAAAGCAGTCTATGTACCAGTTGTGTGGTTCTACTACCACCTTTAGGGAAAAATTTAACCAGTTGTAGCACATATTCGTCCTTGCGGTCTCTTCCCAATGTTTTTCCCCGTGCAATGATTCTATCATGTACCATTTTAAAATGGCCCATTTCCTCTCGCGATAAAGCGATCATTTCTTCAATAAGTTCTGTATACTCAGGGAAAGAAACAATCAAGGAAATTGCGGTACTAGCAGCTTTTTGCTCACAATATGCATGGTCCGTAAGTATTTCATCAATATTTTTTTCAACAATATTCACCCATCTTGGGTCCGTAGGTAGTCTAAGGCCGAGCATATGTTATTCAATTTTCACTCTTTGTATACTAAAAGAATGCTTTACACCACAAAAATAAGGCATAATGGGTTTTAATAATTATTTTTGAAAGAAAGTAAATTTCAAATATCCAGCATGCAAATAAGCGACGACATTTACGATTTCCTAAAAAGGTATGGTAAACAAGAATCTATAGTTTGGTTAATAGAAAGAATAGCTAAGATTAGCACTTCAAAATCTACCAAAGACTTGTTTATGACGTATAGTCTGTTGGCTTCTAAATTTGATGCGAATACTATTGATATAAATTCAAATACTTCTGATAACGTAGCCTTATTTGTAGATAGCAAAGCAAGTTTATTAGCGATATCAAGAATTTATCTCCTTGTAAAGATTTTGGAAATGGATGCGGATTATTTTGGAGCCAAAGTAAGTAGTATCATTGAGGTAGCCGATACGAGGGAGTTGGAAACATTTTTAAAATATTTGATTTTATTGCCTAATCCCGAATTTTTTAAGAATGCCGCTGTGGAAGCTTTGCGCACTAACATCGCCACTATTTTTGATGCCATAACTTTAAATAACCTCTATCCCGCTAAGTATTTCAATGACCAACAATGGAACCAAATGTATCTTAAAGCTGCCTTTATGGAAAGGGACTTATCTCTGATACAAGCCGTTGATGAGCGAGCAAACAGGGACCTTTCCCGTATCATTTCAGACTATGCACATGAACGTTGGGCCGCCTCTAGGAATATTGACCCTATGTTTTGGCGTCCGGCAACTAAATTTATAGACGATGCATTGCTTTTGGATATGGAACGCCTACTTTCTAGTGACAATGAGATTGAAAACAGGGCCGGCGGACTCTGTTGTTTTTATTCTCAAAATGATAGGGCACTGAAATTGCTCAGCCAATATCCGAAATTGGAAAAGCAGGTTGCATCAAAAGAAATAACTTGGAACACCTTAAAGAAATAGACTATGGAAGATAAATTGATGATAATAGACCCGCATGTGCACATGACCTCGCGCACTACGGATGATTATGAAGCCATGGCTGCAGCAGGTGTTGTAGCTGTCATAGAGCCATCCTTTTGGCTAGGGCAACCCAGAACACAAGTAGGGTCTTTTCAAGACTATTACAGTAGTCTGGTAGGTTGGGAACCCTTTAGGGCAAGTCAATTTGGGATAAAGCATTATTGTACGATAGGACTCAACTCCAAAGAAGCTAATAATGAAGCACTAGCGGAACAAGTGATTGAATTGTTGCCGCTATATTTGCATAAAGACAATGTTGTGGCGATTGGTGAAATTGGTTACGATGACCAGACTCCGGCAGAGGATAAGTTCTTTAGGATGCAATTGGATATGGCCAAGGAATTGGACATGACCGTTCAGGTCCATACACCACACAGAGATAAAAAGGCAGGCACCATTAAGAGTATGGAGGTATGCCTGGAACACGGATTAGACCCCGCTAAGGTAATCATTGACCATAATAACGAAGAAACGGTAAAAGAGGTGCTAGACAGAGGTTTTATTGCGGCCTTTACCATTTATCCAAAAACAAAGATGGGAAATGAACGCATGGTCGAGGTGGTGCGTAAATTTGGCAGTACTAATATTATCGTTGATAGCTCCGCTGATTGGGGCGTGAGCGACCCCTTAGCTGTTCCAAAAACAGCTTCATTAATGCTTAAACGAGGTATTCCCAAGGAGGATGTCGTAAAAACATGCTATCAAAATGCATTGGATGCCTTTGGTAAAAACGGAAAAATGAAAGAGGAACATTGGATGAAACCAAATGGCATTGATCAGTCCCAACTTTTTAACGATAATAGTGTACTACGTGGTCAGAAACCTCGGATTGATGATGACCAAATCACCTAGAATGAGAAAAAAAATTATGGGTTTTGCCCGTTTGGCAAGACCTGCTAATTTACCCACAGCCGCTGCAGATATTTTTGCTGGTGCCGCCATAGGTGATTTTTTTATAATTAATAATAATTGGGTTGTTACTGCGGATGATGCGTCAAAATTATTTTTATTGGTTGTTTCATCTATTTGCTTGTATGCAGGTGGCGTAGTTTTCAATGATGTTTTCGATGCAAAGTTAGATGCTGTCGAACGGCCCGAAAGAGCAATTCCCAGTGGTGTTGTCTCATTACGGCAGGCCGTACATTGGGGTAGCCTATTGATTCTTGTTGGGTTAATCTTAGCTTTCAACGTAACGCTATTAAGCGGAATAATTGCTTTGGTGCTAACGGCTTCAATCTTTTCTTACGATGCTTACTTTAAGCAATTTGGTTTTTTTGGCCCATTAAATATGGGTATTTGCAGAGGTCTTAATCTTATGTTGGGGATGTCCATAATCGGAGCCATCACGACTTGGTGGGTCGCTATCATTCCGGTGCTTTATATTTTTGCAATTACTTTAATAAGTAGAGGGGAAGTACATGGGAAGAACAAAAAACATATTATAAAGGCAGCAGTCATGTATATTGTCGTTGTGGGATTATTGACGCTCGCTATCGGTATTTATACTACTAATTTGCTATGGGCATTACCTTTTCTATTTTTATTTGTTGTTTTAATTTTTAGGCCTCTATGGAAGGCATATCGGATAAATTCTCCCGAGCATATTAAGAAATCTGTTATTGCTGGGGTATTATCATTAGTGGTCATGGATGCCTGCTGGGCCATAGGCTTTTCTAATTGGTATATTGGATTAGCCGTTTTATTACTTTTGCCCCTATCTTTATTACTTTCTAAATTATTTTCGGTTACTTAAGCTATATGGAATTAAAGCCCATTAAACAGTCTTTTTCGGTACGGTATGAATACAATTTGTATTCTACCCAAGGTTTGTTTCAAAATGGAAACAGTGTATTTCTAGATATTTTAAAGGGCTACAAAGCCGATGAAAAAATAAAATTACTCTTCGTAATCGATAAAGTCGTTTCTGCGGCGCATCCAGATTTGTTAAATCAAATAGAAGCATACTGTGCAGCAAACCCTAATCATTTAAATTATACGCAGACGCTACTTGTTGAAGGGGGAGAACAGGCTAAAAATAAAAACGAATATGTAGAAAAGGTGCTTAAGGGCATCAACGAAAACGCTATTTGCAGACATTCTTTTGTGGTTGTCATAGGAGGTGGGGCCGTGATAGATATGGTTGGCTATGCCGCTACAATTGCTCATAGGGGCGTAAAGTTAATTAGGATACCTACCACGGTACTCGCGCAAAACGATGCTGCCGTTGGCGTAAAGAATAGCGTTAATGCCTTTGGTAAAAAGAATTTCCTTGGAACTTTCGCCACACCTTTTGCGATTATAAACGATAGCGACTTTCTAAAGACATTAGCACAACGCGATTGGATTTCCGGTATTGCCGAAGCCATTAAGGTTGCGCTTATAAAGGACAAAGATTTTTTTAACTATATCGTTAAAAATGCCACTGCACTTAAAATGCGGGAAATGGACGTTATGCATCATGTTATTTATACATGTGCCCAAATGCATATGCAGCATATTTCTCAAGGGGGTGACCCCTTTGAGTCTGGCTCTTCAAGACCGCTGGATTTTGGTCACTGGGCGGCGCATAAACTAGAACATATGACCAATTATGAATTGCGTCATGGAGAGGCCGTTGCCATGGGTATAGCCTTGGATGTTACCTATGCTCATTTAGTTGGACTAATTACAGAAAAGGAATTGCAGGTAATTTTGGAGGTGCTTAGTACCATAGGTTTTAATTTACAACTTCCGATAGGAACAGAAGAAGAAATAAGTCAACTATTAGGTGGTATCGAAGAATTCAGGGAACATTTAGGAGGTAAGCTAACCATTACATTACTATCCGAAATTGGTAAAAAGCACGATGTACACGAAATAGATGTAGCCCTAATGCGAAAAGCGATAGAAGACCTCCGGGACCAATCAATTTTAAAATAATCAGACATGTTTATAGAAGATACTTTTCATCTTTCGTATTGCACGAATATACATCCAGGACAGGATTGGGAAAGTACTTTCGAGAGTTTAAAAGATTACGTTCCTAAAATTAAGCAAGAGGTATCACCTGAGCATTCCTTTGGCTTAGGGTTACGTTTGTCCAATAAAGCCAGCGAAGAATTAGGACAGGGCAATAATATGGTAGGTTTTAAGCAATGGTTAAATCAAAACGATGTCTATGTATTTACCATGAACGGTTTTCCCTACGGAAACTTTCATGATGAACGGGTGAAAGAAAATGTACATGCGCCCGATTGGACTACACAGGAGCGTGTTGACTATACCATTAGGCTTTTCAATCAACTAGAAGCCTTATTGCCCCAAGGACTTTCGGGGGGGATATCCACTTCTCCCATTAGTTATAAATATTGGCATAAGACCAATGCGGATAAAAAGAAGACTTTTGAGATTGGTGCAAGGAACATGATTAAGGTCGCGAAACATCTTTTTAATATAGAGCACGTTAGCGGAACATATATGCATTTAGATGTAGAGCCAGAACCGGACGGTCTCTTGGAGAATAGTGATGAGGTGCTCTCTTTTTATGAGGAATATTTAGTTCCCATAGGACTTACGACATTCAAGGAGGAGCTAGGTCTTGAAGCTTCCGAAATTGAGAACATTATAAAAAGATACATAACCGTTTGTTATGATATTTGCCATTTTTCCTTGGCTTATGAGGAGCCTAAGGATACTTTTAAGAAGTTTAAATCGGCCCATATTAATGTAGGTAAGATTCAAGTCAGTGCTGCCCTGAAAGTCTTGTTTAATGGCGAGGATGATGCAAAGATTTGGAAACTACTTTCACAATTTAACGAACCCACCTATTTACATCAGGTAACGGAAAAAATGGATAATGGGGTAAAAACATATAACGATCTTCCGGTAGTTTTAGAGAATAAGCATAGTTTTAAGGAACTACGAGCCCATTTTCATGTGCCTATTTTTCTAGAACAATTTGGTGCGTTGTTTTCTACACAAGACCATATTTTAAAAGTAATAACTTTCTTAAAAGAGAATCCGCTGACGGAGCATCTTGAGATAGAGACTTATACTTGGGATGTCTTACCTGTTGAATTAAAGGAAGATCTGGCCAGCTCTATTGTTCGTGAGATCAACTGGTTAAAAGACCGCTTATAGTATGAAAAAAACGGTAGTCATCAATGTGGTAGGTTTAACAAAACGCTTAATAGGTGAACATACCCCTTTTATAAAATCGTTTTTAGAAAAGGGAACATTCAACTACATAAAACCTGTATTGCCAGCGGTCACCTGTTCAGTGCAATCTACATACCTTACCGGTAAATGGCCATCGGAACATGGTGTCGTGGGCAATGGTTGGTATTTTAAGGAAGAATGTGAGGTTAAGTTTTGGCGGCAGTCCAACAAATTGGTACAACAACCAAAAGTATGGGATGTTTTAAAAGCAAAAAACCCGGACTTTACCTGTGCTAACCATTTTTGGTGGTACAATATGTATTCCACCGCAGACTATAGCATAACACCTAGGCCTAATTATTTGGCGGACGGGCGTAAAATACCCGATATATATTCGCAACCAGCAGATTTGAGAGATAAGGTTCAGGCCACTTTGGGTATTTTTCCCTTATTTGAATTTTGGGGGCCTAGGACCACGATTAATTCTTCGCAATGGATAGCGGATGCGGCAATGGAAACGGATAAACTTCATGACCCTACCTTAACATTTATCTATTTACCACACCTAGATTACAATTTACAGCGGTATGGACTTGATTTTGATAGCATCGCTAAAGATTTACAGGAGATAGACGGGGTAGTAGCGCAGTTGGTAAGTTATTACGAAAACCAGGGTGCAAACATTGCTCTACTATCGGAGTATGGTATTACTAATGTAAATAATCCCGTACACCTTAATCGGGTCCTAAGGAAAAATGGCTACCTGAGCATAAGAACGGAGCGCGGTCTAGAGCTGTTAGATGCCGGGGCAAGTAATGCATTTGCCGTTGCAGATCATCAGATGGCCCATGTGTACGTGAAGGACAAATCTAGCATTATGGTCGTTAAGAACTTGTTGCAAAAGATAGATGGCGTAGCGCAGGTGCTGTCCGGAACAGAAATCCAAAAAGAACATTTGCAACATGAACGCTGTGGTGACCTAGTCGTAGTAGCCGATAAGGATTCGTGGTTTACCTATTATTTTTGGATGGATGATGCCAAGGCTCCAGATTATGCAAGAATGGTAGACATCCATAAAAAACCGGGATACGATCCTGTTGAAATGTTGACCAATCCCAAGGATAAATTTGTAACTGTTAAAGTACTTTGGAAGCTTTTTAAAAAGAAGCTGGGCTTTAGAACGGTAATGAATATTATACCTGTAGATGCTACATTGATTAAAGGATCCCATGGGCGCATTCCTGAAGATAAAGAAGATTACCCTATGCTTATTACCAATTATAGCTTACCGCATGAAGAGGCCACGATTAAAGCCGTAGATGTAAGCAAAATCATTGAAGATCACGTAATAAAATAAGTTGATATGAATATATTATTTAAGGTTATCGGTTGTTTGTTTACTGTTTTATTCGCTTTAGGTGCGGTGGTGCAGTACAATGATCCAGATTCATTGGTGTGGATTGTAATTTATACCATCGCCGCGGTAATTTCACTGCTTTTTGTATTGAACAGATTAAAAAAAGTAGTGCCTTTAGTTTCAGGGGTATTATGTTTCGCGGGCTTTGTTTATTTATACCCACCGGATTTTCAAGGTTTCAATTTAAATGATGGAGATATTAGGACGGTCGAGCTGGGGAGAGAGGCCTTTGGACTCTTAATAATCGCTATCGTATTTTTTCTGTACGTCTTTGGCTTAAAGAGAATGTCAAAAATCTAGGTCGAACTCTTTTCGTAACAGGTCTATAGCCGGGTTCTTTTCTCTTAACTTTTCATACTTCTCCTCTGGGGTAAAAGCGAATTTCTTAGCAGTGGCCTCGTTTACGGAAATTTCAAGTTGAATGAAGTGGTTGTTAAGCTTGGCCCTTAAGTATTCCATAAGGTCGTAGTTGCCACGTTCAATTTCCTTTTTCATGGTGCCATTAGGAAGCTCAATACTAATGGTGAAATTTTCCTTTAGTTTCGGAATATCCGTATTTAAGTTCGATGCAAGTATTTTTTGACCCTTAGCATCAATTTCGTGAACAAAATCTGCCCAGTGTTTTCTTAGGTCTTCTTCGGTAAAGTCGTCCTTAGGTAGCGCATCCTCGTCTAGAACAACTTCAATTCTGTTGAGTTCGTGTTCTTTTTTAGCCTTTAAACTAGAGATGGATAGGCCAGAAACCCGTTTTTCGGGTACGGTAATATTAATTTTTTTTGCAACCGGTTCTTGAGCTCTGTTTAGTATTTCAGTAGCAATTTCAGTATTCAATACCTTGTTTTCGGGAACTGCATACTGCGTACTGGTGTCGCTAGTTGTTTTAGCCACCGTTTCTTCTACAGTATTTGGTATTTCAGTAACATTTGCAGAAGTCTGTTCCCTGCTCGCGGACACTGCATACTGCATAATAGTGTGGTCATTTTTTTTAGCAACCAGTTCTTCTGCCGTGATTGTTTGTTCAATGCTATTTTCGGTATTCAGTACATTGTTTTCGGGCACTGCATACTGCGTACTGTTTTCTTCATTTTCCTTAACATCAGGTGCATGTTGCTCAACTAGTTTTTGAAATGTTTCGGCTCGCTGTTCAGGTAAAGTATTTGTTTCGTTACTAGGTTCGGAAAGCGAGTTCTCCTTTGGTTTTGGGGTAGTATTCTCGTAAAAGGAGGCAGGGGCAATAAAGTCTATTGTTTTGTCCTGTAATGCTACTGATTCAGGATTTTTTTTTTCTCCATCAAAGTCGATAGAGGCCAATTTCATCAACGAAAGCTCTACCAAAAGCCGTTGATTTTTACTGGTTTTGTATTTCAGGTCACAATCATTGGCAATATCCAATGCTTTCAATAGAAAACTACTCGACGTACGTTGGGATTGTTCTCGATAATTTTTTTGAGCCATTTCACCCACTTCTAAGAGTGCTATGGTGTCTTGATGCTGGCATACCATCAAATCCCTAAAATGTGAAGCCAGACCAGCTATAAAATGATGCCCGTCGAATCCAAGACCTAAGGTTTTGTTGAACAATACCAATAAGTGCGGAATATTATGTTCTAATATCAGGTCGGTAGCCTCGAAATAGGTGTCATAATCCAAGACGTTTAAATTCTCGGTCACCGCTTTTCTAGTGAGTTCCTTCCCGGAAAAACTTACCACACGGTCAAAAATAGAAAGGGCATCACGCATGGCGCCATCCGCTTTTTGAGCAATGATATGTAGCGCATCTTCTTCAGCATTGATATCTTGGCTCTCCGCAATATATTTCAAATATTCTGCGGCATCTTTTACGGTTATCCTTTTAAAATCGAAAATTTGACAACGCGATAAGATCGTCGGAATAATTTTGTGTTTTTCCGTAGTGGCAAGGATAAAAATGGCATGTTTTGGGGGCTCCTCCAAGGTCTTTAAAAAAGCATTGAAAGCAGAAGGGGACAGCATGTGCACCTCGTCAATAATATACACTTTGTATTTACCAACTTGTGGCGGTATGCGCACTTGATCTATCAAACTTCTGATATCGTCTACGGAATTGTTGGAAGCCGCATCCAGTTCAAAAATATTAAAGGCAAAATCTTCGTCCGGACTTTCGGTTCCGTCGGCGTTTATTTGCTTTGCTAGGATTCTAGCACAAGTTGTTTTACCGACACCTCTGGGGCCGCAGAAAAGCAGGGCCTGTGCCAAGTGATTGTTATCTATTGCATTTTGGAGAGTATTGGTAATGGCCTGCTGACCAACAACATCCTTAAATGTTTGGGGTCTATACTTCCGTGCCGATACTATAAATGGTTCCAAATTAGAGTTTTTCGTGCCTATACAAATATAAAAATTGAGCTTAATTCTAGGTGGTATTTAAAACAGAGATCATCCTTAGTTATCAACAATTGCAGTACATTTGTTCGTAGCAGGCCAACCTATCGCGGTTTAATTTATTAAAACGAGGAAAGTCCGGACACCATAGTGCAGTATAGCGGGTAACGCCCGTCCGCCGAGAGGTGAGGACAAGTGCAACAGAAAGCAAGTACAGTTCGGCTGTAGTGAAACCAGGTAAACTCTATACGGTGAAACGTCATGTAAACCGACGTTTGAGGGCGGCACGCCCAAGTCGAAGGGTAGGCGGTTAGATCCTTTGGGTAACTAAGGGCCTAGATAAATGATAGGTAATTTAGAACGCAGTTCTAGATACAGAATCCGGCTTATGGCCTGCTTTTTCAATAAAACAGCAAATCTGTGATTTGCGTAGTTTTATTGAACCCTGAGCCAAGTCGAAGGGTCTATCCAAAATATGTAGTATTTCTTTGGCAAATCTGTGATTTGCGTAGTTTTATTGAACTCTGAGTAATTCATAGAATCCCAATAGTAGCTATTGTAGCCCTCACATTATATGTATTGAAGCCCTTTATTCCAATAAGTGAACGATTAGTTTAAAGTAAAGCTATTATTTCGCCTTGAGATGGACTTATTACGATCGTCAATCTGGTGGGCGATTATATTAACCGAAGCAGAAGTATTACGTAAATTATAAAATATTTTAATGCATATCATCAAAAACATAAATAAAAATATATGAATTAATTAGTTGAACTTTACACTCGATAACTAAAACAGCGTTTATATGAAATCAAGTGTATTGCATCAAAAATCAAATGAAAACTTAAATGAAACTGCGGTAAAAGTTGCAGTAGCTAAAGGAGATGGTATAGGTCCTGAAATTATGGATGCCACCTTGAAAATTCTTGAAGCCGCAGGTGCAAAAATTGAACCGGAGTACATACAGTTGGGAGAACAGGTATATTTATCCGGAAACTCAGCTGGTATTGCAAAGGAAACTTGGGAGATTATAAACAAGAACAAAATTATATTAAAGGCTCCCATAACAACACCACAAGGTAAGGGCTACAAAAGTTTGAACGTAACCTTGCGCAAATCTCTTGGATTATTTGCAAATGTAAGGCCAGTAAGCGCCTTGTACCCTTACGTAGAAACGAATTTTCCACAAATGGATGTTGTGGTGATCAGGGAAAACGAAGAGGATTTATACGCCGGTATCGAACACCAACAAACACAGGATGTAGTGCAATGTTTAAAGTTGATTACAAGGCCTGGTTGCGAAAAAATTGTGAGATATGCTTTTGAATACGCTAGGGTTTACGGACGAAAGAAAGTAACCTGTATGGTAAAGGACAATATCATGAAACTCACGGATGGTTTGTTCCATCAGGTTTTTGATGAAATCGCTACGGAATATCCAGAGATACAGAACGAAACACAGATAATAGATATAGGTGCAGCCCGATTGGCCGCAAACCCTGAAAACTATGATGTTGTTGTAACTTCAAATTTATACGGAGATATTGTTTCCGACATAGTTGCTGAAATTGCCGGTTCTGTAGGCATGGCGGGTTCGGCAAATATTGGCACGAATGTGGCGATGTTTGAAGCCATACATGGTTCGGCTCCTGATATTGCCGGGCAGAATATAGCTAATCCTTCCGGTTTGATCAACGCTGCAATATCCATGCTTGCCCACGTAGGTCAAACAGCCATTGCCGATAAAATAAAAAATGCCTGGTTGGCAACAATCGAAGCAGGTTTTCACACGGCAGATATCTATGGAGAAGAGAATAGTACCAAAAAAGTATCTACGTCTGAATTTGCAGATGAAATCATTTCTAGACTCGGTGAGAAGCCAAAGCATTTCGTTGGCAGTAATATGTCTAAAGGAAAAGGAAAGATAGAAATACCTGAGTACACAAGAAAGTCTGAAAATAAAGTGTTGCTTGGTGTAGATGTTTTTATTGATTGGAAAGGAAATGATCCAGAGGAAATAGGGCAGGCATTATCCAAGATAAATGCATTTAAATTAAAATTAAAGATGATTACCAACAGGGGCGTAAAGGTTTTTCCTGGAGGTATGAAAGAGACGTATTGTACGGACCATTGGAGATGTAGGTTCGTCGCTAAAAGCGCAGAAATAAATACGGGAGAAGCTCCAGTCTACACACCAATAAATTTTGAACAAATAGTAGCTTTATTGTCAAAATTGCATACCAAAGGTTTCGATGTGATTAAAACGGAAAATCTTTATGAGTTTGACGGAAAAAGAGGATTCTCACTGGGGCAGGGGGAATAATTGAAATTATTGAGTTAGCTTAAAAAATCCACGCAATTGCGTGGATTTTTTTTGAGATTATAACAAAACCCTAAAACGGTACTTAGTTAGAAACTTTATGAAATTTCAAAAGTTGAATGCTAAATGATTCATTGACTCCAAATAGACAAAATACATTACTATTTTTGATTGGAGTAATTTCTAAAATTTGATTTTCTACACTTTTGTAATATTCTATTTGAATATAGTCAAGTTTCATTTTTTAGATAAATTCAATTTTAGAAATTATTTTTCAAGATTTGAAAAAACTAAATACACTACCTCCATATTTTCTAGAACTTTCAAAATGAGGTAAGTGTTCCAAACTGGTGTGTTTGGAATGTTCTATAATTAAAACCCCATCTTCTAAAAGCATTTCCTTGGTAAAGACCAGTTCGGGGATTTTTGCAAAATCTGTCAATTCCATGCTATAAAAAGGATCGGCGAAGATGATATCAAACTTTTCCGAATTCTTGCCTAAGAAAGAGAAAACATCAGCTTTAAGTGTTCTGATATCTAATTCTAACTGAGTCGATATTTTATCAATATAATTAGTACAGCCCATATCCACATCCACGGCAAGTATATGGTCAACTCCCCTAGATGCAAATTCATAACTGATATTGCCCGTACCTGAAAAAAGGTCCAAGACATTTAAATCTGGAAAGTAGTAGCGATTATTCAAAATATTGAACAATGCCTCCTTGGCCATATCTTTAGTAGGCCGTACCGGTAATTTTTTGGGCGCCATAAGATTTCGTCCCTTATGTTTTCCTGATATAATTCGCATTTAAAGGGAGTTTAGTATGGTAAAATCAATAGATTCATCACCAGGTTCACCCAATTCTAAATGATGAGTTGCATTAGGAGCGAAAATGGCAATGTTTTGAACATAGGTATAGCAGAGTTGAAAAAGTTCGTCATCCTCAGATATAGAACCAAAGAGTTTTACGGGAACGGTTTCCGTATCCAATTCCAGTTGTTCTAAAACAAACAAGAGGTAATAGGCAAAATCTTCTTTTGTTTCATAAAGAAAGCTGTTGTACAATTTTAAATTTTTACCAGAGGAGACCATAATGTCCATCTGCCCCTTGCCAACATTTACGTAACAAACATCCTCTTTGTTTTTAGAATAACTATTAAGAAGGGACTGCACCAGTATAGAGCCATTATGAAAGAAAGAAAATTCTCCGAAAAGGTCATAGATATAATTATTAATGTTCGTGTACGGCACATAAACATTAACCATATCCTGATTTTTTATTTCGTCGTATTCCAACGTATCGGTAGGTAAAACCTTAGTATTGAACTTAAGATAGTTAGAGAGTTCGTTTACCTGGAACAAGGGTTTAGGTACCAAGGCAAAAAGTGTATTTCTATGAATAACAACGACTTCGTCGAATGCTTTATTGGCTAAGTCTTGTTTTTGAACTAATTCTTTGAGTTCCTTTAAAACCGTAATAGGGTTTAGCTCCTCGGAAAATACCTTTTTATCGGAATAAAGGATTCTTTGTGAAACTGCATCTGCCACACAAAAAGAAAGTCCATTCAAGCTAACCTGAATGGACAATTTCTCAAAATTTTTATCGGCTATATCTAAACCGTTATTGATCTTCTTTTTTGTCATAAACCGATGGCCAGTTACCACTGGTACTTACTTCTTGTAATGACCCAACTACAATTTCGCTTCCGTTAACCTCCTCAACGCTCATTTGAGCATTTTCACGGGCAACAAGGTCTTTGGGTTGGTCTTTTAATAAAATACTTTTAGGCACTTTTGCTTCAAAAACAGGAGCTCTGTAGCCGCTTTTCTCAATAATATCGGCCTTCATGATGATTTTTTCACCTGGTACTCCGGGTACCTCCATAAGGTTTTTATAGCGTGTATCCTTTTTATAAAGAGAATCTTTAACAGAAACAAAAGCTAGGGTATCAATAATCTTTACTTCTTTAAGTAAATCAATTTGATAGGTTTCATCAAACTGCATAAAAGAGGAATCTCTTTGTTGGGTAATCACATATTTGCCTGTATCTATGAATTTGATAAGGCTATTGAAATCTTTTGCATACCTCCCATTAACAGTTTTATAGGCCTCTTGTGAGTTTTTAATATCCTTCAGCTTGGCGATTACCTTGCCAAAGCGTTCTTGTTTTACTTTCTTAAATTCAATAGGTCCGGTAACCGAATTATAAATAAGGTAACCTAATCCTATACAAGCAATCCAAAGTACAATTTGAATAATGGTCTTCATTTCTTAAGTGTTAATTTAATTTAGTGGTGTTCACAAATCTACAATTTTTTTTTAATGAGAAAAGGTTTTGCGCTAAAAATCCTCTTTATCTTTGGGCACCGATGAAACCATTAACAGACGCTACTTTTTATTCTGAACTAAAGTCTAAATTTCCCCATATACCTACATTAAAGCAAGAGCTGGTGCTGCAAAAGTTGGCCAGTTTCATCTTATCAAAGGTCAAGGAAGAGGTTTTTTTGCTGAAAGGATTTGCGGGTACAGGTAAGACAACGCTGGTTGGAACAATAGTGAACAGCCTTTGGAAGACGCGCATGAAATCTGTTCTTATGGCTCCGACGGGGAGGGCGGCCAAGGTGATGTCCAATTACTCAAAAACGCAAGCTTTCACAATCCATAGGAAAATATATTTTCCTAGGAAACAAAGCGGAGGGGGAGTTCAATTTGTTTTAGCGCCCAACAAACATCGCGATACATTGTTCATTGTGGACGAAGCTTCCAT
This sequence comes from Maribacter sp. 4U21, assembly GCF_002742365.1. Classification (NCBI taxonomy): domain Bacteria; kingdom Pseudomonadati; phylum Bacteroidota; class Flavobacteriia; order Flavobacteriales; family Flavobacteriaceae; genus Maribacter; species Maribacter sp. 4U21. Next base: position 158,295 of record NZ_MDGN01000058.1, read on the forward strand.
GATACCGGATACTTCGGCAGATTCTAAACTCTTTGAGAACGGTTCACTTTTGGACGACTTAATGATGTTTGTATACTCCGGACATAACTGTAAACTGTTGTTAATAGGGGATACGGCCCAGTTACCTCCCGTGCATTTGCAGTTGAGCCCAGCTTTGGACGGGGATAAACTTTCCTTGAATTATAATAAAGAGGTCGTTCGTTTAGAATTGGATGAAGTCGTTAGGCAAGCCAAAGATTCTGGCATATTGGCCAATGCAACACTCTTAAGAGAGCAATTGCAGGGCGACTACTATGAAAGTTTCCAGTTTGATGTAAACCCTTATAAAGACATTATAAGACTTATAGACGGTCATGAAATCCAGGAAGCTATAGACGAATCCTATTCTAGAAACGGAAAAGAAGAAACAGCGATAATCGTTAGATCCAACAAGCGGGCCAATTTATACAATCTAAATATTAGGGAACGTATATTGTTTTTGGAGAATGAGCTTGCTGCGGGTGATTTTATGATGGTCGTTAAGAACAACTATTTTTGGCTAAAACCGAACTCGGAAGCAGGTTTTATCGCAAACGGAGATATTATTGAAATTTTAGAAATCTTCGCTTTTAAGGACCTTTACGGATTTAAATTTGCTGAGGTAAAGGTGCAAATGGTAGATTATCCAAATATGAAACCCTTTGAAACGGTCTTGTTGTTAGATACGATAAAAGCGGAATCACCGTCATTGTCCTACGAAGAGGGTAATAGGCTCTATCAAGAAGTTATGAAAGATTTCGCACATGAAAAATCCAAATACAAGAAATTCCTTGGGGTTAAAAACAATAAATACTTTAATGGTTTACAGGTGAAATTCTCATATGCCATTACCTGTCATAAATCACAGGGCGGACAATGGGACACCGTCTTTGTAGAGCAACCTTATCTGCCCAATGGTATAGACAAAGAATACTTGCGATGGCTTTACACCGCTGTTACCCGGGCCAAAAGAAAATTATATTTAATTGGCTTTAAGGATGATTTTTTTGTTGAATAGGAAAAGGTTATTTTAGTCATTTATAAAGAGTTGTAGTTTTTTGAAAGTGAATATATCAAAAAGATTACCCTATTAAAAGTATAATTAGAGCATGACGACCGAAACTATATTAAGCATCTTTCTAGGAGTTGGCCTTGCCGCTTCGGTTGGTTTTAGGGTCTTTTTGCCATTATTCGCACTTAGTTTAGCATCTTATTTCGGTGTTTGGGATTTGAACGATAATTGGGAGTGGATCGGAAGTTTAGCCGCGGTACTGACATTAGGAATAGCTACGGGTGTGGAAATCTTCGCTTATTTCATTCCTTGGTTGGATAATTTGTTGGATAGCATAGCAGTACCGTTGGCGGCAATTGCCGGCACGGCGGTAATGGTATCTACGGTGGCAAATTTAGACCCTGTGGTTACGTGGTCCTTGGCAATCATAGCAGGAGGTGGCACGGCAACGGCGATTAAGGGTGCCGGTGCTACTGGGAGATTGGCATCAACGGCAACAACGGGTGGTTTAGCTAATCCGGTGGTCGCAACGGTAGAGACCGGTACAGCGGCCATGGTTACTGTGGCCTCGATTTTTGCACCTATTCTTGCCGCCGTATTGGTAATCATTATATTGACGATTATTTTTAGAATTTATAGAAGTTTAAGACCAAAGCAAAAAACATAGAGTAGTGAAGATTATAGCAATGATACCGGCGAGGTATGCGGCATCCAGGTTTCCTGCTAAGTTAATGCAAGACCTCTCGGGGAAGCCTGTAATTGTGCGCACTTATGAAGCGGCGGTCAAAACTGGGCTTTTTGACGAGGTTTACGTGGTTACGGACAGCACCGTCATCTATGAAACCATCATAAAAGAGGGCGGTCTGGCCATTATGAGCAAAAAGGAACACGATTGTGGTAGTGATCGTATCGCAGAGGCGGTCACGGATATGGATGTGGACATCATTGTTAATGTGCAGGGAGATGAACCCTTCACTGATAAAGAAAGTTTAGCTGGGGTTATCGAAGTTTTTAGGGGAGACGTAGCGAATGAGATAGATTTGGCCTCTTTGATGGTTAAAATAACGGAAGACGATGAGATAAACAATCCGAACACGGTAAAGGTAATTGTGGACAACAGGAATTTTGCATTATATTTTTCCAGGTCGCCTATACCGTTCCCAAGAGTAAAAGATGACCATACGGTATATTACAAGCATAGGGGAATATATGCGTTTCGAAAACGCGCCTTGATGGATTTTCAAAGATTACCGATGTTGTCCTTGGAGGCAACGGAGAAAATTGAAGCAATCCGTTATCTCGAATACGGTAAAAAGATTAAGATGGTAGAAACATCGGTCTCGGGGATAGAGATTGATACTCCAGAAGATTTGGAAAAAGCACAGGCTGCATGGAGATAGATTTCATGGAGGTTAAAGTCATCGGGTTCGATGCCGACGATACGCTCTGGGTAAACGAAACCTATTTTAGGCATGCAGAAGAGCGGTTTGCAGAATTACTGGAAGGTTATGAAACGAGGAATAAAATAGACCAAGAGCTATTTAAAATGGAAATGAAAAATCTGGAACTGTATGGATACGGTATCAAAGGTTTTATGCTTTCCATGATAGAATCCGCTTTAGAACTTTCGGATAATAATATTTCTCAAGCAACGCTTTTGGAATTGTTGAATCTAGGAAAAGAGATGATTGCCCATCCGGTAGAGCTTTTAGACGGCGTAGAGGAGGTTTTAGAAAGTTTACAAGGGAGATATAGGTTAATAGTTTTAACAAAAGGTGATTTATTAGACCAAGAAAGGAAATTGAGTAAATCTAACCTATCGACATATTTTCATCATGTAGAAGTATTAAGTGATAAAAAAGAAAGAAATTACAAGGATTTATTAGATCACTTAGAAATTTCTACAAACGAATTTTTAATGATCGGGAATTCTTTGAAATCAGACGTATTACCCTTGGTCAATATTGGCGCCAAGGCCGTACATGTTCCGTTTCATACCACTTGGAAGCATGAAGAAATAGAGGAGCCAAAAGAAAAAAAAGGATATTTGACCGTCCAAAAATTGGTCGATGTATTGGAATATCTGTAGAATTTAAATGGAGATTAAAAAGAAAATAAAATTGAAGAAGATACCTACTAGAGCTTCAGAAAAATATAGGAACTTTCCTATGGTTCCAAGAGTTGTTTTTGGTAACGGAAGTTTTGATCAGTTAGGGGATATCCTATTGCCAAAACGAAAACATTCCGAGTCGCCTATCATATTTTTGGTAGACGATGTGTTTGAAGGAACAGCGTTGATTCCACGGATACCAAAAATTTTCTGTGATCAAATTGTTTTTATATCGGCCGAGGAGGAACCTAAGACGACTCAGGTAGACGCATTGGTCGCCATGATCCGAGAAGAGTACCAAGAATTACCTTCAGGTATTGTTGGTATAGGAGGCGGTACTTTGTTAGATTTGGCCAAAGCGGTTGCTATTCTTTTGACCAATAAAGGAAGCGCTTCGGAATACCAAGGCTGGGATTTGGTACACAAAAAGTCTATTTATCATGTTGGTATTCCAACAATTAGCGGAACGGGTGCAGAGGTTTCCAGAACTACGGTCTTATTAAGTCCGGAAAAGAAACTGGGCATAAATTCTGACGAAACAACGTTTCATCAAGTCATTCTAGACCCAGAGCTTACGAAAGGGGTAACGCACGACCAATGGTTCTACACCGGTATGGATTGCTATATTCATTGCGTGGAGTCCTTGAATGGTACATATCTGAACGCCTTTAGTCAGAGTTATGGAGAAAAGGCAATGGATTTGTGCAAAGAGGTTTTCTTGACAGACTTGTCAAAGACAGAATCTCAGGATAAGTTAATGATGGCTTCTTGGCATGGGGGCATGAGCATCGCATACTCTCAAGTGGGTATTGCTCACGCTATGAGCTATGGTCTTGGATATCTCTTAGGCGTAAAGCATGGCATTGGAAACTGTTTGGTTTTTCAATATTTAGAAGAGTTCTATCCGGAAGGGGTCGCTACGTTCAATAAAATGATGCAGCGACACCAGATTGAGCTTCCCAACGGAATCTGTAGAAATTTATCCGAAACGGATTTCGATAAAATGGTAACTGTAGCTCTAAGCATGGAACCGCTTTGGGAAAATGCATTGGGAGATAATTGGAGAAACTTAATAACTCCCGAAAAACTGAAATCAATCTACCAGAAGATTTGATTCTCTTGATAGCGGTCTGTTTGTAGGCAGTCGAGAACAAAATTAGCAATCAATAATTATCGATGCAGCAAATAGCAAAGTTTATCTATTTTAAAGTTTTGAAGTGGTCACTTGTAGGAGCGTTCCCTTCTCACCTCAATAAATTTGTAATCCCCGTAGTACCACACACAAGCTGGTGGGACTTTTTTTTAGGACTTTTGGTACGCAAAGTTTGGAACGAGGAAATAAATTATATCGGCAAAAAGAGTCTTTTTGATTCTCCATTGGGATGGTTTTTCAAATGGACAGGTGGGGCACCCATCGATAGAAGTAAATCTAATGATACCGTAAGTGCAACAGCTCAAATTTTTGAGGAAAGAAACGTTTTCCGATTGGCATTATCGCCAGAAGGTACCCGTAAAAAGGTCACGAAGTGGAAAACAGGCTTCTACTATATTGCCAAAGCCGCAAACGTTCCTATTGTACTCGTTGCGTTCGACTACGGCAACAAACAAATTAAAATATCGGAACCATATTTTCCAACAGCAGACATGACAGCGGATTTTAAAGTGTACGAGTCCTTTTTTGAGAATGTTAAAGGAAAGGTGCCCGAGTTCAGTTTTTAGATCGTTCAATCAACTTCTTGGTATGTTTTTCATCCTTCTTAGTGTTTCCAGGAAACACTATTGAGGTACTTGTATAGCTGTTGCCAAATGTCGCTGATGCCAAATACACTTGGTCCAGCGCATCTAAAACTTGATGGTCTGATAGTTCTTTTAAGGGATGGGTAAAAACGGACCAGATGATTTCATCACTTAAGGCGTATTACATCCAATGCTGCGTGAAAGTTTGCTACTAAGGTATTTAAGATTTCCTTTTCACCAATTTCCTCATGTTTAACGATAGGTGATATAATCCGCATTCTGTTTGCGCACTCATCAAAATAAAGAATACGCGTACTTCTTTATGTAGGATAGTATAGGAATTTCCATTCTCAAAAACGTTTTCCGATACTTCTCCAAAAAGTTGCCCCGTCCGGTCAGAAGTCATCTGAAGTCCGCTAATGCTTAAAGAGAAGAGAAAAAGAAAATTGATGTAATGACCGCATGACTAATGGTTTATTGGCACTTCCTAAAGGTATAACACCCCGAGGCTTGCTTCGAAATTAAATGTTCATTTCCTACTTGTGACCCGAAGGCTTGTCCTAAGTAGTAAAGGTAAAGTCGTCTTTTTTTAGTAAAGATGACACGTATACCTCATCAATTTTATTTTTAAAATGAGTTAGGAAATCGATGAACGGCGTCTTTTTTTAACATTTAATTCAAAACCCCCAAGGAGGTTTCCTCGTTTATAGAACCGAAAAACAATTTTAAATTATTTTCTTATGAAGAATAGATTTTTTAAATGTGGAATTTTGATTGCGCTTGGAACTATTGTATTGAACTCATGTAGTAATGATGATGGAGATGATGGTGAAATGAGTTTGGAGAGCGTTCAGCTTTTTGCTTCAAACAATACAGACGGTAATATTACCGTCTATGATATGGTGTCGAGTGAGGTAAGAACCCTTGCCACGGCTTCAACAATGGCTGAAGGTGTTTATTATGATGCTGATTCTGATGAAATTATACAAGCGTCTAGGTCGTCTAATCAACTGAACGCCTACAGTGGAGTTTCGGCAATATTGAACGGAAGTTCATTAAATATTTCCATTTCTGCTTCGGTTTCCAGTGAATCTTCGTTGGAAAGTCCACGAGACATTGCGGTAAATGATAATTTCGTGGTTGTTTCCGATAACGCAGACGTTGACGGAGATGACGCTACGGCAGATGGAAGACTATTTATTTTTTCAAGGAGTAATGGCAACCTTACTTTAAGGAATACGGTTATAGTGGATTTTGCACTTTGGGGAATAGAATTTGTTGGTAATGATCTGTATGCCGTTGTCGATAAAACCAATCAATTGGCGGTCTTCGCAAATTTCACTGCTTCAAATACAACGAATGCTGCGGTGAGTGCAACAAAGACGATTGCTATCGAGGGTATTGTGAGAACTCATGGTTTGGCCTATGACAAGGGAACGATGATACTCACCGATGTAGGTAGTGCAATGGACGACGCAGATGGTGCGTTTCATATCATTACCAATTTCGATTCCAAGTTTTCTGGTGTATCCGATGGCGGTATTCTTGTTGTAGCAGGTAATCAAACCAGAATTTCTGGGGACGCCACTTCATTAGGTAATCCTGTTGCGGCCGAATACGATGCAGACTCCAATACGGTCTTTATAGCTGAGGCAGCAAACGGAGGAGGAAAAGTTTTAGGTTTTGCTAATGCTAACTCCGGAGGAAATATAGCACCATCAATGAATAATAGTTTGTCTAAAGCTTCTTCGCTTTATTTTTATAGTAATAAATAAACAAAGAACAATTTTGGTTTTTTAGGTTGTTGTTAAAATGGCCCGTTCAAAGGAACGGGCCATTTTTGTTTCCTCTGGGATAAATCTATTAAGAATCTTCTGACCAGAAGAATACAGATTTCAAAAAAAGTCCTTTTTTGTGTGCAAGAGACATTCTACTCCATATCCGATATTAAAAGTGACATAAGGATTGCTCAAAACTTGCAAATTCATGTGTTTTTCAAATTTCTTGTGAACTTAGGACTGGTTAATCTATTCCTGCATGGTGTGATATACGTTCTGTATATCATGCAATTATTCTTAAAATATTAATAATCAATTTTTTATATATTTAAAAATAGTTATTTGTTCTTTATTTGTTCGATTTTAGTTGTCATATTTATCAATCATTAATAGGGAAATATTGAAGTGTAGGGTTGGTTATATTGGTATGCTAAGCTATTGGGGTGTTTTATTCTGCAATTTAAACGAAGTACATTCCAACAAACGCCTTATTACATTTTTTTGACCAAACTTTAATCCGGTCAATATAGATAATTATTAAGAAATAATATAGTTGTATTTTCCTTTTAATAATTATCCTCGCCATAGCCGTATATTTTTTTATTTACAATAACTTAACGTTAAATTTACAATAATATTTTGAGTTTTGAATCATATTATTTTTAAAAGTGTTGTTATCCAGTACTTTAGGATGAATGTTATTAACTGATGTGTTTATAAGTTTGTGATTTAAATTATTTGGTCAATGATCTTAATTTTTAAACAATGTGTTTCTAATTGTTCAGAATTCTTGAAAGGCTTTGTAGCCCTCAATATAGCTAAGTCTTCAACTACATGCAGAAAACTTAACTTTGTGAAGATTGTTATGTTAATCTCTTTTTAAAACCTCTATGATAGGCTCTTTGTTTGCCGAACTTGGTAAAGGTATATTTAGTAAAAAGGACAGTGTTGAGGCAATCTGATCTATGGAGTATTTTTTATATGTTCTTCCTTGTCTAATATTCTTGCCATACCAAATCATCGGCACATGTGTGTCGCTATTATAAGCAGTGCCGTGAGTAGTTCCGTATTTGCGCTCAGGCATCCACCCTTCTTCTAGGTGAAATAGAATGTCGCCTGATCTTTTAATGTTAAAACTTTTTTTGAAAAAACTATCCACACCGAAGTGCCTATTCTGGTCCGTACTAGGTAGATATACTTGCTTGATACCTTCTGTGTCCTTTAATATTTTGATGGCCTCCTCACAAATAGAAAGTCGATTGCCGTCTGCGTACTTTAAGTATACCTGAGTTTTGTCCAAATAGATAACCCACTCCTCATAACCGAATTTTTTTGAAAGATTACGGTTCAACTCTTCTTTGATATTTGCTAGCTTTAGGGATTCTCCAGATAATCTGGATTTTTTTAGGAAATTGGGGTTGTCGCTGGCACCATGGTCAGCAGTAAGGAATAGAAGATAATTGTTTTCACCAATCTTGGAATCAAGAAAAGAAAGTAAAGTCTCAATTTCAGCGTCTAATCGAACATATGTATCTTCCAATTCTTTCGATCGTATACCGAAGTTGTGTCCTACATAATCCGTACTGGAATAACTAATAGTAAGAAAATCGGTTTCCTTTCCAATTCCCATATGTTCGTTAGTAATTACGTTTATAGCTAATTTTGTCAATAAAGTATTCCCAAAAGGTATTTGAGGTATTAAACCGAAGTTACCATTGTCCTTTCTGAGTTTCCTTAAATTATAGGGAAAGCTATTTCCTTCTTTGCCGATAAAAGTTTTTTCGCCAGCTTGATTATCTGTGCCACTATTTTGATATTTACTAAGTTTAAATTTTGCCTCCCACGTAAGATTCAAAATTGAATCGGCAATTTTTCTTTTATTGAAATTTTTCAGCCATGTTGGTAATGATTTTGAGTAGTAAGAACTGGTAATAAAATTTCCGGTATGGGTGTTGAACCAAAGTGCGAAATCAGCCATGTGTCCCGCTGGCAGAATGCTTCCTCGATCCTTTAATGATATTCCAATAATTTTTGAACGACCATTGGAACTCAGTTTTAACTCATCCGTTATAGTGGTAGAAAGTAAATTTCTTGGAGATCTAGAATACATGGAAAATTGATGGGTTTTACTTTCACCATCCACTAACACTTCTTTATCGTCCAATGTGCAATAGACTATCTTTTTGTCTTGTCTACTATACCAGTCATTCGCGACTATTCCATGGTTTATTGGAGTAGTACCGGTGAAAATCGATGCATGGCCCGGACCTGTTGCGGTTGGCAAGTAATTATAGTGCATGTTTTTGACGACAAAACCATCTTCCAATAGTCTATTGAATCCATCAGGTCCAAAATTACCCGAAAAACGGTGTAGGTAGTCAGCGCGCATTTGATCTACGACTATGCCCACGACTAGCTTAGGTCTGTTCTTTTCTTGACCAAATATAAGGTAAGGTAAAAGTATAAAATGCAGTACTATACACATTCGTATCATAAAGTATGTTATTTGAAAGTTTTCAAGCTATACTATAGCTTAAGCATTATTGATTTGTTCATTTTAATATCCTGTAAAGAAATGGACCTCCTTTCACACCTTTTTTTATGATACCCGTATTCTCAAGAAGCTCTAATTGAGAAATTCTTTTTCGGAAATTTCGCCTATCCAATTGTTCGTTCAGAACTGCTTCGTACAGACTTTGAAGCTCGTTTAGGGTAAATGTTTCAGGAAGTAATTGGCCAAAGGTCATATGATGGTTTAAATTGTATTGGAGCAGTTTTAGGGCGTCCGTAATTATCTCTTTATGGTCAAAGCCAATTTTTTTTGGTAGCTCTTTAATATTGAACCACTTGGTTTCAGTCACGTTCACTTTCTGTTCGATTGGATGGTTTTTAGGTTGAACCAATGCATAAAAAGAAACGGTAACCACGCGCTTTACATCATGTCTTTTCAATTTACTATATGCTTTTACCTGCTGCATTGGTACGTTTTTAATGCCTGTTAGATATAAAAGCACTTTCGTAGCACACTGTTCAAGTGTCTCCTCTTCTTCCATTATACCTCCGGGCAAGAGCCAGAAATTCTTCTTAAGCCCTACACTTCTTTTCGTGAGTAATATTTTGAGCTCCCCTTCGTTAAACCCAAAGAGGGCAACATCGGCGGTCATACTGCATTCGAAGGATGTCGATACTACTTGAATATTGTCCAAATCCTTTTTAATGTTCCCCATAAATTTTTCTAATAAACAGGGCAAACTTAAAAATAAATAATTATGTTTGTAACTGTGTACTTAATACACAGAAAGCCAAATATAAGTATTTTATGTAGTAAGAAAAAATATCGGCTTTAACAACTTTGATTAAAATTTAAGGCGAATGGGAAAGATTATAGTATTGACCGGAGCTGGTGGTATCCTCTGCGGAACTATTGCTAAAGCATTGGCTCGTGAAGGCCATAAAATTGCTGTATTGGATTTGAGAAAAGAGGCCGCTGAAACTGTGGTAGAAGAAATTAAAAAGGATGGAGGTATTGCTATAGGGATATCAGCCAATGTGTTGGACAAGGACTCTTTGGAAGAAGCGAAAAAATTGGTAAATAAAATACTGGGACCATGCGATATATTAATCAATGGAGCTGGAGGAAATCATCCTTTGGGTACTACCTCCAATACCCATTTATTGGAAGAGGATTTGTTAAATGGAACAAATGATTTTCGAACGTTTTTCGATTTAGATTCGGATGGAATCAAATTTGTTTTTGATTTGAATTTTATGGGTACTCTATTGCCAACCCAAGTGTTCGCCAAGGATATGATAGGGAAAAAGGGATGTAGTATTCTTAACATCTCTTCTATGAATGCCTTCACTCCGTTAACGAAAATACCCGCATACAGTGGAGCAAAAGCGGCTGTTTCCAACTTTACGCAGTGGTTGGCGGTACATTTTTCAAAAATAGGGATTAGGGTAAATGCGTTGGCACCAGGATTTTTTCTAACAGATCAGAATAGAGGGTTGTTGACTATGGAAGACGGAAGCCTTACCGAAAGAGGAAATAAGATTATTGAGCAAACACCCATGGCGAGATTTGGAGAACCAGACGATTTAATAGGAACTACGTTATGGCTTTGCGGAGAAGGAGCATCATTCGTAACTGGGGTCGTAGTTCCGATTGATGGTGGATTTAAGGCCTTCAGTGGGGTCTAAGAGATTTCTTATAATTATTTAATAATAAAATATGGAACAAACATGGCGATGGTACGGTCCCAAAGATACGGTAACCCTACAGGATATAAAACAGGCAGGAGCTACGGGTATCGTTACCGCCTTACACCATGTGCCCAATGGGGAAGTTTGGACGATTGAAGCAATTCAAGAAAGAAAAGATACCATTGAAAGAGCTGGATTGTCTTGGAGTGTAGTGGAGAGCGTGCCTGTCCATGAGCAGATAAAGACCAGAAAGGAAGGTTTTGAAACGTTTATCGAAGCATATAAAACTAGCATAAGGAATTTAGCGAGCTGTGGTATTAGGACCATCTGTTACAATTTTATGCCTGTTCTGGATTGGACACGGACTGATTTGGCCTATGAAATAGAGGATGGGTCAAAAGCTTTACGATTCGATGTCATAGCCTTTGCGGCCTTTGAACTTTATCTGTTAAAGAGACCGGGAGCTGAAGAGAACTATTCAAAGAATATGAGAGCAAAAGCGAAGATTTTCTTGGATTCCCTTACTCAGGTCGAGAAATTGGATTTAATAAATAATATAATCGCTGGTCTGCCAGGGGCGGAGGAAGGCTATAGCTTGGAGAAATTTCAGGAAGTATTAGACACCTACAAGAACATCGATACGGAGAAGCTCAAACATCATTTGGTATTGTTTCTAAAGGAAATCATTCCGGTAGCGGAAGAAAATAAAGTGTTGATGTGCATTCATCCGGACGATCCTCCTTATCCTATTCTCGGCCTTCCTCGTGTAGTAAGCACAGAGACGGATTACGCCCACTTGTTTCAGGAGGTGCCCAGCATCAACAACGGAATTACATTCTGCACAGGATCATTAGGTGTTATTCCAGAAAATAATTTGAGGCGGATGATACAACGTTTTGCGGACCGCACCCATTTTATCCATTTAAGGAGTACAAAAAGAGATGACAATGGTAATTTTTACGAAGCCAATCATCTGGAAGGTGATGTCGACATGTATTCTATAATAAAAGAAATCCTATTTGAGGAAAAACGCAGAAAAACTAATGATGTTGCAAATAAAAAGATTCCTATGCGTCCCGATCACGGACACCAAATGCTCGATGACCTGAACAAAAATACCAATCCAGGCTATTCCGCCATAGGCAGGTTACGGGGGTTGGCAGAATTACGGGGTCTGGAAATGGGTATCGCCAGAAACATGGAACAATGAATTTTACAACATCCACTACATTCATAACCAATGATTTTTTACTGGAAACACCAGTAGCAAAGAAGCTATACTATGATTACGCTGCTCTCATGCCTATCATTGACTACCACAACCATTTGTCACCAAAAAGGATTTCAGATAACAATCCTTTCAAGAACTTAGGTGAAGCATGGTTAGAGGGAGATCATTATAAATGGAGGGGTATGAGGGCCAATGGCATACCTGAAAAGTATATTACGGGAAACGCACCGGATAAAGAAAAATTTGGAAAATGGGCGGAGACCGTACCCTATACCGTGGGGAATCCATTGTTTCATTGGACCCATTTGGAACTGTCACGTTATTTTGGTATAGACACTATTTTACAGCCAAACTCTTCGGATATAATATATCAAAAAGCAAATGAAATCCTCGAGGACAAGACACCGAGACAACTTCTAAAGGACATGAAGGTAGAAGTAGTATGTACTACGGACGACCCTTCCGATAGTCTAGAACATCATAAGATATTAGCAAAGGCACATGGCTATACCAAAGTATTTCCCACATTCCGTTCGGACAACCTTTTCCTTATAGAGCAGGAGACTTTTCAAAATTATCTGGAAAACTTGGAATCTCGTATTGGATTTTCAATTGTGGACTTCGCAGATTTTTTAAAGGCTATTGATGCCAGAATTGATTTTTTTCATAGTAATGGATGCCGCTTATCCGATTTTGGTATCGGGGCACCAATTCATATAGAGTGCTTTACGGAAAACCAGGTAGACCTAATTTTTAAGAAGCGTCTTAAGAATGAAAAACTATCTTTTACGGAAATTAACCAGTATAGAAGCTTCCTTTTTTTTCATCTTGGAAAAAGATACCACGATAAGAACTGGACGCAGCAATATCACTTGGGAGCCATCAGAAATAATAACATAAGGTTGCTGAATGATATCGGTGCCGATGTAGGTTGTGATTCCATAAGTGATTATTGCTTTGCAGAACCCATGTCTAGACTATTTGGAATATTGGATTCCGAACGTAAACTTGCTAAGACCATTACCTATAATTTAAACCCCTCGCATAATGAGGTATTCGCCACTATGATGGGTAATTATAATACAGGTGGAACGCCGGGCAAAATGCAATGGGGATCTGGTTGGTGGTATTTGGACCAAAAGGATGGAATGGAAAAGCAATTGACCTCTTTGGCCAATATTGGATTGTTGAGTCGGTTTGTAGGTATGCTGACGGATAGCAGAAGCTTCCTATCATTTCCGAGACATGAATATTTTAGACGCATCCTTTGTAATTTTTTAGGAAATGCCATAACAAAAGGTGAATTACCAAATGATTTGCCTTTTTTCGGTCAGTTGGTCAAAGACATTTGCTATAATAACGCAAAACAATATTTTGATTTTGAATCATAGGTACATCATCCAAGAATTAATAATCCTACTACTAATAGTAGGTATGGTAACGCTTGTATCCTGCAAACCGGAGGATGCGGAAAAGACACTCACTTTTGCGCATAACCTTCCGATTAGTCATCCGGTACATAAGGGTGTGGTATCTTTTAAAAACCATTTGGAAGAAATTTCCAAGGGAAAACTAACATTAAAAATTTATGCTAACGGCCAAATAGGTTCGGAACGTGAAGTACTGGAGTTATTGCAGATTGGCAGTATATCCATGACCAAGGTAAGTGTTGCGGCAATGTCGAATTTTGTACCAGAATATCGTGTCTTGGGACTACCGTATCTTTTTGAGGACAAAGATCATCTTTTTAAGGCATTGGAAGGTGAAGTTGGTGAGCTTTTACTAAAAAAAGGTACATCCTCCTGGCTGCGTGGCTTATGTTATTACGACGCTGGTAGCCGCAGTTTTTATACTAAAAGCAGGTTTATTGAACAGCCAAAGGATTTAGAAGGAATGAAAATAAGAGTTATGAGTGATAAAATGTCCGTAGCAATGGTGGAGTCCTTAGGAGGCTCACCTACCCCCATGTCCTTTGGAGAATTATATACCGCTTTACAGCAGGGGGTAGTGAACGGAGCTGAGAATAACGCCCCATCATTCGTTACTTCACGTCATTTCGAAATCTGTAAGTACTATAGTCTTGATGCGCATAGCTACGTGCCGGACGTGGTATTGATGAGTACTAAATTTTTAAACCGATTAACAGCGCAGGAACAAGCATGGGTGTTCAGGGCGGCTAAATTATCAGCAAAGGACCAAAAGAAATTCTGGAAATCCTCAGAAGAGGAAAGTATGGAAATTTTGAAGGCGTCCGGTGTCCAATTTATTACTCCAGATAAAGCCATGTTCGAAAAGAAAACAAATAATATCAAGGAAGAATTTATAAAGGACGGACAAATGAAAATCCTTGTGGAAGCAATTGAAAGATTGGAATAGTATATAAATAACTAAGAGTTTTCTTGAATTTCAAAAGCACTAATATTTAAGTTATGGAAAGAATATTTTCAATCGTAAGCAATACGCTAAAGACCTTGCTGGTCATCATTTTTAGTGTCCTGGTACTCGATGTGGTATGGCAGGTATTCGCACGCTATAGCATCGGTAAACCAAATGCCTTTACTGAGGAATTGGCGAGATATCTATTAATATGGTTAGCCATTTTGGGTACGGCCTATGTAAGGAGCTATAAGGGTCAAATGTCCATTGATTATCTATATAATAAATTGAGTTTAAAAAAGCAGCTATATCTGAGTTTGTTAATAGAAATCGCTATAATATTGTTCGCATTGACCATCATGGTTATAGGTGGCATTAACCTTATGTACATAACCTTGAAACTTGGCCAGATATCCCCGGCATTAAACATTCCCATCGGTTACGTCTATAGTGTGGTACCCATAAGTGGTCTGATTATTATTTTTTATAGCTGCTATCATTTTTCACATTTACTTAAATCTACGAATGTCGGCACATCGGATAAAGGCCAAGATACCTTAAAAATGAATTTATAATTATGGCTTTAGCAGGTATTCTTTTTCTCTTCGTGGTACTATTTATTTTGTTACTGTTAAAAGTACCTGTGGCGTATAGTGTGGGTATTGCTACGACACTTACCTTACTCTTCTACCTTCCACTGTTACCTTCCGTGACTACGATCATGCAACAGATGACAACAGGGATAGACAGCTTTGCGCTATTGGCCATTCCTTTTTTTATATTGGCAGGAGACATAATGAATAGGGGAGGTATAGCCAATAGATTAATAGACTTTTCAAAATCTTTGGTAGGTAGTTTGCCTGGAGGGTTATTGTATGTAAATATCTTATCGGCCATGTTCTTCGGCGCAGTATCAGGTTCTGCAGTGGCTTCAGCATCCGCTATTGGAGGTATTTTGAGTAAACGCATGGATACCGAAGGCTACGGTAAGCCCTTTAGCGCTTCGGTCAATATTACGGCCTCCACGGTAGGATTGGTCATCCCGCCAAGTAATATATTGATTGTATTTGCTTTGGCAAGTGGCGGGGCGGCTTCGGTAGAAGCACTATTTCTTGCGGGATATATCCCCGGCATGTTACTTGGCCTTGGGCTCATGATAGTTGCTGGTTATTTTGCGGTTAAACACAAATTTCCCAAAAGGGATCGCGTAAGGTTCAGGAAATTGATTAAAGATTTTTCACGTGCATTCCTCAGCCTACTCATGATCGTTATTGTGGTAGGGGGTATAGTCATAGGGGTGTTTACGGCCACTGAGGGGGCTGTCATCGCTGTAATTTATGCATTGCTTTTAGGTTTTTTCTATAGACAGATTAATTTTAAAATATTGCCCGACATCATTTTATCAAGTGCTAAAACCACGGCAATCGTAATGTTCCTGATATGTACTTCAATGGCATTGTCTTGGTTGTTTGCATTTAATAGTGTTCCCGAATTAATTTCTGAAAGTATACTAGGCAGTTTTGACAATCCAATTGTCATATTGCTACTTATAAATATCATTTTATTAATAGTGGGAACGTTTATGGATATTACCCCTGCCGTATTGATATTTACGCCTATTTTTTTGCCAATAGTGACAGGCATGGGTATTCATCCTGTACATTTTGGAATCATTATGGTAATCAACCTGTGTATTGGTTTGTGCACACCTCCCGTGGGCACTTTGCTATTCGTTGGAAGTGGTGTGGCAAAAATTGAAATTACCGAAGTAATCAAACCCATTCTGCCTTTTTTGGCAATGATGGTTGCCATGTTAATGTTAATAACATATATGCCAGAAATCACATTATATCTCCCAAAGTTATTTGGAGCGATAGACTAAAATTAAACCTGTAAAATATGGATAAAAAAGTAGTAACATTTGGAGAGATCATGTTAAGATTAGCACCTCCTGGATTTTTAAGATTTTCACAAACGAATAGTTTTGATGCCATTTATGGAGGAGGTGAATCCAATGTGGCTGTTTCTTTGGCAAACTATGGTATTCCTGTAGACTTCGTGACACGCCTACCGAAAAACGATATCGGGGAATGTGCTATGATGGAAATGCGGAAAAGAGGAGTTGGTACCAACAATATAATTTACGGTGGTGATCGTTTAGGAATTTACTTTTTGGAAACCGGGGCCGTAAGTAGAGGTTCGAAAGTGGTCTATGACAGGGCCCATTCGGCAATTGCGGAAATAGAATCCGGAATGATAGATTGGGAAACGGTCTTTGATGGTATAGAATGGTTTCATTGGACCGGAATAACGCCCGCCATATCCCAAGGAGCGGCCGATGTCTGTTTAGAAGCCTTAAAAGTTGCAAGTTCTCGGGGTATAATGATATCCACAGACCTCAATTACAGGGCTAAGTTATGGAACTACTGTGATGCCACCCATAGAGAAAGAATTATGACCGAACTTACATCGTATTGTCATATTATTCTTGGAAACGAAGAAGACGCTGAGATGCATTTTGGTATCAAACCAGATGGATTACATGTTCAGACAGAAGGACATAATATTAAAGCAGAAGCATTTCGTTCAGTTTGCCAACAAATGATGTCAAAATTTCCAAATGCTAAAAAGGTAATAACCACTTTACGAGGTTCCATATCTGCATCACATAATACTTGGGCAGGAGTTTTGTACGATGGGAAAAGACTATTTGAGACCCAACAGTATCAAATCACCGATATCGTGGATAGAGTAGGTGGAGGTGATTCCTTCATGGGTGGCTTAATTTATGGTTTGTTGACCTTCCCTGATAACGACCAACACGCTCTTGATTTTGCCGTAGCGGCATCATGTCTAAAACATACCATCAAGGGAGATGCAAACTTGGCAACTATAAGTGAAATCGAAAAATTAATGGGTGGTGATGCCTCTGGCAGGGTTGCACGATAAAAAAAGAATCAAATGGCGAAATTTTCAAGAATTGAGGTTGCAAGTGTAATGAGGGATAAAGGTATGGTGCCTCTATTTTATCACCCGGATATAGAATTAGGAAAAAAAGTAATTAAAGCTTGTTATATGGGAGGTGCACGATTGATGGAATTTACTGCTCGTGGCGATCACGCTTTCGAAGTGTTTTCCGAATTAAACAAATACGCGAACAAGGCACTTCCAGAAATGATTATGGGTGTTGGCTCTATCACTGATTCGGCATCCGCTTCATTGTACATGCAGATGGGAGCAAATTTTATTGTGACCCCTTCTTTACGCGAGGATATCGCAATCGTCTGTAATCGAAGAAAAGTACTATGGTCACCAGGTTGCGGTTCCTTGACTGAGATAAACAGAGCAGAAGAGCTGGGCTGTGAAGTAGTAAAACTTTTTCCGGGAGCAACGTACGGCCCCAATTTTGTAAAGGCTATCCTTGGCCCTCAACCTTGGACATCTATTATGCCTACAGGGGGTGTAAGCACAGAGAAATCCAATCTGAAGGGCTGGTTCGATGCTGGGGTCACTTGTGTTGGCTTAGGGTCCCAGTTGATTTCTAGAGAAATATTGTACAATAACTCTTTTGACCAATTAGAATCGCTGGTGAGGGAAACATTGAAAACAATATCGTCTATAAGATAATAACCTATTAAAAATAACAGACTACTGTTACTTTGTAATACATTTTGAGATTGACGAAGCTATAATGAATTATCTATAATCGCTTTGACCACTTCCGGGTTTAAAAGTGTGCTCGTATCTCCTAGGTTGGAAGTATCCTTACTGGCTATTTTGCGTAGAATACGGCGCATGATTTTACCACTTCGGGTCTTAGGTAACCCTGGCACGAATTGAATTTTATCGAGCTTGGCAATAGGCCCTATCTGTTCCGTTATTTGTTGGTTGATTTCTTTCCTAAGGTTATCCCTATTTCTATCTTCTCCTATTTCCTTTAAAATCACATAACCATAAAGTGCATTTCCCTTAACGTCATGCGGAAACCCAACAATTGCAGATTCCGCCACAGCCGGGTGTTCGTTGATGGAATCTTCTATCGGTGCTGTTCCCAGATTATGACCTGATACAATAATGACATCATCTACGCGTCCGGTAATCCGATAATAACCAACGGCATCCCTTAGGGCACCATCACCGGTGAAATACATGTTTTCATAAGCTGAAAAATAGGTGTCTCTGTAGCGTTCATGATTACCCCATATCGTACGTGCCATGGAAGGCCATGGGAATTTAATGCAAAGCCTACCGTCTACTTGGTTGCCTTTGATTTCCTGCGCATGCTCATCCATTAGTGCAGGTTGTATACCAATAAAGGGTAGTGTGGCATAGGTAGGGGTCGTTGGTGTTACATAGGGTATAGGTGTTATCATGATACCGCCAGTCTCTGTTTGCCACCATGTATCTACAATAGGACTGTTTTTCTTCCCAACATTGTTATTGTACCAGTGCCATGCTTCTTCATTAATAGGTTCCCCGACCGAACCTAGAACTTTTAGACTGGACAAGTCGTATTTCTCTACAAAATCCAGATTCTCCTTGGCTAGTGCCCGTATGGCAGTCGGTGCGGTATAAAACTGGGTAACCTTGTGTTTTTGGACTACTTCCCAAAACCTTCCAAAATCAGGGTAGGAGGGGACACCTTCGAACATTACCGTTGTAGCTCCGTTGGCTAGAGGTCCGTAAACAATATAGGAGTGACCGGTAATCCAGCCTATATCCGCTGTACACCAGTATACATCCTGTTCTTTGTACTGAAAAACATTTTTAAACGTATATGCCGTATACACCATATAACCTGCGGTTGTATGCACCATCCCTTTTGGTTTTCCGGTAGACCCGGAAGTATAAAGGATGAACAAAGGGTCTTCCGCATTCATTATCTCAGCAACATGGTCGGCGTAGGCATCATCCAATAGAGGTTGCAGCCATTCATCCCTACCTTCTTTCATGGCAATAGTACTATTGATTCTTTTTGCGACCAATACAGTATTTACACCAGGGCAATCTTCAAGCGCCTTATCTACGATTCCTTTTAAATCGATAGTTTTCGCACCTCTAAAAGATCCATCAGAGGTAATGACCATCTTGCAGTCCGAATCTTTGATACGCGTAGACAGTGCGTTTGCCGAAAATCCCGCGAAAACGACCGAATGTATGGCACCGATACGTGCACAGGCTAAAACGGATACCGCGAGCTCCGGAATCATAGGTAGATATATACAAACACGGTCTCCCTTTTTAATACCTTTTTCCAACAGTACGTTCGCCATTCTACAGACCCGTTCATGTAACTGACGATAGGTGATGTGTTCTGCTTCTTCTTTTGGGTCATTAGGCTCAAAAAGTATAGCTGTTTTGTTGCCTCGCGTCGGTAAATGCCGATTTAGACAATTTTCAGTAATATTCAACTGTGCGCCTTCGAACCACTTTACCTCAGGTTTGGAGAAATCCCAGCTCAAGACGTTGTTCCACCTTTTGCGCCAAACAAAATGTTCCTCAGCTATTTCTTCCCAAAAGGATTCTGGGTTTCTGACCGATTTGCGGTATACTTGATAGTACTCTTCTAAATGTTTTATATGGTAATTACTCATTGGGTAAGATTTTTTTGAACTTATCGAAGTGGTTTATGGTAACCTATAGAATATAATAAAACATTTTGCTCTACTAAATAATTCTGTTTTTCGTTTACCTACTTTTAGTGCCCAGTTGAATTTCCGGCCCCACTCGGTATACGGATAACTTCAACAATATCTTGAACACTCTGTGGTGTTGGGGGAGTTAATTTCATGATTAGAATGGATACTACAAAATTTACAATCATTGCCACCGTTCCGAATCCCTCTGGTGAAATACCGAACCACCAATCTTCTTTTAGCCCCACTACCGCTTCTTTTCCTCCATCAAAAATTCCGAATTTAAACTTGAGCATATAGAAAAGCATGAGGAGAATGCCAACTATCATTCCTGAGATAGCACCTTCTTTGTTCATTTTCTTATAAAAAATCCCTAGTACGATTGCGGGAAAAAATGATGCAGCTGCTAGTCCGAAAGCCAGCGCCACTACCGCCGCGACAAAACCGGGAGGGTCAATACCAAAATAACCTGCGATTACCACAGCTACTGTTGCGGCACCTCTAGCCGCCCAAAGCTCTCCCTTTTCAGAAATATTAGGTTTAATTATTTTTTTTATCAAATCATGTGAAACCGATGCCGATATTACCAGTAATAGGCCAGCCGCAGTGGATAGTGCCGCCGCAAGACTACCCGCGGCCACCAAAGCGATTACCCATGCGGGAAGGTTTGCGATTTCTGGATTTGCCAAGACCATAATATCGTTATCAATCGTGAGCTCGTTTAAGTTTTTATCGGCCACATATTTTATTTTACCATCTCCGTTTTTATCGTTGAATTTGATAAGTTCTGTTTTTTCCCAAGTTGAAAACCACTTGGGCATATCTGCATAGGGTTGATTGCTTACCGTGTTGATTATATTCGTTCTGGCGAAAACCGCTATTGCAGGTGCCGTGGTATATAGAATAGCGATGAGAACTAAGGCCCAACCTGCAGATTTCCTGGCATCTCTAACTCGTTTTACAGTAAAAAAACGAACGATGACATGCGGTAATCCTGCGGTACCTACCATCAATGCCAGAGTAATGGCAAAAATGTCTGTCATTGATTTAGAACCATCTGTATACTCGGTGAAGCCCAATTCGGTAGAGAGTCCGTCCAATTTATCCAATAAAAAAATTCCTGAACCATCGTTCAATGTTGAGCCCATACCTAGCTGCGGAATTGGATTTCCTGTCATTTGAATTGAAATAAATATAGCAGGAACCATAAATGCAAAAATCAGTACACAGTACTGTGCCACTTGAGTATAGGTAATACCTTTCATTCCGCCTAAAACTGCATAGAATAAGACAATAATCATCCCTATGATGACACCTGTATTAATGTCCACCTCTAAGAATCTTGAAAAGACAAGGCCTACGCCACGCATTTGCCCGGCTACATAGGTGAAAGAAACTAACAATGCACAGAAAACGGCTACAATCCTAGCTGTTTTAGAGTAATATCTGTCCCCAATAAAATCAGGTACAGTAAACTTTCCGAATTTCCTAAGGTAAGGTGCCAATAATAATGCTAGAAGTACATAGCCCCCAGTCCATCCCATCAAGTATACAGATCCGTCATAACCGGCAAACGAGATTATTCCGGCCATGGAGATGAAGGAAGCTGCGGACATCCAATCCGCGGCTGTTGCCATTCCATTGGCAAGTGGGGAAACCCCTCCTCCTGCAACATAAAATTCTTTAGTAGACCCGGCTCTGGACCATATCGCTATACCGATATAAAGCGTGAAAGTAATTCCGACCAAGATATAGGTCCATGTTTGTACTGTCATAAATTATTTCTTAGTTATTGATTCTGGCGACCAGATACTTTTCATAATATTGCTGTCCATTGGTATTTTGATATTCATTGATGTTATTGCCTGATAAACCTAACGGGACCCATCATTCGTCGTATCCATATTTCTTGTCCAGCCTATTCATTAACCGAACGTAGACGAAAATTAATATCACAAAAACGTAAATAGATCCTTGCTGCGCAAACCAAAAACCAAGTTTGAAGCCTCCTATTCGAACGGTATCTAATGCCTCTTTACAGAGAATTCCGGCTCCAAAGGACACCGCAAACCAGATGATTAAAAGAATGAAAAGGTACCAAACGTTTTCTTTCCAATAGGCCGTTGCTTTTCTTTGTTTTTTGGACATGAATTAAATGCTTCTAAATTATTCAGATATGCTTTTTAGAATTTGTTGGAACGAAAAATCATTTTATAGTCTTTTTGGTCCCCAAGTTTGAAAAAAGGGCATAGCCATTTCGACTATGCCCCAAACTAACTCAACAAACTAAATTTTTAAATATTTTTCAATAACAGTTTTCCATTTTAGATAACCAGTACCGTTTAAATGCAAACCATCATAAGTGTATTTTGATTCGAGCTGACCGTTGCTGTCTTTTAAAGCACTAGTTAGATCTATGAATTCTATATGATCCCAATTAGAACAGATATTTTTTAATTGAGTATTGATTTCGTTTATATCCTTATTACTTCGTAATTCGGTATCTATCACAGGTAGAATACTTTGTATAAACAAACGTGATGACGGTGCTAGTTCCTTGATTTTTTCTAAAAGCTTTTGATAGTCTATTATAATTTTTGATGTAGAATGATATTTAAGGTCATTTGTTCCTATGAGCAAGAATATTTTACTCGGAGTTACACTTAAGGTTTCAACTAATCTCTCTTGAATTCCCTCTATGGTATCCGCATTAATCCCCCTATTCTTGACATTGCAATTGTCAAATAGTTCATGTAGTTCGACGCCATCCGTAATGCTGTTACCTAAAAAAAGAATGTCAGTATAATTCTTAGGCAGAATTTCGAATAAACTTTTTCTACCATCATAGTATTGGCGATTGTACGCTTTTCTTTGATTTTGTGTAGTACATTTCAAGAATAAGCATGGGTTTATCAAGAGGATAATATTCAACAATACCGAAGCGGTTATCAAAATCCTTAAAATATGGTATTTCATGGGTGTAAGCCTTTACCTCTTAAATACTCAATCAGCAGTTCTGGTCTGTCGGTTTGAAACATTCGTACTCCTTTATTAAGTAGCCATCCATATGAACCATCCAAATTAGTTACCGCTTTCTCATCATCGTGGCCGCCACTTCTACTTGCGGTTATCGTATGCACCCAAATGCGATCATTATTATTTATAATTGTTTCGAAATAATTAAGAACATTTGAATCCTCTGTTTCGAATTTTGGAACGTATACCATTGGATTAATTGTATTTTCAAAGTCCTCGATGTAAGTTTTGATATCAACAACGTTCTTGGAAATATTAGGGAAGTAAATAAGTTCCTCTAAACTGCTACCGTAATAATCGACTGCTTCAGGATAAGTTCTATAAGATCTGGTTGCAACATTCCTATAGGCCGATTGTTCCCTTAAAACCTTATCCACTAAATTAAACGGTATGTTTCCTTTGATATCGAGATCGAGCATTATTTTTCCATTCGCTATCATTAATGCTTCTCTTAAGGTTGGTATCTTTTGTTCTGTTGGAAAACCCACTCCATTCTTCAATCTTAGTTTTTTTATTTCCTCATAGGTCTTGTCTATTATCCTACCTTCCCCGGTAGTCGTTCTATTTAGCGTCGTATCATGCAGAAGAACAAGAACGCTATCCTTTGTCATTGCAATATCGATTTCGACAAAATCAACACTTAGTTTTATACAATTTTCAATGGATTGAGCAGAATTTTCAGGGGCATTTCTCCAATCTCCTCGATGTGCTACTACAAAGGCTCTGTTATTTTTCGACTTTAATTGATTCAGTATACGTTCCGTTCTGGTTATATCCGGTTTACTGAACTTATAGATATTTTGATAGATGCTGTTGGCATATCGTCTACCTAATTCCTCTTGAGACTGACTATCAAAATGGTGTTCATCAAAATTGGTTAGCCCTTCAGAACCTATCAAATACGCATTATTAATCTCATCCTCAACCGTTAATAGTTTTGCCCTCACTAAATCATAGCTTTTGTTCCATTTTCCCATTTCACCAATGAAGAAAGGTAAATCGTCATGTTCCAGATCCTGCCTCAGATTAGCTATTAATAGCTTTAATTTGGGTAGATAGGTTTGGGATTGATTTCTATCGGATTCACCTTGTTGCCAGAGAACTCCTTTTAAACTAAAATGAGGATTTTTTTTCAAAGTTTTTTGTACCCTGTTCAATGTTGCCTCGTACAGTCCGAACTCATTCCCCTTTGAGAATTTATCGATTTCTGTTCCTCCCCTAGCATTCACAAATAAGACAATGGTATCATTAATCATTTTAGAAAGCTCCTTGCCAAAGGAATATCCTGGCCCTAGTCTTTGAAGTTCAATATCATCTTTGCGTATAGTCGAATATCTGTTAAGAGGATTTTTTGCAGGTTCTTGTTCATGTTTGTCATTAATTAGAAATACCTTATCAAGTGCGGTTGAATCAATATCCCTTATCGCTGCCCGTCCAGCCATGTTAGACTGACCTAACAATAAATATAAATCTACTTTTTTTTGGGCATTGGTTTGGGTATAAATTAATACCACTACTATCCATATTGCGTATTTCATAATTAACTGAAAATTAAAAGGTGGGCAGGATTGCCCACCTTTTTATAAAGTTGAAAAAAATGCTTAATTACCGGCAGAAGGGTTATTCACCAATTCCACTGGTGGTATAGGCCAATATTCCGATTGCGGTTGGGGCTTGCCAGCTGCGACAGCAAAAGTTGCCCATCTATCTGTTCGCTTAAGATCGAACCATCGCTTACATTCGAAGAAAAATTCGTACCCACGCTCTCTAAAGACAAGATCGTCAAATTCAGTCTGACTTAATCCTGCTGGAAGATCTGCAGTCGCAGAAACCGTATTGATATCCAATCCATAACCCCTTCTCCTAATTTGATTTACGGCGTTGTAAGCAAGAGTAGTCGGACCGTTCACTTGATTTTCGGCTTCAGCAAAAATCAATAGGGCATCGGCATAGCGGTACAAATAAAAATCGTTTCCAGCACCTGTACTGGCTGGGGAATCTGCATCCTGATATTTTCCATAAAAAAAGTCTCCTGGAATACTGTTAGATGCGGCTACAGGAATATTTGCAGGTAACACTTCGCCATCAATTTCAATCTCGTCATATAGATTAAAACCTCTTCTAAGGTCCTCAGTGTCCCATCCGGAAATAAAAGGACTAGTATTGTAAGTATGAATAAATGAGTTTCCATTAGAGGCAATACCTGCGGCCTGCGCCCTAGAATCCGCAGCGTAGGCTGGAAGGAAGCTTCCTTGTCCTGCAAGCTGCGCAAATTTCAACGCAAATACTTCCTCGGTATTCGTAGGTGAGGTTGGTGAGAATAGTAAGTCCAATGATGATACTAGCTCATACCCGTAAGTTACCTTGTTATCGATAACTTCCTTTGCCTTTGTTCTGGCATCCGCAAAATTACCTTGCGTTAGATACACATCTGCCAAAGCAACTTTTGCTGCACCTGCGGTAGCTCTACCTTCCTTACCTGCGGCTATGACATCAGGTAAATTAGTTTCCGCAAAACTAAAATCCTCGATGATTTGTAGATAAATATCAGCTATATTGGAGCTCTCCAATTCTATTTCATTGGCGTTCTCGATAGGGGTCACACGCAAAGGAACGCTCCCATAGGTCCTTACCAAGCTGTAATAACAAATAGCCCTTATAAAGCGTGCTTCGCCAATTGCAGCGTTCTTAACTGATTCTGAAAGTGTTGTATTACTTTCAAGGTTGTCAATAATAAAATTTGCTCTTCCTATAGACTCATAAAAAGAGGTCCACATAGTGCCGTTGAAACCGGCACTAAGAAGATTAAAATCGTAAAGAGCAATGTCGTTAAACAATGATAGCCTGGAATATGAATATTCCGTGCATTGGTCTAAAAATGTGCTATATACAGATTCCCATAACCTACCACGACTTCTAGTCAATGGCTCATATGCGCCATTGATTATGGCTTCTAAAGAGTTGTCATCAATGTTGAGCAAAATAAAATCACTGTTTGGATCCTCTTGTATAAATTCCATTTTCTCACATGAAAAAAATAGGAAAATAGTAACTGAAATAATTATATATTTTTTCATTTTTTCTTTATTAAAATTTTACACTTAAACCTAACGTGAAAGATGTGGCGGCAGGGTAAGCCGCTAAATCGACTCCTTGCTTTATATCATTTCCGCTTAACGAATTGACATCGGGATCAAATCCTTTGTAATCGGTAATGGTTACTAAATTTTGCCCACTTACGAAGAAATTAACATTTTCGAAAATGAAACCTGATAGAGGAATGGTATATCCAATCTTAACATTACGTAATCTTAAGTAAGAGCCGTTCTCGACATATCGATCAGAAATCCTATGTAGTGAACTTTGATTGACATTAGGATAAAAATCATAAATATCTGCAAGTCGGTTGTATTCATTGTTAGGTGATGTAAGATTGAATTGCCCAATATTCAGGATATCTACATTAGCAACACCTTGCCAATCCATATTGAAATTTAGATTCTTATACCTTATAGTACTGTTGAACCCATACAATATTTCAGGAATCGGGTTTCCAATGATTACTTTATCGTCATCGTCTAAATTTCCATCATTATTGAAATCCTCATATTCAGGTTCTCCATTAGCATCAAAACCAGTAAACTTAAACCCTAGGAAAGCTCCAAGTTGTTCACCAACTCTTGCAACACTTGATACTCCACCAACAGCATCCGCAGTTTGCGCAAAGGTGAACTCCGAAACTAAATCTTGATTATCCTTAAGTTGAATTACCTCATTGGAGTTCTTCGAAATATTAAAATCTACCGAAACGCTGAAATCCTCTTTATCGACTAAGGTTCCGCCTAGCGCAAGCTCGATACCTTTATTCTGAACAGCCCCTACATTGTCGATTATAGTGGCAAATCCTCCAGAGGGTGGGAGTTGGACCGAAGTAAGTGCGTCCTCCGTATCTTTAATATAATAGTCAAGGGACATTCTTAATCTTGAATCGAACATGGCAAAATCAAGCCCTAGATTCGTTTGCGTAGTAGTTTCCCAAGTTAGGGTTCTATTTGGCAAGTTTGGAGCTAAACCTGTTGAGAGCCCCGTTCCTGCACCTTGACTGGTTGTGACAATTATCCCTAGTGGTAAGGACTGGTAGGGTTGAATACCAGGGTTTCCTGATTTACCCCAACTAGCTCTAAGCTTAAGATTTGAAATTTTGGAATCCTCGCCGATGAATCCTTCATTGGAGATTTTCCAACCAGCTGATAATGACGGAAACGTAGCAACCTTATTGGATTCACTAAATACTGAGGCTCCATCACTACGAACACTCGCACCAAAAAGATATTTGTCCTTATATATTAAGTTAATTCTTCCAAAGGCCGAAGCAATACTTTGGTCTATGTTGTTAGTAACAGGAACTGCGATAGATGCACCGGCTTGAATCGCATTATTAGTAAGTTCGTCTGAGAAGAAACCAGAACTTTGAACAAAAATTGATTGACCAGATTCCTTTTGAAGTGAACCACCAAGTACAGCTTTCATATTAAGGTCAGGGGTGATATCTACTTCATAATCAAAGTAATTTTCCACAACATAATTAAGAACCTCCCTATTTGTCACTGTAGCTCTTCCACCAGGTGCAAGTACCAAAGCCAAGGGAAAATAGGAATCTCCTCTTATACTTTGGTAATCTACCCCTAATCTGGTGTAGTTGTTTAATCCTTCAATTATTTTAGATTCCAAAGTAAAATTCCCAAGAAACCTTTTGACCGTTGTTTTGTCTAGAATCTGTTTAGCATAACCAACAGGATTCTCTACTTGATTAGCAAAATCATATGGAAATATGTTACTAAAATTCCCATCTGAATCCAGAACGGGCTCAGTGGGCAATGCCAGTAATACTGATCCAACCCCACTGGTTAGGAAACTGTTCGTATTATTGTTCTCAGCCTCGGAAAAGCCGTTTTGAACGGAGTTTGACCCTGTTATCGAAGTCTTAATGGAAAAGGTATTATTCAATTTAGCATCAAGATTCGTTCTAAATGAAAGTCGTTTGAAATCACTATTCAGAATAATTCCCTGCTCGTTCAAAGAATTCAATGATACATAATATTGGGTGTTTTCATTTCCACCGGACATACTTATATTATGATTAGTCGCTACCCCATTTCTAAACACTTCATCCTGCCAATCCGTATTGCTATTCTGAATCTGGGCTATCTCATCAGGTAGTGGAGAACCTGAATTCTCAAAGAACTGCCGCTGAAAATCCAGAAATTCATCTCCGTTCATTAAATTCAATTTTTTTCTGACTCTTCTAGTGCTCAACCAAGTACTATACACAATCGAGGGTTTAGCACCTGCTTTTCCGGTTTTGGTGGTCACCAGGACAACACCGTTTGCTCCTCTTGACCCATAAATAGCTGTTGAAGAAGCATCTTTCAATACCTGAATGGATTCTATATCATTTGGGTTGATTGAAGAAATTCCGTTCAGACCTCTTACGTCACTATTAAAGAAAGGAACCCCATCTATCACATATAAAGGTTCATTTCCTCCAGAAATAGAGGTAATACCTCTTACCCTAACACTGATTCCTGCACCAGGTTGTCCCGAACTTTGTGATAATTGAACGCCAGGCAGCTTACCAGCAAGACTCTGTTCCACACTCGCCGCTGGAAAGGCATCGATTTTATCGGAGTTTACTGAGCTCACAGCACCAGTTAAATTCTCCCGACTTAATTTGCCATATCCTACTAGGACCACTTCCTCCAACTGCGCTGAATCTTCATTCAAAACAATGCTCAGTGTTGTTCTTGCTTCTAGAGGTATCTCCTGAGTAGAAAAACCAATGTAAGAAATTATCAATGTGGCATTTTCATTGGCCACGTCTATGGAAAAGTTTCCGTCAAAATCGGTTTGGGTTCCATTCGTAGTACCTTTAACAACAATACTAGCTCCTGGTAATGGCGTGCCATCTTGATCTGCCACAGTACCAGTGATTGTTCTCTGAATTTCGGCCATAGTATCCGGAGTAATATCCAGATTAGAATTGGTTGCTTGTTTTCTCTGTTTTGACTGTGCTACCAGATACACTCTTCTGTCCTTTATTTTAAAAGTGGTAGCCGTATTCTGGAAGATATTTCCCAGAACTTTTGCTAACGGCTCTTCACTGGCCTTTAAGGATAATTTTCTAGTGAGGTCTACATCTTTTTTCCTATATATAAATCGGAATTCAGTAGTACTTTCAATTTCTTCTATTAGGTTGAGTACGGTTTCGTTGACTACGTTTAACGATACTTTGGCAACTTGTCCATAGGTGTCATTCGCTTGCATTGTGAAAAATGTCAATGCAATAAAAAGCACACTTAATTTCATTTTTAAATTGATTTTAAATAATGGAAAGGACCGTCTTTTTAATGTAAGCGGTTTTTTCATAACTTTATAGTGTTTGTTTGGTTAAACTTCTTGTTTAATCATGTATTCTAATCGGGAAATGTGTCACCATTTTCCGATTTTTTATTTTTAGACAAATACTGATTCTTGATTTACTTATATCTCGTTCAATTCATTGGCGATTTTTTAGTTTTATTGATTTTTCTGCTGTTCCTTGATAATAATTGTTCCATCGATAATTTCATAATCGATACCATAGACTTCTTTCAATTCCTGCATAACTTTCTCAACTGGAACAACACCAAAACTTGCATTGAACACAGTATTAGAAAGAGTACTATTATTATTGACAATGCTTAGATTGTAGAATCTTTCCAATTTTTTGATGATATTATTGAAAGTCATATTCCTAAATACAAGTTCTCCACTTCTCCAAGACGTATAAATCGCGGTATCTACAGCTTGAATATCTATTTCCTTACTATTTCTACCATAACTGGCTTTATGCCCAGGCTCTAGTAAAACAGTGTTTTTTTCGTCAAAAGGCTTCGTGTCGTTGTACAAGTCGACAGATCCTTCGACCAAAACAATTTCGGTAACACTATCTTCAGGATATGCATGTACGTTGAATTTTGTACCAAGAACTCTAACATTCAAGTCATCGGTATTTACTATAAAAGGTCTATTGATATCTTTAGAGATATCTAGAAAAGTCTCGCCAGTTATGAAAATTTCCCTCGGTTTTGCTGAAAGAAAGCGCATCGGATATTTAATAGTGGAACCAGCGTTTAGATGTGCTTTGGTTCCATCAGATAAGATAAGCTCGAAAGTTTTGCCATTGGGAACAGATAAGGTATTGTATACTAATTGGCTAGTACTATTAGCATTAGAATAAATGAGTTGATTTCCTTTTTGTTGGGATATAATTTCACCGCTTTTATCCTTAATCGAGAAAGAATTTTCTGGATTCAAGATTTTTAACGTACCATCCTCAAGTTCTAAAGTAATCGCGCCATCCGGTATTAGCACTTCCTTATCTTCGTAAGTGAACAAAATAACTGCTGTAGTTATCAGTATTACGATTGCCGCGGCATACTTGTAAAGCTCTTTAAACTGACCTTTTTTATCAATATTATTTTGTTTGAAAGACTTGTATTTCTCATCAATATTTACAGAAGTTTTGACTTTCTTTAAGGATGACAAAATGTACTCAGCTTTTATAATATTGAACCGTTTTGTATTTTCCTCTGATAAAAGTATCCATTCTTCTACCTCTTCTATGGTCTTAGGTGACAGTGTGCCCTCTAAATATTTTATAAGTTTTTCGTCTTTCATAAAAGGTATGTTATTAATAAGACGATTAAGAGTTGAATTATACCTAGTCACCTTATCATTAATTTGAATAATTATTTTTATGCACGCTATTTAATCATAAAAGTCTAGAAGTGACCTATAACATCTTTGTGCGGAGAATTAGCAATAGATGGTATTTGTAGGTTATAGTCTTTTATAGTAAAAAATTATTGGGAGACGCTCGCCACATAGTTAAGTGATGAAGAAGAATTAAATATTAATATAGGAAAGTAGACTACCATACGCTGCTACTTATTTAATGAATCCAATACATACGGACACTAATATTTGAATTGCAATCGGCTATTGAAGAAGACATACCTTGGATTAAAAAGAACTTTATAATGATGAATTAATCTTAGAATTATGTTTGATTTTCTAAAGGTGAGTACTTAGGAATAGGAAAATCGCAATGAATTCTTTTAAATGTATTCTTAAGATACTTAACCCCTTGTTTATATGATTATCGACCGTCTTCTTGGAAATAGATAAATCTTGAGCTATTTCTCTGTTTTTTAGTCCTTCAAATCGGCTTTTTAGAAAAACTTCTTTGCATTTTGGGGGTAAAGAATCAATTCCATCTTTAATAATCTTTTCAAGTTCGTTCTCCAGTAAAAGGTAGGCTGCTTCATCATTAATGAAGCGCTGGTTGATTTCTTTCCTTTTTTGCAGGGCAAAATTTTCAACCACCTTTTTGTGTTTAATTTTATCCAAACAGGCATTCTTAGTCATTTTAAAAAGGTAGCTATTTAAATTTGTAATGTCACCCCTTCCCTCAATGTTCTGCCAGAATTTTAGAAATACTTCCTGAATGATTTCTTGAGCATCTTCTCTATTCGACAAATAGTGCCATGCAAAGTGAAGCAATCTATCATAATACAATTTGAACACACCCTCGAAAATAGCATGGCTATCTTTTTTCGAAAGAACGCTAGTCGATTCACTATGTGTGTTACTTGACTTCAATTTGTATAATTATTAAAAAATTATTGCTCTAAAACTAAAGCTTCATTTTCCAAAATATGTTTAATTAAGGTTATCATAACATTATTGTTGCTAAAATCTGTTCGAAAACAATATTCTCAATAAAAGCCTCTCAAAAATCAGAATTTGAACATTTTGATGAAATGAATATAGATTAAAATTGTAGTATCAACAAAAATTTATTCATTCACTAAATGAAATAAAGCAAGTTTCTAGTTTTCTTAATGTAAGTGTTGAGGTATTCTTTAATTTTTTAAGGATTTATTTTGTATTGGTTTTCTCATCGACCACATTCTTCTAAATTTTATTAATTAATTTAATAGGATTCTTTGTAAACCACTGCTCAGCCTTACCTAAGAGATAAATGGTCTGTTGCAAACAAACTGGAAGGCAGGTCTCTTATTTATATTTAATGCAAAAAGCTTCGGGCTAAAGGAAGAGCTTATCAATTCAATTTATCGCCTGTTTTTTTATTTTTTTGTAATAACTTATAGTTATGGCATATGAAAAATTAGTATTTGGTTCAACATGTTCATTAAGGCATCTTTACTAAGAATTTAGTGGTCATGAAATCAGTGATTTGAATATTTCAATATCTAACTTTAACATCTATTTAATGGAAATTTGGGCATGGTATTTTATTTTTTCAACGGTTGCAAATCCGTAATTTGTTACTCCAAACACTGTATATAAAGGAATAAAGGGTAATATGCTCAAATTTTCATATCATAAATTTTTATTACTGGATACTAGGTATAAATATGTTTTTTAAAGTTTGCAAGTTTTCACGCATAAGGGAAGCGTTGAAGTTATCGAGTTCATTGAAGAATATTATTAATAACCTAGTTAAAGAATAAAAAGCTTGAAAATTTAGAAAGTTGATAGTCTATATTTTTTGAAAAAAAAGTCTAATAGTTTAAGTAAACATTAGAGCTACCACACAGAATATTTCGCTAGTTATACTAAAGCTAAAATCATAAAATATTAAATGAAAATTAAAAAGGTATTAGTTGCCAACAGGGGTGAAATTGCCATCCGCATTTTTAGGGCCTGTGTAGAGATTGGAATAAAAACCGTTGGTATTTTCACCTACGAGGACAGGTACTCCCTGCACCGTTACAAGGCCGATGAAAGTTATCAAATAGGTTCGGACAATGAGCCACTGAAACCGTATTTGGACATGGACGC
>NZ_MDGN01000059.1:0-433 GCF_002742365.1 Maribacter sp. 4U21
GCGCAGTGGTTCCGAAATTTCCGTGGCCGACTTTACCGTAAATGAAGGGGTCGGTACCGCCAACTTTGTGGTATCATCAAACGTTGCGGTTTCTGGTAGTTATACCGTGAACTATACCATCAGAGACGGTTCCGCCAGAAGAAACCAAGATTTCACCGTACCTTCAATGACAGGTACGCTCAGGTTTTCGGGCGCCAGAGGGCAGCGGGTGAACATCCCAATCCGCATCACTGACGATGCCATAATCGAGAATACCGAAGACCTTACCGTTAGGATCAATTCAATTTCAAACCCCTTGGTCAGTATCGTTGACAGGGACGCAAGGGGCCGAATCACCGATAATGACAGGCGCAGTGGTTCCGGAATTTCCGTGGCCGACTTTACCGTAAATGAAGGGGTCGGTACCGCCAACTTTGTGGTATCATCAAACGTT
>NZ_MDGN01000060.1:0-17146 GCF_002742365.1 Maribacter sp. 4U21
GCGGCTATTCTTACTGTAAGGCCAAGAACTGTGGTTACCAATAGACGGGTGACCTACAGGGTAATTAAAAATTAAATTCCCAAATACATGCGCAAATTGGAATAACCGCTAGCGCCAAAACGAACACTTGTGTAAGGGGTATACGGACAGTAGAACTTAAATTGTCGACAACTTACCCAATCGAATGTTGACTTTA
The DNA here is from genome assembly GCF_002742365.1 of Maribacter sp. 4U21. Lineage (NCBI taxonomy): Bacteria > Pseudomonadati > Bacteroidota > Flavobacteriia > Flavobacteriales > Flavobacteriaceae > Maribacter > Maribacter sp. 4U21. The sequence continues at coordinate 197 of NZ_MDGN01000060.1, forward strand.
AAAAAAAAATTAGATATTTAAAACATGCAATAACCAAGTCATTGCAACGTTAGAAGCATAGTATTTTTTAGTAAATGCCGTAAAAAGAATTATGAAGGATAAATTTTTAAGCCTTGGTACAAAAATTTAGTTTGAAAAATAGTTTTCATAATCGTTTTAGATGCATCATCGACAACCATGTAAATGGTATTTATTTGGTTAAACCGTCTTAAAAACCTACCCATGTCCGCACCAATCTTACAAAAACCTACCCATGGAACTTTTAAAATACCTACTTCCAAAAGAGACCTACGCCCATCAACTACAAGAATCAAACGGTAATAGCTTTATATACACCATTAAAACAATATTTTCGGCAATTTTCTTGCTATTGGGCACGTTCTATTTTGTCCAAAGTATTACGGGTGAATTTGACAGCAAAGACAAGCTACGAGACAGAAAGACCATAGGGTCCGCTTTTTCAACTTTCAACAGTCCTCCCATTGACACGGACGGTGACGGTCTTGCAGATATATCGGATTTGGATGATGACAATGATGGCATTCTCGATACCGATGAAGGATGTATGGATTGTAATAGCGCACCGTTTCTCAATGGCAATTTTGAAGATGGTCCTTATCCTGCTGGATATACTGTGACAAATGAAAATAATGTCTCAGGATGGGAAACTACTTCCAATGATAATGGTATTGAGATATGGAGATCAGGATTTCGCGGTGTCAATTCACAGAGTGGAAGTTATCATGCCGAAATCAACGCAAACCGGACCGCGTCGTTATACCAGAAGGTTTGTACAAATCCCGGAGCACAGTTTAGATGGTCGGTCTGGCATAGGGGGCGCGCTGGCGTAGATGTGGCAACGGTACGAATTGGTGAAAATCTTGGTAATTCTCCCATTCAGATTACCATGGTCAGCGACAACACTTCATGGGTTGAATATTCGGGAGTTTATAGCGTTCCAATGAATCAATCTGAAACCTATTTCATTTTTGAAGCGGTTCGTACTGCCAATGGTAATACTTCAACTGGTAATTTTATCGACAATATCGTAATTAATGAAATAAATCAAGGATTTTGTCCTGATTTTGATGGCGATGGTATTCCCAATTATTTGGACCTTGACTCTGACAATGATGGCTGCCCTGATTATATTGAGGGTGGTGCTAGTTTTGGCATAGGTGATGGACGTTCGGCATCGGGTCTGGCAACCGGCGGTTCGGGTTCGGGCGTGACAACCAACTTGGGGAACACTATCGATGCCAATGGCGTACCCATAGTGGTCAATGGTGGCCAAGGTGTCGGTAACAGCCAAAATGCATCTACACAAGACACCGAATGCTTGGATGAGTGTGACCCACTTACTTCGGGCAACCCTGATACTGACGGTGATGGCATCACGGATGTTTGTGATTTAGATGATGACAATGATGGTATTTTAGATACTGACGAGTGTAACCAATTCGTATCAGAAACGGCCTTCAACGTAGCCGGTGGCAATAGCGTTAATTTTTCATTACCCGGCACAATGGGGTTGGTGCTCGATGTTACCAACCTCGACAATAGTTTTGATATTACTGTAAACGGTACCAATATAACCTCGCAAGAATTACAATTTTATGCACCGGCAACACCAAGCATTCGATTTGTAGATGGCAGTCTTTGGGGCCAGGGTGGCGTGCCCGAAGTTTGGATGTTCGGTAATGTATCGCCCAATACACCAATTTTACGTTTTATAATTAATGAAAATGGTAATGTAACCATGTATGGCAGTAAAACCGCCAACGGTTCCTTATTTGAATTGGAACTTATCAACGGTAATATGTTCAACAACTTTACTTGGAACGAGAACTTAAACAATAATTTTGTGGTATCCCAAAGTGTAATCGGACCAACCTTTATACAAGGGCGTATTTATGGCGCAAACATTGGTTGTGATTATGACAATGACGGAATACCCAACGAGCTTGACCTTGACTCTGACAATGATGGCTGCCCTGATGCCATTGAAGGAACGGGTGGCAGCCAAGAGTACGAAACCGCTGAACTTGAACCCAATGGTTCCATAGACATCACTTTGTTCCCAATAGATGGCAATGGAGTACCCCATAATGGTAGCAGCCAAGCTGTGGGTACGTCCCAGAACCCCACAGAGGTAATCGTTCAATGCCCCATTCAAAGAACGGTCAACGATAATGGGGTGAGCCTGGCTATCAATGCATCGGCATTGACCACGAACACTTTTATGGGTACTGCGCCAAACACCTTACCAGATTACACCAATGGCACCGATGCCTCAGTGGGGTTGCGGTATCAGTGGTACGCAGATGGGTCACCCGTTACTGATGGGGGCATTCATTTGGGTTCCGCCACACAAAACTTAACAATCAACACAGATCTAACCAATCATGATGTGGTTTATTGCGTAACGGTCACCCATATAGATTACCCTTGCTTTGAGGAAACCCTTTGTGCAAGCCCCACTTTTGTGAATCAACAGGTTTGTGCCGGAACTGTTGTTGAACTCCCTACAACTGGCACAATGAACGGTACATGGAATCCAACGACCCCAGATACCTCTTTAATTGGTGACACAATGTACACTTTTACCCCCGACAATGCCTGTGGCTTGAATGGTAATGAAACAGGACACAGTTTTATCTTGACAGTGGAAGAACCTAATTTAGCAGATACATTGGAGGATGTGACCGTATGCGACCAATATGAGTTGCCCTCCTTACAGAACGGGAGATTTTTTACAGGACCAAATGGGTCTGGGAACGAGCTGGAACCTGGTACTGTTTTAACAACTACCCAGACGGTTTACATTTATATTCCACAAACTGATTACTGCCCTGCCGATCAAAGTAGCTTTGTGGTCACCATTGATAACATTGTGCCTAATTTATCGGTTCTGGGATGTGATGATTCAGGCACCGATTTTGACGTTACAGACGATTCGTTCATATTCATGCTGAACCCAACAGGAGCCAACGGAACACAGAATTATACGGTAAGTATTGATAATGGAGCCGAACTTGCCCCGACAACGGGTATATTTGGCCAAGAAACGACCTTCAGTATTTCGGGTATAACAGCGATTCCTCAAGATTTCGTGGTTACGGTTACAGTAGATAATGGTTGTAGCCAACAGATTACCTTAGAAGGGGTACAAACCTGTTCAGATGCCTGCCTGCTGACCAACTTGAACGAAAATGTAAAGGGTTGTAACGACGCAGGTTCGATTCATGATACTACCGACGATTACTTTGAGATTTCATTTGACCCTCAAGGCTTTAATCTTTCAGGGCAATATGTGGTATCAGTTGATAATGGAGCTACCGTTACTCCCTCCATCGCAAATTATGGTCAAGAAACTGATTTTATTATTAATGGGGCACATGATTCCTCAACCCGTTATGCCGTTACTATTTCAGATAATGAAAATGGTGCATGCGCCCTCACAATGAATTTTATTGGCAATACCTGCTCTCCAGTTTGCTTTCTTGAGGAAGCCAATGCTGATTCATTGTGCAATGATGCAGGTACCGACTTTGATGTTTCTGATGATTTTATCGATTTATTCTTAAACCCAACAGGATTAAACCTTTCAAATGGCTACACCGTCTCCATTGACAACGGTGCAGAAATCAATCCGAAGGATGCCATTTATGGTAGTACCACCTCATTTAGAATTAGTGGGGCCACGGATACTGAGGTAACCTATTTGGTAACGATTACCGATAATGAAAGTGATACTTGTTTTCTTCAAGTGCCGCTACAGGGCATTGCTTGTTCGCCCGTTACCTTAATAACCGAGGCAAATAGCAACACCTCATGTAACGATGCTGGAACTAATTATGACCCAGAGGATGACTTTCTAGATTTGGAACTGAACCCAACTGGATTTAACATCAACCCTGGTGCTAGCTATTCCGTATCCATAAATAATGGAGGAACAATTCAACCTACAAGAGGAACTTATGGCAATCCGTTCAACTTTGCTATTTATGGCGCAATTAACGGACAAACTTATACCGTTAGTATTACCGATGATAGCAATCCAAATAGCAGAATAAGTGTGGAAATCATAGGAGCCCATTGTTCTGATACATGTCTGCTGGTCGAAGCCAATCCCGTTATTATTGGATGCAATGATAACCGCACCATTTATGTAGATGAGACATCGGATGATTATATTGAGTTTTCGCTTTTTCCCAGTGGTTTTAACCTAGGTGGAAATTATCTTGTCACCTATAATGGAAACGGTCATGTAGAGCCCTCGTTGGCAAAGTATGGCGAAGTGACTGATTTTAAGCTTTATCCCGGGTCAGCCGATGGTGTGACAGAACATATCTTGATTTTAAGTGATGCTGAAAGCGAATCTTGTGAACTTAAAATTGTTTTGGACAACATGCAAAGCTGTTCGAATCTGCAATTACCCTTTGTTACAAACGATTTGATTGACCCTACCAGCCAGAGTTTGGAATTGTTCCACATATCTAATATTGAAGATTTTCCAAACAATAAGGTTAAGATATACAATCGCTGGGGCAGACTGGTTTTTGAAATTCATGGTTACAACAATGAAAGTAGAAGCTTTAACGGATTATCTAACCAAAAGCTGGTTATTCGAAAAGATGAAAAATTACCTTCAGGAGTTTATTTCTACGTGATTGATTTTGCCGATGTATATGGGAAAAAAGGTCATTTCAATGGATATCTATACCTTAAAAGCAAAGGATGACTAAAACTGTAATCAAGTATGAAATTCTTTAAATACTTACTTAGTGCCTTGGTTCTTTCATTTTCATCCAAAGGTTTTGCACAGCAAGAATCACAATATTCACAATATATGTTGAACCCTTTGTTGTTCAATCCGGCATATGCCGGTTCACGTGAGATTATAAGTATTTCAGCCTTACACAGGGCGCAATGGTTAGGAATAGACGGTGCCCCTTCAACCCAAAACCTTTCCATTCATGCACCAGTTTGGCGAAGGGTTGGTTTGGGTATGTTTATTTATAATGATGGTATTGGCAATGGCACTGTGCAAATGACTGGTTTTAAGGCAGTTTTTTCATATACTTTACCCCTGGATAAGTCTATGAATACTAAACTGGCCTTTGGATTGGATGTTGGTGGATCATTAAACCAGATTGACTTTAGCAAACTCAAGGTCTCTGGTAGCGAAAATTCCACAACAGATTCGAGGTTTATGCCCAATTTCGGAGTTGGTATCTTTTTAAGGAACCCCTACTATTATGTTGGATTTTCACATCCTAATATTCTAGAGAATAACATTATAAATGACAATAATCGTGACATTGAATACAAAAGAGTGCGGACATGGCTTGGTACTGCTGGCATAGTTCTCCAGCCTTTTTTAGATTGGAAATTTAAGCCAGCTACTTTGGTCAAAATTACTAAAGGGGCCCCAGTTCAAGTCGATATTTCATTTTCAACGCTTTTCATTGAAAAAATTGAGATGGGGATATCTTATCGTTTGGGCTCTGCAACCAGTGCCTTAATGGGCTATCATTTTTCCCAACGACTCTATGGTGGTCTGGCTTACGACCGAGAACTAACTGATCTTGGGGGACAAACGTTCAGAGGCCAATCTTTCGAGTTCTTAATTCGTTATGAGTTTGAGGATAGAAAGTGTAAATGTTCACCAAAACCAAGGTTTTACTAATGAGCGACCTCTTTTATATTTATTCCTGTCATTTTTTAAATAAACCCAGTTATTTTAGGAGAAATTGTTGAAGTATTTTAATGAATATTCATATCAAGAAAGTTCACACTGGACAAAACTATCTCACCGACGAAATAAACTCTAAAAAATTAAAAGCCCCGGGTAATACCCGGGGCTTATTTTTTTAAAGAGCTTCGTCAAAATTTGAAATCTTTTGATGACCACCTTTTTTGAATGTATTTTTTAAAAGCACTAAGGATATCTGAAATCGAAAAGCAAAATAGGCACATTACGCCTACTCATTAAACCAGCTGCTTCTTCGACAAAAAATAAATATTCCTATACCCCATAACTCATTAGTATTCAATTGTTTCAAGTATTGTCAATTGAAAGTTAGGTCCCTGGTTACATAATTGTTTTATGGTACATCAAGTAGTGAAAGCCTTATGTAAAAATCATGGCCCAAAAGGCCGCTAAATGAGTATTTTAAATGGAAAGAAGTCCCAGTATTACTATTATGTTATACATTAATTCAAACAGTTACTGTACCAACGCACCAGTTGTTAACTTACACAGACTGGCAGGCCACACATTCCAAAGTAAAAAGGGATAAGAATTATTCTTAACAGTCTATGTATGTTCTCTCCAATATGTATTCCAACCAGAGAGCGGACCGCAAAAAACCTTTGTAAGAAAAATTAAACTTTGAAACACCTAAGTCCTAGATTATTGGATAGACCAATTGAATGTGTTGAACGTCCAAAAATCAAAAGGTATTTTAAATCAGTCCTCCAAAAGACCAAGGTGCGTCCTTTATTTGAACTTCCATAACCCGAACAGTTTTTTGTAGAAATGGAATAGGATTTGCAACAGTCCATACTGATTTGATTTAAATTCAGGATTAGTTTTTTATACTGGAAAAATAGTTGGGTAATAGGTACCATTTTTTGATTGACTTACTTTAATAAACCAAAAGATTTAAGCCATAGAGAATAAAAATGAAGCACATTAAGGAAAATAAAATGATTATGGCTACATATGTGGGGATATTTGTAGATTTGGAGCCATCCTGGTCTGAGATATCTTGCTTCATGTTTTTGTTTTTTGTTGGTTTGAATGCCCTTACTTATTATACTTAAAACCATTCTTTAGTAGGTTTTAATATGGTAACTTTTGTTAAAGGAAACTGTACAAACATGAGGTCATTTAACAAGCGGGTATACGTTATTTATATTACTAATCGTAACATTTTATTTTATCCTTTCTTCTAACCTAATATGTTCAATATAAGTACCTTATGTAAGGTTATTGTATTTTAAAACGATAGTAAGCAACTAGTGAGGGTTTACCCTCTATTTAAAAGCTATGTTTACCCTTTTTAAAGTTTTGGGAAATAGCTTAAGGAATGCTTGGGTTCTATTGTATTCTCCACAAAAAACGCCAACTTAAAAAGTCCAAGCACTTTATTGCACTGTTAATCTTCATAGTTTGGATATTGAAATCTGATAGGTGCCTTTATAATCATCTTTAATCTACATCATACCGCCGCCCAGGTTTGTAATGAATATACTCCCCGTTCCATATCATAAAAAGTTTTATACATTTGTTGCATTATTTGATATGACCAAGACTTTTTATTTGTAAAAACAAAGTTGTATTAATTGTTTTTCTTCACTCGTGTTGTAATACGTCTATTGGTAATTACTGTTCTTGGACCAACGGTAAGCAAGGCTTCGGAGGAAGTGACCAACGTACAACGATATGTGCCATCGCTCACCAATACCCGGTATTTTTGACCATTATTGGCCATAGTTGGGGTAAGAATGTTAAGTGTGGCCGTTTGCGCACCCATATATTGGCCCCCATCCATGATATTGGTAAAAGTGTTCCCTCCATCTGTACTCAACTGCCATTGGTAAATTCCAGAAACAGCGGTATCCACGACCGTAAACGCGGTATCTACTCCTGCAAAGGCCTTGGTGTTCGCAGGAGGGGTGGTAAGGGTAGGGGTGGCCCCAAACTCTTGAAAATCATAGGTAGTGTTCCCGTCCGCATCTGCCGGGGTGGTGTAACCATCCGTACCACTGGTCACCAGCCCATTGGTATCAACGGTTATTGGCGCATTGCCCAAGATACCGTCGGCATCGGCATCCGTGAAGCCCGCTTCAAACACATCCCTGCACCCATCACCATCGGCATCTAGGTCCAATCGGTCTTTGAGCCCATCACCGTCGGTATCCGCATCTGAAAGGGCCGTGCCGCCATTGTCGCTATCAAAGGTGTCCGCCCAACCATCGCCATCGGTATCTACAAAGGAATCCACCAAGCCATCGTTATTGGTATCGACCCCTCCCGCTTCTACAATATCATAGATGCCATCGTTGTCGCTGTCTAGGTCTAAGTGGTTAGGAATGCCGTCTGAATCAGCATCCTCGTAGATGCCTCCGCAGTTCAGGTTAAATACCGAAACATCATCTACACTAAAGTCGTTACCATTGGTTCCAGAGTTGTTGCTTCTTACTTCAAATCTGTAATTACCCGCAGTTAAAGACGTAAAGGAGCACAGTGAGTGATGCCAGTTTGTACCGCTAAGATTACCGGAATTATATGTTCCTACTAATGCGTTATCTGAAATTCTATAAACTCGTAAACCTATGCCATGTACGTCATTAGCGGCATTTTTAGAATAAATTTCAAACTCATAATTAGTGGCTTCCAGAAGGTCAAGTTCAAAATCAAAAAACACACCTGGAGTACCGTTTGCATTAGTAGCTAGAAAAGCGTCATTTCCTGTATTAGTGGTATGTCCATTATAATTCCACCAAGCTCCGAAGCTATGCCAGCTAGGTGCGTTATTACTTATTACCGCATATGTTCCACTAGTACTGGAAGTAGAATAATTATAGCCTGGCCCCATGTTAAAATCACAGTCTCTAAATGCAGTGGTAGTGCCGAAGGTGCCATCAAATTCTGTATCCACTAGATTAATACCGCAGTACACTGTTTCATGATTATCTAAAATGCCATCATTATCGTCATCTGTATCCACCACATCTGGTAAACCGTCCCCATCAGAATCTGTGCAGCTAGCACCATCGGTAGATGCAGTGTTATTAGAAACTAGAGGCGTAGAAGTGTTCAATAGACCGTTGGATCCGTTTTGAGCACCATTATTAGACCCAGATGGACCTCTTACTCCTCTCGCCACATTGCTAGATGTACCACCGCCTAGTGCGAGAGATGTGCATATAAAGCCACCTCCTCCGCCTCCACCTTTTCCGTGGCCACCGTTACTATTACCGCCATCACCGCCTCTGGCTATCAAATTTATATTAAAGGGAGAGGAGGTTGTGGTTTCCAAAATTATACTCCCCGCTGCTCCACCACCCGCAGACCCGTCATTTCCAGAAGCGGTAAGTCCGTTATCACCACTTACATCTATGTTTCTACCGCTACCATTATAGCCATTTGCTTTTATAATAACGATACCCCCACCGTTTCCTCCATCTCTTCCGTGGCCACTGTCCTGGTGGCTGGCACCACCTCCTCCGCCCATAAAGATGCGGTTTTCGCTAAGCTGATTGGTAAGGGCCTTTCCCTGTCGGCCTCTTGTAGTAGTTCTGTTAAAGCCACCACCATCTCCACCAGCACCGTAATTACCACCACCGGCACCACCAGCGTTTTGGGAGTTTCCACCTCCACCACCGTTAGCCTGAGCTCCCATTCCAGCCTGTCTATTATTTATGTAGGCAGCTATACCCTCTCCTTTTTCTCCACCAGAGTTACCTAATGGATAGCGGTAGCCAATTAAATTTCCAGGATTACCGTTAGAAGATCTAGTACCTCCTCTAAAGCCCCTTCCGCTTACATCTATGTTAGCAGTTTGCTCTACAAAATCAGTAAAGAAGATGAGTACACCACCGGTGCTGCCGTTCCATGGCTGGCAGGTCAGCGTTCCATTGATACTAGCTCCAACATATTCCGGGATGCTGACCATTTGTACTCTGCCAGAGATGTTATAATCGTTTTCTAGGGCGTAGGACATGGAAATGTTGTTCCCAGATATGGCTGCTATCTCTTGTATTTCATATTTACCAGCTGAATTATAATTGGTTATGGTACCAAAGCTGGAGTTATCAGATTGATCGATAGTGGCACCCTGCATTTGGATCAGAAGCACCTTTTGACCAACTGAAAACGCGCCTGAATTGGCTACTTGTATTTCACCTCCGAAAGAGCAGTTAATGGCCGTTACACGTGTGTAATCATTTATGACTCCACTGATGTTAGAGGTTTGAGAGATGCCAGTTAGTACGGCACCCAGCCAGGCTAAAATGAATAATATGCCGTTTCTTTTAACTATTATATTTCTATAAAAAGTAGCTTTCATTGTTATCATAGATGTAAGTCTGAGGCCAGCGGAATCGGCAATACCATCTCCATCGCTATCCGTTTGGTAACCAAATCTTTTTAGAATTTCAAAAACGATTATGAAAACTATTTTTCAAACTAAATTTTTGTACCAAGGCTTAAAAATTTATCCTTCATAATTCTTTTTACGGCATTTACTAAAAAATACTATTCTTCTAACGTTGCAATGACTTGGTTATTGCATGTTTTAAATATCTAATTTTTTTTTAAAGTCAACATTCGATTGGGTAAGTTGTCGACAATTTAAGTTCTACTGTCCGTATACCCCTTACACAAGTGTTCGTTTTGGCGCTAGCGGTTATTCCAATTTGCGCATGTATTTGGGAATTTAATTTTTAATTACCCTGTAGGTCACCCGTCTATTGGTAACCACAGTTCTTGGCCTTACAGTAAGAATAGCCGCCGCAGAGGTATCAAAGGCGCATGATGTCATCAAGGCCCTATATCTGTAATTGTCTTTGTCCACATCCACGGAGTTGACGGTCAAGTTCGCCGTACCCGTACCCGAGTACTCCGTACTATCGAAGATATCGGTAAAAGTCGTGCCCCCGTCACGGCTCACTTGCCACTGATAGGTGACCACTTCACTTGTGGTGACCGAAAATACGACATTGTCCCCCGCAAAAGATGTTCGGTCCACCGGCTGGGTCGTGAAGACGGGGTCCAATACCGTCATGGCTATGGGGGTGCTTTCGGTGTCGCATCCGTTCGAGGTGTACAGTGCCGTCACCGTTACGCTGTCACCATCCAACAAACCGGAGGTGGTGTAGGTATTGGCCGTGGAAAGCGGCTGCACGCTGGTACCGTTTACAAAAAATTCGTACTCGTCACCGCCACTGGCCGTAAAGGTAACACTGTCACCGTCGCAAATGGTATTGTCCGCATCACTGCTCGTAAGTACCGGATCGGGCGGTACGTTCACCGTTATGGTAAAGTCTTCAATGTCCCCATCGAAAATTTCCCCACATGGATCTGTTATCGGGTCAAAATATCTTAGCATTGCCCTGGCATTGAAAGTAGTGGGTACCGTTACCGTTGGCGCGGTTACGGAAAGGTCTACGGAACACCCGTTCGGTCTTTGATAAATACAAGAGTCACTAACGCTATACTCAAATATCCCGTCACAATCAAAATCGATAAAGAGGGTAATATATTCCTCGTCACCTGATTCTGCCTCATCTGTCGTTCCCGGCCCAACACCTATCGTAAATGTTCTTGTCTGCCCAGAACAGAAAACGGCCCCAGCTATTGAAGAAGGGTCTATCTGTTCGTATTCTGGGTCAAAACTTCCCGGAGGGCATGGGTCTGGCCCTGGGCACTGCCCGTACGAATGGGAACAGAACAACATACCTGCCAAAAAAAGGAGCAGGGCAAAATTTTTGTTTGCTGTAAGGGCAAAAATCATAGGTCTCATCATTAAATACGTTTCATGGGCATAAGATAGGGTCGTTCCCAAAAAAAAGGAACATAATATGTTGTGAATGCAACATTAAAGGTGCTGAAAGCAACATAACCGTATGTTTGTTGCCTTGAACTTTCTTAAAAAAACCTACTTAAATGCACCATAGTGCATGTGAATGGTTCTTTAAAAAAAGAGGTTCAATGGGCCGTCTTTTCTGAGTATAAAATGAATTTACATGTTTCGGTTATTACTCGTCAACAATTGTAAATTCAGAACGCCTGTTAAGCTGGTGTGCTTGCTTTGAACATACTGCCCGGTCATCACAATCATTCACCAAATTACTTTCTCCGAAGCCTTTGGCGATGATTCTATCGGTCGCTATACCTTTAGACACCAAATACGCCTTGGTTTCTTGTGCCCGTCTAACTGAAAGTTGTTGATTGAATGTTTTTGATGCCCTACTGTCCGTATGTGATTCTATGCGCAATTTGGCTTTTGGGTACTTTCTCAAATAATCGATGATCTTCTCAATATTTAATTGGGCATCCAAGCGTACAGCAGATTTGTTAAAATCAAAATAAATAGGTGCAATAACCAACTCTTTTCTTTTCTTTACCGTCTGCAAGGGTTGTAACTCGAGTACCACCGTATTGGCATCAAAGTTGAAAGTTGAATTTATTTCAAAAATATCACCTTCATAATCTTCTTTTTCGCTCTTGACCACCTTTAGTTTTTGTAAACAATCAATAGGCAAGGTAAACCCGCCATTGGCATCAGATACTGTTGAAGTTACCTCTATACCATTTGCATTTATTAATTTAATTTTGGCATTGGTCAATACCGTACCATCTTCTTTATTTTTGGTAACACCTTGTAATTGTTTTTTACATTTGAATGACAAGGGTTTATTTTCTACAAAGCTGTAAATGTCATCACTGCCCATACCACCCGGTCTGTTTGAGGCAAAGAAACCCTGGCGGTCGACTGAATTTTGCACAAATGATAAATCATCCTCATCACTATTCACTGGTCTGCCTAAATTAAGTACGGCTCCGCTGCCATTTGTACTCAATTGTGTGGCAAAAATGTCCAATCCCCCAAGTCCGGGATGACCGTCCGAAGAAAAATATAAAATACCCTCTTCTGTTACAAAAGGAAAGGTTTCCCTGCCCTCCGTATTAATTCTTGGGCCTAGGTTTTTAGGTTCTCCATAACTACCGTCTTCATATATTACCACTTCATAGATATCGGATTCCCCAAAGGTGTCAGGACGATCAGAGGAAAAGTATAATTTTTTTTCATCAGCGCTCAAAGCGGGATGGGCCGTAGAGTAATCCTCTGAATTAAAAGGTAATTCCACAATATTTTTCCAAACACCATCAAGATACTCCGCCTTATAAATTTTTAAGCGACTTACACCTTTTTCATCTTGTGAAAAGCGTCTGCCAGTTTCAGAATTGTTACGGGTAAAATATAATGTGTTACCATCTTTAGTGAAGGCTGTAGAAGACTCATGGGTATTCGCATTGAGTTCTTTTGATAGCTTTTCTACGGTGTCAAAACTCTCTACATCATTTTTATTTGCTACATATAAGTCCAAGAATGGTTGGTTGTTCCATTCATCGATTCTTAAGGCTGTGGTACCAGTATCCCTGGCACTAGAGAACACCAATTGGTCTCGGTACATGGAAGGTGCAAAATCTGATACTTTTGAATTAATTGCTAAAAGTTTGATGGTATATCGGCCAGATTGCTCTTCAATACCTTTTAAATAATCTACATTATCTTGAAATTTGGTTACCCTATTTTCATTGGATGAAACCTTGGCATATTTCTCCATCATTGTATCAGAGGTTTTATAATCGCCTAAACTTTTCAAACTTTGGGCGTATCTAAAAAAATGTCCTGAATCTACCTCGTCAGTTAGCTCAAATAATTTTTTATACCATTTAGCTGCTTCTTCGTAGTTAGCATTGTAATAATTGGCATTACCCAAGTTGCTGTAAATTTCTTTATCAGCGTATCCATCTTTTACCATGGCTTCATACTTACCAATGGCTTCTTGAAAAGCATACGATTGATAATCTTCTCTAGCCTTTTTAGTCTTCCTTTGTTGTGCCGAACAAAATGTAAAAGCAAACAGGGCAAAAATTATGCCTATATTTTTAAACTGTGTTGTCATCATTTCTAAAAGAATCTTGGGGTAATAATTTTTCTATAACGTGTTTTTAATTCATATCGAAGCAATACTTCAAAAGAACCATCATTAAAAGCTTGACTGCCCAATTCCGTAGTTTCTCGATCATAGGCTAAACCTAACATCAATTTATCTGAAAGTTGGTATCCAAACAGTGCGCTCCATGCGGCACTCCATCGGTAAGCTGCACCAAAGGTAAGTTTGTCCTGATATCTAAAATTGGCGGAAAAATCGGCCTGTAAAGGTGCTCCATTGACCATTTTAAGTAATATGGCTGGCTTAAATTTCCAATCATAGCTCAAATCTGCTACAATACCTGATATGAAATAAAAATTCATTCGCTCACTAGCGGTAAAACTATTCGCCGCATTATCAAAATGTTTGGTTTCAAGGAAATTAGGAACAGAGAGCCCCGCATAAAATTTCTCCGTATGGTAATATACCCCGGCACCAAAATTTGGTGAGAACTTATTATCTATATTCGTTTCTTGGATGGTATTTCCAGAAGGATTAAAATTTCGTAACCTATTGAAGTCTATATTAAGCAAATGACCTCCGGCCTTTAAGCCAAATGATAAATTACGCGATCTTGCAAGCGGAACAGTATAGCTAAACGAAGCATCGAAATTCGATTCTTGATTGGTACCATTACCTATTTCATCATTAATAAATGACAATCCCAATCCCACGCGTTCAGAAACCGGCGAATGTAAATTTATGGTTTGTGTTGATGGTGCCCCGTCCAGACCCACCCATTGAGATCGGTGCAGCCCTGCAAAACTCAAAACTCCCCTTGAACCTGCGTATGCAGGATTCACGCTCAAGGTATTATACATATACTGGGTGTATTGGGCATCTTGTTGTGCCCAACCATTCCAATACGTTACCCATAACAGCAATACAATTAAAACTCGTTTCATTTTTTAAATCTTTTTATGGCGTTTATCTTTTTTTATCTGTTGATATACATATATCCATCCAAGGTTTGTACATCGCCTGCATCGTCTGTGTAATTGACGATGTAGAAATATACCCCGACCGGCAATTCATTAGTAGCTGCAATGGTCGTTCTACCATTAGAGATTCCCCTAAAGGCATTTTCAGCATTGTCATACCCTCTAGTTTCAAAGACCAACACTCCCCATCTATTGTAAATACGAACTGTATTTTCTGGATATTGTTCTATGTTGCTAATAAGAAACGTTTCGTCATTACTACTACCCGGCACGATATAATCACTTACAACTTCTAAATTGGAGCAGCGTATTCCGTTTGGTGGCGTTCCTCCAATTGAGTCACAGGAATCATTTGGATCAGTGCCATCTATAACTTCTTGACCATCGCTTATACCATCACCATCGGTGTCAAAGGAACCAGGGTCCGTACCAAGGGCATTTTCTTCTTCAGAAGTAAGGCCATCACCGTCACAGTCTAGTGTAGCTACGGCACCTGAATCAGGACCACAAGCGTCCAGTGGGTCTGAACCATCATCGGTGGTTGGGTCACCGTCAGGACCGTTCACTTCCTCACCGTCTGAAATACCATCGCCGTCGGTATCCTCGTTATTGGGGTCAGTTCCTGCATTGGCCTCTTCCTCATTGGTCAGCCCGTCACCGTCACAGTCTGCTGCAGGTGAACCCACTACGTCTGGATCACACGGATTCAATGGATCGGAACCATCATCTGTGAGTGGATCACCGTCAGGACCGTTCACTTCTTCAGAGTCGGTCAGACCATCACCGTCAGTATCATCATTGTTGGGATCCGTTCCTGCGTTGGCCTCTTCCTCATTGGTCAGCCCGTCACCATCACAGTCTCCCGTAGGTACTGCGAAGGCATTTGGATCACATGGGTCTGTGGCTCCTGTTTCATCTCCAGTCCCTGCTATGCCATCTGGGCCCAACACCTCTTCACTGTCTGAAATACCATCGCCGTCGGTATCCTCGTTATTGGGGTCAGTTCCTGCATTGGCCTCTTCCTCATTGGTCAGCCCGTCACCGTCACAGTCTGCCGTAGGTGAACCCATTACGTCTGGATCACACGGATTCAATGGATCGGAACCATCATCTGTGAGTGGATCACCGTCAGGACCGTTCACTTCTTCAGAGTCAGACAGACCATCACCGTCAGTATCATCATTGTTGGGATCCGTTCCTGCGTTGGCCTCTTCCTCATTGGTCAGCCCGTCACCATCACAGTCTCCCGTAGGTACTGCGAAGGCATTTGGATCACATGGGTCTGTGGCTCCTGTTTCATCTCCAGTCCCTGCTATGCCATCTGGGCCCAACACCTCTTCACTGTCCGAAATACCATCGCCGTCGGTATCCTCGTTATTGGGGTCAGTTCCTGCATTGGCCTCTTCCTCATTGGTCAGCCCGTCACCGTCACAGTCTGCTGCAAGATTATTAATATTACATTCCAATACTGTAACCACCACAGTGGCCTCTTCACACTGTACGTCCGGTGTACCGTTGTCACATACCTGATAGGTAAATGAGTCCGTACCGTTAAAGTCTGCGTTAGGTATGTAGGTTACT
Source organism: Maribacter sp. 4U21 (assembly GCF_002742365.1). Taxonomy (NCBI): domain Bacteria; kingdom Pseudomonadati; phylum Bacteroidota; class Flavobacteriia; order Flavobacteriales; family Flavobacteriaceae; genus Maribacter; species Maribacter sp. 4U21. The sequence continues at coordinate 16,456 of NZ_MDGN01000060.1, forward strand.
GTTCCGTCTGGGTTTATAACCACTGTACCGTTAGCTGGGGCACCTGTTATGCTCACCGATACTGGGTCTATGCTGCCGCCATCTGCATTATCATTGTCATTGGCCAGTATGTCTACTGTTACTGGGTTATCTTCATCTACCGTAGCCGTATCATCGGTTACCACTGGGGCATCTGACTCTTCTTCTACCGTTACGGTTACTGTGGCTGTTTGACAGTCGCCAGCGTCATCACAAACTTCATAGGTGAATGTGTCCGTGCCGTTAAAGTTCGGGTCAGGTACATAGTTTAGGGTGCCATCTGGATTAATGGTTACTGTTCCGTTAGCTGGTGCGCCTGTTATGCTCACTGAAGAAGCGTCTATGCTTCCGCCATCTGCATTATCATTATCATTGGCCAGTATGTCTACTGTTACTGGGTTATCTTCATCTACCGTAGCCGTATCATCGGTTACCGCAGGGGCATCTGACTCTTCTTCTACCGTTACGGTTACTGTGGCCGTCTGGCAGTCGCCAGCGTCATCACATACTTCATAGGTGAATGTGTCCGTACCGTTAAAGTTCGGGTTAGGTACATAGTTCAGGGTGCCATCTGGATTAATGGTTACTGTTCCGTTAGCCGGTGCGCCTACTATGCTTAAGCTAGAAGGGTCTATGGTACCGTCTACGTCAGTGTCATTTCCTAGTACGTTTA
>NZ_MDGN01000061.1:0-388 GCF_002742365.1 Maribacter sp. 4U21
TCCTCACGTGCATTTCTCAAAAGCAAACCGATTTTAAAAGATTCAAAATCCCTTTCGAGTTCGTCTCTTCGTTCAGTTCCCTTTTTTCCGTAAACTGTGTCTTTTATGTCTTTCCAACTTTTAGTTTCCATTGCCTTTATTTTTTTCTTTGTAGTATTCTTTCATTAATCGGACAGCTCTGTCAATTTCTTTTTTCGGTGTTTTTTGAGTCTTTTTGGTAAATCCGTTCAAGAGTATGACTAATTTACCTTTGTCAAAGAAGCAAAATACTCGCCAAATGTTCGAGCCTAATTTTATTCGAGCTTCAAATAATCCCTTATGGGTTTTCATTGGCGCCAAATATGTTTTCGGCACGTGCTGATAAGTTTCGATTATTTCAATGACCTTA
>NZ_MDGN01000062.1:0-455 GCF_002742365.1 Maribacter sp. 4U21
AATTCCAAGCATAGGTAACAATACCTACATCATCCGTAGATTGATTTCCCGTAAAACTCACCTCTAAAGGAGCTTCGCCTTCCGTAACATCTGCAGTAGCTACAGCTATTGGTGCTCCATTTGCCCTGGTAGCTACAATAGTTACGCTCGCAGTATCTGTTACACCAGCTTCATCCGTAACAGTCAATACAACAGTGTAGGTATCGGCCACAGTAAAGGTATGTGCCGGATTGGCTAGAGTAGAACTTGTTCCATCACCAAAATCCCAAGCATAGCCGACTACAACATCGTCATCGGTAGATTGGTCGCCCGTAAAGTTAACCTCAAGCGGTGCTTCACCCTGCATTACATCTGCACTTGCGACCGCTACCGGAGCAGTATTAGCTGCTACTACAATAGTGATACTTGCCGTATCTTGAAGTCCGGCATCGTCAGTTACGGTGAGTTCTACAGTA
>NZ_MDGN01000063.1:0-344 GCF_002742365.1 Maribacter sp. 4U21
ATAAGTGGCGTTCGCGTTATGCGGGCATGAATTCCAAAGAATTGAAACGCCTTAAGGAACTCGAAGAGGAGAACCGCAAGCTTAAGCAGATGTACGCCAATCTGGCGTTGGACTATCAAATGGCCAAGGAGATCATTGAAAAAAAGCTTTAAAGCCTTGCCGTAAGCGCAGTATTACCAAAGAACTTATTCATTACGGTATCAGCAGGGCGTGCCGTGTTCTCAATATGAGTAAGAGTGTCTATTATTATAAACCTTTGCCGAAGGACGATACCGAGATAGAGGAAGCCTTGCAACAAAAAGCAAAGGAACACTCGGAGGAGGGTTTTTGGAAGGCCTATGACC
>NZ_MDGN01000064.1:0-1686 GCF_002742365.1 Maribacter sp. 4U21
CCATTCATTAATTGTAGAAGGTGCAATACCGTAAGCTTTACCTAATTGGTATTTGTTTAGTTTTCCTGCGGTAAGTTCGTCTAAAATTTTGAGTTTAAAAGATTCTGAATACCGTCTAATCACTTTGTCATTTTTGTACATAATTGTTTAAGATTATGTAGCCTTTATTCAGGACGGGTCAGCATTAAACCCAACGGCAGTCTGTCTCAAAACTGCCTATGGTTTTGAATAAAATTACGCAATTTGTGTTGGTAAGGATGATGTGCTGTATGAAATTTTCTTATTGCTGAATATGTCAGATAGGCCAAGATTCCGTTTTTGAACCCTATACGTTCCATAAAGAGGGTCTTTAGTGTACTGTTTGGACTACTGTTCCTTGCCTTTGCGTGCCGCCATCCCAATTTGACCAGTCTTTTCAGGTTGTATGCCAGTGCAATGAACCCGAAGTCGGCACTGGCCGCGTGTATTCCTTTTTTTGTAAGGATGTGATCAAATCCCCATTGACGCTTCATAGTGCCAAATGGGTGTTCCACCAAAGCCTGTCTTTTCTTGTACGTTTCGGGTTCTTCGGCGACCCTTTTGGCGTTCTGCTCTATGAACCTTGTGTACTCGCTGCGCTGCAGGATCTTACCGTTTGCCTTGGATGTCGTGCAGAGATACCTGACGGGACAGTTTTTGCAGGCCTTCGTCTTGTACTGTTTAAAGTGGTAGTTCCTTCCCTTGTACCATGAACCGTTGGAGGCCATTGTGTTTCCCTGGGGACATGTATAGGTATCGGTGTGTCCGTTGTATTGGAAATGCTCGGCATTGTAGGAGGCGTCCGGTGCCTGGCTCTTGCGTCCTATCGCGGGTATGGCGGTAAGGGTGTCTATGCCCAGGCGGTGTGCCGTGGCGAACTCGCTTCCGGTATGGTATCCCTTGTCATAAAGTGCGGTAAAGGTGTTTGTGCCCAAAATGGCCTTGGCCCTTCTGAGCATACCGCCCATGGCCTTTTTGTCGTTCTGGTTGGTGATTTTGTAATCTACCAGGAGTTTATGCTCGGCATCTACCGTCGTCTGTGCGGTATAGCATACCTCGGTGATGGTTCCCCGCACGATCTGGTGGCGGCTATCGGGGTCGCTCGTGGAGAGCTGCGGGTTTTCACTGGAGGTGTCCTGCTCCAGTTTCCGTACTATCCTTTCATATTCTGCGCGCCGTAGTTTGTGAGCGCGTACCCGGCTTTTCAGTTCTTCCTTTGCGTCTCCGTCCGCCTTGGCGAGTTCGTTGCCGTACTCCTCCAGTTTTTTGTCGATGTACTCGATGTGGCGTTGCACTTTCTTTTTGTTGTAGTTGTTCTTCTTGCTGTTCTGTGCCCTTAGCTTTGTGGAGTCCCCCGCGATAAGCACCGCGCCGATAAGCCCGTGGTTCCTGGCAATGGACACCGTAGCTCGGAAGGTCCGCTTTATGGCCTTGGGATTATCCTTCCTGAAGCGGGCGATCGTGTTGTGGTCGGGTTTCAGGTTGCCCAAGAGCCACATCAGTTCGATGTTGCGTCCGCACTCAAGTTCCAACTGCCTGGAGGAGCGTATACGGTTCATATACCCATAGATGTACAGCTTCAACAGATCGGCGGGGTCGTAAGGAGGCCTTCCCTGGGACGCCATGGCCTTGAACCCCAATGAGGTAATATCCAAACTGTCCACGAAC
>NZ_MDGN01000065.1:0-75750 GCF_002742365.1 Maribacter sp. 4U21
TCCGTCGAAATTGAAATCGTTACCCTCGTTGTTGTCAGGGACAAGGTCATCGTCGCTATCGTAATCCTGATAATCTGGTTTATTAGGACGTGGGGTACCATCCGTGTTCACCGGTGTAAGACCACCGATGTATGCACTGTTCACCCCATTGTTCGACGCATACGTGGCCGCATCGTCGTCGTTAGGTGCTATATAGCCAAAAGTTGTTTGTGCTTCGACATTATCAGGGATACCGTCATTATCACTGTCTATATCCAAATGGTTCGGATAAATATCAGAATCTCTAGAAAAGGGAATAATACCTTCACCGGCACCTGGATAACTTTCGTAAGAGTCGTCAAGTCCATTCCTATCACTATCAATTCCGGACTTCGGTTTGTACAAATGAAAATTGGGCGCTTCTAAATTATCAAGTATTCCGTCATTATCAGAATCTAAATCTAAAAAATCTGGCACCCCATCACTGTCTGTGTCATTTGGGTTTGTCAAATGGTCATTATCACCATCTAGATTAGCGTCTTCTACAGAATCCAATATGCCATCTCCATCGTCATCAATATCATCTGTATCCAAAATACCGTCTCCGTCCGTATCCTGAAAAGCAAACACATATGAAGGATTATGAGCATCGACCCTATTAACCGATATAATGAAACAAATTAAAAATCCGAACAGAACCTTATCGAGCGAAGAAGTTAAACTTCTACTTATTAAACAGGTACTTTTTTCCATAAATGATAGTTTTTATTGAACTATACACCATTACGTGTAGGAAAATACAGTAGTAAGACGTGGGGCTATCTATAAAATACTATGCAAGATAATTTTAAAATTGCAATACTCAAATTCTTAACTACATATTAAAGCTCGAATGCCTTTAAATTCATGATTAATCGATGAACTGCAATTGTCATGACCGTTATTTTAGCATTTTAGACACAGAAAACAACACCAAGTCATAAAACTATGATAGTTATTTTTAAGTCTAAACAGACTCTAGTTTTAGACTGAGCAAGTTATTTGACTTATTTTTGTTCAAATTTTTAGTATGAATTTTAAAGATGAAATTGAGAGACGAAGAACTTTCGGTATTATTTCTCATCCCGATGCGGGAAAGACAACACTGACAGAGAAATTGCTGTTGTTCGGAGGTGCAATTCAAGAGGCGGGGGCTGTAAAGAACAATAAGATAAAGAAAACCGCAACCAGTGACTTTATGGAGATTGAGCGGCAACGAGGAATTTCAGTAGCTACTTCTGTTTTGGCCTTTATTTATAAGGATAAAAAAATTAATATACTTGATACTCCTGGACATAAAGACTTTGCGGAAGATACTTTTAGAACTTTAACCGCGGTAGATAGTGTCATTGTAGTAATCGACGTTGCCAAGGGTGTGGAAGAGCAGACAGTAAAACTTGTTGAAGTCTGTCGTATGCGAAATATTCCAATGCTGGTTTTTATAAATAAGCTAGATCGCGAGGGTCAGGATGCCTTTGATTTGCTCGATGAACTAGAACAAAAATTAGGACTTTCCGTTACCCCTCTGAGCTTCCCTATTGGTATGGGATACGATTTCAAGGGTATATATAACATTTATGAAAAAAATATAAACCTGTTCAGTGGGGATAGCAAAAAGAATATTGAAGAAACTATTGCCTTTGACAATATAGATAGTCCTGATTTAGAAAAAACAATCGGGTCTAACGCTGCAGAAGAACTACGTGAGAATCTAGAGTTGGTTCAAGGAGTTTATCCGCAATTCGATAAAGAATTATATCTGGAGGGTAAACAACAGCCTGTTTTCTTTGGTTCTGCTCTTAATAATTTTGGAGTAAGGGAATTACTGGATTGCTTCATTGAAATAGCACCGTCGCCTAAATCCAAGAACGCGGAAGAAAGGCTTGTTAAAGCTAATGAGAAAGAGCTCACGGGATTTGTTTTTAAAATTCATGCCAATATGGACCCAAAACACAGGGACCGTTTGGCTTTTATAAAAATAGTCTCGGGCACTTTTGAGCGTAACAAACCCTATTTACATGTACGCCAAGGTAAAAAACTGAAATTTTCCAGTCCAAATGCTTTCTTTGCCGAAAAAAAAGAAATCGTGGATATCTCCTACCCCGGCGATATTGTTGGCCTACATGACACAGGTAATTTTAAAATTGGTGACACACTAACCGAAGGTGAGTCTTTACACTACAAAGGCATACCAAGCTTTTCCCCCGAACATTTTAGGTACATCAACAATGCGGACCCTATGAAGTCCAAGCAATTGTACAAAGGAATAGACCAGTTAATGGATGAAGGTGTAGCACAGCTATTCACGCTAGAATTAAATGGGCGGAAAATCATCGGTACCGTTGGCGCCTTGCAGTTTGAGGTCATTCAATATAGGTTAGAACATGAATATGGGGCTAAATGTAGTTACGAGAATTTCCCTGTTTACAAGGCTTGCTGGATAGGCAACGAAAATAGAAAGACTGATGAATTCAAGGATTTCGTGAGAATCAAGCAAAAATTTCTGGCCAAGGACAAAAAAGGTCAGCTGGTGTTCTTGGCAGATTCTCAGTTTTCGCTACAAATGACACAAGCAAAATATCCTAAAGTAAAGCTTCACTTTGTATCGGAGTTTGAATAAAAAAAGCCCAGCTAATTATTTAGCTGGGCTTTTTTTACGCTTCTCCTGTTGGTCCAAAATTTAATGGAATTGGAGGCTGTTCATAATCCTTTATGGTTCCATGGGCTTTTTCAAAGCGTTGAACGTTATCATTTAAGGCCTTTAAAAATTTCTTGGCATGTTGTGGTGTCAAGACAATTCTGCTCTTGACTTTGGCCTTAGGCGCACCGGGCATCATACTAATAAAGTCAACCACAAACTCTGAAACCGAATGATTGATAATGGCTAGATTGGAATAAATTCCCTCTGCCGTCTTTTCATCAAGCTCGATATTAATCTGTTTTTGCTTTTTGTTGTCACTCATTGAACTAAAATTATAAAAAAACCCCCAATGAATGGGGGTTTCTAAATTAAAATCTCAAGACCTCTTTTCTGGCCATAATCTCATCATATTCTTCTTTGGACCCTACAATTATGTTTTCATAATCACGCATACCAGTACCAGCCGGAATTTTATGACCTACGATAACATTCTCTTTAAGTCCTTCTAAAGTATCTACCTTACCACTTACAGCGGCCTCGTTCAACACTTTAGTTGTCTCTTGGAAAGAAGCAGCGGAGATAAACGACTTCGTTTGAAGCGAAGCTCTTGTAATACCTTGAAGTATAGGAGTTGCAGTTGCAGCAACTGCATCCCTGGCCTCTACTATATTTTTATCATTACGCTTAAGAAGTGAATTCTCGTCTCTAAGTTCTCGTGGTGTTACTATTTGACCTGCTTTCAGGTTTTCGGATTCACCAGCTTCCATGACAACCTTCTTACCGTAGATTTCATCATTCTCTCTAATAAAATCATCTTTATGTATTAATTGGTTCTCCAAGAAGATAGTATCTCCTGGATCTACAATCCTTACTTTACGCATCATTTGCCTAACTACCACTTCAAAGTGCTTATCATTAATCTTCACACCTTGTAGACGATATACTTCTTGAACTTCGTTCACCAAATATTGCTGTACGGCAGATGGGCCTTTTATCTTTAGAATATCTTCTGGAGTTATGGATCCATCGGATAAAGGCATACCGGCTCTAACATAATCGTTTTCTTGAACAAGAATCTGATTGGATAGTTTTACCAAATATTTCTTTATCTCACCTAGTTTAGATTCGATAATAATCTCACGATTACCTCTTTTGATTTTACCGAAGGAAACTACACCATCAATCTCAGAAACTACAGCTGGGTTCGATGGATTACGAGCTTCGAATAATTCCGTTACTCTCGGAAGACCACCGGTAATATCGCCCGCTTTTGCAGATTTACGAGGTATCTTTACCAAGATTTTACCTTCTTTTATCTTATCACCATCATCTACCATAATGTGAGAACCTACAGGTAAGTTGTAGGAACGTAATGTCTCGCCCTTGGCATCTTGTATAAGAAGTGTTGGTATCAACTTCTTATTTCTAGATTCAGAAATCACCTTTTCTTGGAAACCGGTTTGCTCATCAATCTCTACTTGATAAGTTACCCCTTGTTCGATATTCTCATAAGCGATTTTTCCAGGGAATTCTGAAACTATAACACCGTTATAGGGATCCCATGAACAAATCACATCTCCCTTAGATACCTTAGCGCCATCTTTAATGAACAATTGAGACCCATAAGGAATGTTATTGGTACTCAAGGTAATTCCGGTCTTAGCATCTACAATTTTTATCTCTGATGTTCTGGATATAACAATATCAGCTGGCTTCCCTTCGGAATCCTCGCTTTTCACCGTTCTCATATCCTCGATTTCAGCAATACCCGCAAATTTAGCCTCTAACTTGTTCTCTTCCGAAATGTTACCTGCAATACCACCCACGTGGAATGTACGCAAGGTCAACTGAGTTCCTGGCTCCCCAATAGACTGTGCAGCAACTACACCTACAGCCTCTCCTCGTTGCACCATTTTGTTGGTAGATAAATTTCTACCATAACATTTGGCGCAAATACCTTTTTGAGCTTCACAGGTCAGCGCTGAGCGTACTTCAATACTCTCTACAGGTGACGCTTCTACCCTCTTTACATCAGACTCCATTACTTCCTGACCAGCAGATAGTATTAATTCCTGTGTTAAAGGGTTATAAACATCGTGTAGGGAAACACGTCCTAAAATACGTTCCCCTAATGTCTCAACTATTTCTTCATTTTTCTTAAGGGCTTGTACTTCTACTCCCCTTAAAGTCTCACAGTCCTCAATATTGATAATTACGTCTTGGGAAACATCCACAAGACGTCTAGTTAAATAACCAGCATCCGCAGTTTTCAAAGCAGTATCCGCCAAACCTTTACGAGCACCGTGTGTTGAGATAAAATACTCAAGAATTGACAATCCTTCCTTAAAGTTGGATAGAATTGGGTTCTCAATAATCTCACCGCCACCGGCAGTAGATTTTTTAGGTTTCGCCATTAATCCACGCATACCTGTCAATTGGCGAATTTGCTCTTTTGAACCCCTTGCACCAGAATCTAGCATCATGTATACCGAGTTGAATCCTTGTTGATCCTCACGGATACGTTTCATGGCCAGTTCCGTTAACTGTGCATTGGTTGAAGTCCATACATCAATAACTTGATTATAACGCTCGTTATTGGTAATAAGACCCATATTATAATTGGCCATAATACCGTCTACCTGACCGTTAGCATCAGCTATCATTTCATGTTTCTCCTTAGGAATAATAATATCACCTAAGCTAAAGGATAGTCCACCTTTAAAAGCGAATTCATACCCCATTGTTTTTATCTTATCCAAGAAATCGGCTGTGGTAGGTACATCTGTTACGGCCAATATACCTCCGATAATGTCTCTTAAGGATTTCTTGTTCAATACATCATTTATGTAACCTGCAGCTTCTGGAACTTCCATGTTGAACAGAACCCTTCCTACCGTAGTTGGAATAATCTTATTGACCAATTCTCCTTCTTCGTTGAAATCCTTTGCCCTAACTTTTATACCTGCATTCAGATTGACCATTTCCTCGTTAAAGGCAATTTCAACTTCTTCGTACGAATAAAATGTAAGTCCTTCTCCTTTAATTGGAACTTCAGGAGTTGACTTGCGCTCTTTAGTCATATAATAAAGACCAAGGACCATATCCTGAGAAGGTACCGTTATCGGAGAACCGTTAGCAGGATTCAAAATATTGTGAGAGGCCAGCATCAATAACTGAGCTTCTAAAATAGCTTCTGGTCCCAATGGCAAATGAACCGCCATTTGGTCACCATCAAAATCCGCATTAAATGCAGTACAGACCAATGGGTGAAGGCGAATAGCCTTACCTTCGATTAGTTTTGGCTGAAAAGCCTGAATACCTAAACGGTGAAGGGTAGGAGCCCTATTCAAAAGAACCGGATGTCCTTTCAATACATTTTCAAGAATATCCCAAACTACAGGTTCTTTCTTATCTATTATTTTCTTAGCGGATTTGACCGTTTTTACAATACCTCTTTCGATTAGTTTTCTAATTACAAAAGGCTTGTATAGTTCAGCGGCCATATCTTTTGGAAGTCCACATTCGAACAACTTCATCTCTGGACCAACCACGATAACTGAACGCGCAGAATAATCCACACGCTTACCCAATAAGTTTTGACGGAAACGCCCTTGCTTACCCTTGAGTGAATCCGATAAAGATTTTAATGGTCTATTAGATTCCGTTTTAACAGCAGACGCTTTTCGCGTATTATCAAAAAGAGAATCTACCGCTTCTTGAAGCATACGTTTCTCATTTCGCAAAATTACTTCTGGTGCCTTTATCTCTACCAATCTTTTAAGACGGTTGTTACGGATAATAACCCTTCTGTACAAGTCATTCAAATCCGAAGTAGCGAAACGACCACCATCCAAAGGAACTAAAGGACGTAATTCTGGCGGTATTACCGGAATCACCTTCATAATCATCCACTCAGGATTGTTCTCTCGGTTATCTTGAGATTCCCTTAGGGCCTCAACAACCTGAAGTCTCTTTAAAGCTTCGGTTTTACGCTGCTTGGATGTTTCTGTATTCGCTTTATGTCTTAAATCATAAGACAACTGTTGTAAATCTATACGTCCCAGTAAATCAATTAAACATTCAGCTCCCATTTTAGCGATAAACTTATTTGGATCTGAATCTTCTAGGTATTGATTTTCTTGTGGAATTTCTTCTAGTATATTAAGGTACTCCTCTTCGGTCAAGAAATCCATTTTTTGAATCTCTGCTCCTTCAGGACCTTTAGCAATACCTGGCTGAATAACCACGTAACGCTCGTAATAGATTATCATATCTAACTTCTTGGAAGGTAGTCCAAGCAAGTATCCGATCTTATTGGGTAAAGAACGGAAGTACCAGATATGCGCAACGGGTACCACTAAATTAATATGACCTACCCTATCTCTACGTACTTTTTTCTCCGTAACCTCTACACCACAACGGTCGCATACGATACCACGGTAACGTATACGCTTATATTTACCACAAGCACACTCATAATCCTTCACAGGACCAAAAATACGCTCACAGAAAAGACCGTCACGTTCTGGTTTGTGCGTTCTGTAGTTTATTGTTTCCGGCTTTAAAACCTCACCTCGGGATTCTGCCAAAATTGCTTCTGGAGACGCTAATCCTATTGAAATTTTATCAAACCTTTTTATTGGGTTATTATCTTTTATTCTTGCCATAATAGCGTGCTGATAATGATTTTAATTCGTTTCTAAATAGCTTTTTACAACTATAAAATTATTCTTCCAGTCTAATATCCAAACCTAATCCCTTAAGCTCGTGCATTAATACATTAAAAGATTCTGGTAATCCAGGTTCTGGCATTGTCTCACCTTTTACGATGGACTCATACGTTTTAGCTCTACCGATAACATCATCCGACTTGACAGTCAATATTTCCCGTAACGTAGCTGAAGCTCCATAGGCCTCTAGTGCCCAAACTTCCATTTCTCCAAAACGTTGCCCTCCAAATTGTGCCTTACCACCTAATGGCTGCTGCGTAATTAGAGAGTATGGCCCAATAGATCGAGCGTGCATTTTGTCATCTACCATATGCCCTAATTTCAGCATATAAATAACGCCTACGGTTGCAGGTTGATCAAAACGTTGCCCTGTTCCACCATCATAAAGGTAGGTATGTCCAAATCTAGGTATTCCCGCCTCGTCCGTATATTCATTTATTTGATCTAGCGTGGCTCCATCGAAAATAGGCGTAGCATACTTTCTACCCAATTTAAGACCTGCCCAACCTAATACAGTTTCATAAATCTGCCCAATGTTCATACGAGATGGTACACCTAACGGATTTAATACTATATCCACAGGAGTTCCATCTTCCAAGAAAGGCATGTCCTCCTGACGTACTATTCTTGAAACGATACCCTTGTTACCATGACGACCCGCCATTTTATCACCTACTTTTAGCTTACGTTTTTTGGCAATATAAACTTTAGCCAGCTTCATAATTCCCGCAGGTAACTCATCACCTACAGAAATAGTAAACTTATCTCTCCTCAAGTTTCCTTGAAGATCGTTGAGTTTTATCTTATAATTATGAAGTAAGTCTGCAACTGAAGCGTTGGTGTCCTTATCAGTGGTCCAACTTCCGCCCACAAGGTGTGCAAAGTCGTCAACTGAATTTAACATCTTCATCGTGTATTTCTTGCCCTTAGGTAAAACTTCCTCACCCAAATCGTTGATTACACCTTGAGAAGTCTTTCCATTCACTAAAGTGAATAATTTCTCGACCAACACATCTTTTAGCTCTTGGAACTTTACTTCATATTCCAATTCCAATTTAGAGAGTTCTTCTTTATCTTCTGAACGCTTGCGCTTATCCTTTACCGATCTAGAGAACAATTTCTTCTCGATAACTACACCTCTTAATGATGGTGAAGCTTTTAGTGAAGCATCCTTAACATCTCCTGCTTTGTCACCGAAAATGGCACGAAGTAATTTTTCTTCCGGGGTTGGATCAGACTCTCCTTTTGGTGTAATCTTACCAATAAGAATATCTCCTGGCTTTACTTCGGCACCGATACGGATCATACCGTTTTCATCCAAGTCCTTAGTCGCCTCTTCCGAAACATTAGGAATATCATGTGTAAGCTCTTCTGCTCCTAGTTTTGTATCTCTTACTTCTAAAGAGTATTCATCCACATGGATTGAAGTGAAGATATCCTCACGAACAACTTTTTCAGAAATTACGATAGCATCTTCAAAGTTATAACCCTTCCAAGGCATAAATGCTACAGTAAGGTTTCTACCTAATGCCAATTCTCCCTTTTCCGTGGCATAACCTTCACAAAGAACTTGACCTTTTTTAACCTTATCGCCTTTCTTAACGATTGGCTTTAGATTAATACTAGTTCCTTGGTTTGTTTTTCTAAATTTAACAAGTTGATACGTTTTAAAATCCTCTTCAAAACTGATCAGTCTTTCCGCATCAGACCTGTTATACTTTATGGTAATCTTCTCAGCATCTACATACTCGATTACACCATCGCCCTCTGCATTAATCAATACACGAGAGTCAGAAGCTACCTGTCTTTCTAAACCTGTACCTACGATAGGGGATTGTGGTTTTAATAATGGCACTGCTTGGCGCATCATGTTAGAGCCCATCAACGCTCGGTTTGCATCATCATGCTCCAAGAAAGGAATTAGAGATGCAGATATTGAAGCTATTTGATTAGGAGCAACATCCGTGTAATTTATTTCAGATGGGTCTACGACAGGAAAATCTCCTTCTTCTCTAGCAATGACCTTTTCTGTATCTATTTGTCCATTATCCTTTAGAGGAATATTCGCCTGTGCAATTTTCATTCCTTCTTCTTCCTCAGCACTTAAATACACATAATTATCGATGTCTACTTTTGCTTTTTCTACCTTTCTGTAAGGCGTCTCCAGGAAACCCATTGGGTTCACTTTAGCAAAAACAGAAAGAGAGGAAATCAAACCAATGTTTGGTCCTTCCGGTGTTTCAATAGGACACAGACGACCGTAGTGTGTATAATGCACATCTCGCACCTCGAAACCAGCTCTTTCTCTTGAAAGTCCTCCAGGTCCTAATGCAGACAATCTTCTTTTGTGCGTAATCTCTGCCAATGGATTCGTCTGATCCATAAACTGAGACAACTGATTGGTCCCAAAGAATGAATTAATTACAGAAGACAATGTCTTTGCGTTAATTAAATCTATTGGGGTAAACACTTCATTATCACGAACGTTCATACGCTCACGAATGGTACGTGCCATACGTGCCAAACCAACACCGAACTGAGAAGATAATTGCTCTCCAACCGTTCTTACACGTCTATTAGAAAGGTGATCAATATCATCAATCTCAGCTTTAGAGTTAATCAACTCGATCAAATACTTAATTATGGTTATGATATCTTCTTTGGTCAAGACCTGCTTGTCCATTCCAATATCCAATTGTAATTTTTTATTCATTCTATAACGACCTACCTCACCCAAATTGTAACGTTGGTCAGAAAAGAATAATTTATCTATAATACCACGTGCCGTTTCCTCATCTGGTGGTTCAGCATTACGCAATTGTCTATAGATATGCTCAACAGCTTCTTTTTCCGAATTCGTTGGATCTTTCTGAAGCGTATTGTGAATAATAGCATAGTCAGATTGTGCATTGTTCTCTTTATGCAAAAGAACTGTCTTTACATCTGCGTCTATAATCTCCTGAATGTGGTCTTTTTCCAAAATTGTATCACGATCCAATACAATTTCGTTTCGTTCTATAGAAACCACTTCTCCCGTATCCTCGTCCACAAAATCCTCGTGCCAAGTATTCAATACCCTTGCAGCGAGTTTACGACCCAATACTTTTTTAAGACCGGCATTTGAAACCTTTACTTCTTCTGAAAGGTCAAATATTTCTAGTATATCCTTATCGCGTTCAAAACCTATAGCCCTGAACAAGGTAGTTACCGGTAATTTTTTCTTTCTATCGATATAAGCATACATGACGCCATTAATATCGGTAGCAAATTCTATCCAAGAACCTTTAAAAGGTATTACCCTAGCAGAATATAATTTTGTTCCGTTAGCATGAAAAGACTGTCCAAAGAATACACCAGGAGAACGGTGTAACTGTGAAACAACAACACGCTCAGCACCATTGATAACAAATGTACCACTAGGAGTCATGTAAGGAATAGTACCAAGGTAGACATCCTGAACTATCGTTTCAAAATCCTCGTGCTCTGGATCCGTACAATAGAGTTTAAGCCTAGCTTTTAATGGAACGCTATAAGTAAGTCCACGCTCTATACATTCTTGAATTGAATATCTCGGTGGATCGATGAAATAGTCTAAAAATTCCAATACGAACTGATTTCTTGTATCAGTTATCGGGAAATTTTCCATGAAGGTATTATACAAACCTTCATCCCCTCTTTGGTCGGATTTCGTTTCAAGTTGAAAAAAATCTTGAAATGATTTAATCTGAATGTCTAAGAAATCCGGGTAGTCTGGAGTTTTCTTAGCTGAGGCAAAATTAATTCTTTCAGTCTGATTTGTGAACATCTACGGACAGTGTTTTGATCGTGAGTACTAATGGGTGGTATATCTCTTCATATACCTAATTCTATAAAAAGGCTTAGGTCTAGCCGCAAAAAGCGAAAAGACCTAAACCAAAAGTGCTATGGTTGTTGCTACTATTTAAGCTCAACTTCTGCTCCTGCTTCTTCCAATGATTTTTTGATACCTTCTGCTTCGTCTTTAGAAACACCTTCTTTCACTGCTTTCGGGGCGCTATCAACGATATCTTTTGCATCTTTCAATCCAAGACCAGTTAATTCCTTAACCAATTTAACCACTGCTAGTTTAGAACCACCAGCTGCTTTTAGGATTACATCAAATTCTGACTTTTCTTCAGCGGCTTCACCGCCTTCAGCGGCACCACCTCCGGCGGCAACCGCTACAGCTGCTGCTGCAGGTTCGATACCATACTCATCTTTTAATATATCAGCTAACTCATTTACCTCTTTTACAGTAAGGTTAACCAATTGTTCTGCGAAATCTTTTAAATCTGCCATTTTCTATCGTTTAATAAAATTTTAAAATATACTTAGTTTATAGTGCGTACTTATCTTTCAGATAATGTTTTTAGGATTCCGGCAAGCTTACCACCACCAGATTTAAGTCCAGAAATAACATTCTTGGCAGGAGATTGTAATAATCCTATTATCTCACCAATCATTTCTTCTTTAGACTTAATGCTAACTAATGCATCCAAATTTTCATCACCTATATAAATTGCTTCTTCTACGAATGCCCCTTTTAAAAGAGGTTTATCAGATTTCTTTCTGAAATTCTTGATAAGTTTTGCAGGAGCGTTACCAACCTCGGAGAACATTAAGGAAGTATTCCCCTTTAATGTTTCTGGAAGTTCGCCAAACTCTTTTTCAGAAGCCTCCATTGCCTTTGAAAGCAATGTATTCTTAACTACAGCTAATCGTATGTTTGATTTGAAACAAGCTCTTCTTAAATCAGAAGTTGTCACTGCGTCCAATCCCGAGATATCCGCTAAATAAATAGTAGAACTCTCTTCCAACTGCGTCGTTAAATCCTGTATAACCGTTGCTTTTTCTTCTCTTGTCATAATTGAAATTTTTAACTAGCAGCGTTTAAACTGACTTAGGGTCTAATTGAACACTTGGACTCATGGTGCTAGACATGAAAATACTTTTCATGTAAACACCTTTTGATGCTGTAGGTTTCATCTTATTTAAAGTCTCCAATAACTCCTTGGCGTTTCCTGCGATTTTATCCGCTGAAAAAGAAACCTTTCCAATGGCCGCATGAACAATACCTGTTTTATCAACTTTAAAATCGATTTTACCAGCTTTTACTTCTGTAACCGCTTTGGCCACATCCATAGTTACTGTACCTGTTTTTGGATTGGGCATTAAACCTCTTGGCCCTAAAACGCGACCTAAGGGACCTAATTTACCCATAACGCTTGGCATGGTGATAATAACATCAACATCGGTCCAACCGCCTTTTATTTTATCCAAATACTCATCTAAACCAACATAATCCGCACCCGCCTCTTGAGCTTCTGCTTCTTTATCCGGTGTCACTAAAGCCAAAACCTTAACATCTTTACCTGTTCCATGAGGAAGGGTAACCACCCCACGAACCATTTGATTTGCCTTTCTTGGGTCAACCCCTAAACGAACTGCTAAATCTACAGATGCATCAAATTTTGTATTAGTTATTTCTTTAATTAAAGCGGAAGCATCATCAACAGAATAAAGTTTGTCTTTTTCTATTTTAGCGTGCGCTTCTTTTTGCTTCTTTGTTAACTTTGCCATTTAATTGATCTTTAAGATTTTAAAAAGGTCTTTTACCTGCTACTTTCATACCCATAGAACGTGCAGTCCCCGCAATCATACTCATTGCAGATTCTACCGTAAAGGCATTAAGGTCAACCATCTTATCTTCGGCGATTGCCTTGATTTGATCCCAGGTTACACTCCCTAATTTTACTCTGTTAGGTTCGCCAGATCCTTTTTTAATCTTAGCTGCTTCCAATAGCTGAACTGCCGCTGGTGGTGTTTTAACGACAAAGTCGAAAGACTTGTCCTTATATACGGTGATAACAACTGGTAATACTTTACCCGGTTTATCCTGTGTACGAGCGTTGAACTGCTTACAGAATTCCATAATGTTAACACCGGCAGCACCTAAGGCGGGTCCAACCGGTGGCGATGGATTCGCTGCACCTCCCCTAACTTGTAGTTTAACTACTTTACCTACTTCTTTTGCCATTGTTTAAAATTAAATTGAAAGTGTGTCAATGGAAGCAACACAACTTTTAAATATGTAACAATTATCTTAAATCTTTTCTACTTGCATATAACTTAACTCTAATGGCGTTTTTCTACCGAAAATCTTCACCATTACCTCAAGTTTACGCTTCTCTTCGTTAATCTTTTCAACCGTACCGTTAAAACCATTAAACGGTCCGTCTATAACCTTTACCGTTTCTCCGAAAACAAATGGTATGGCAACGCTATCTGTATTAACGGCCAACTCATCTACTTTACCTAACATTCTATTTACTTCTGATTTTCTAAGCGGCACCGGGTCACCCCCTTTGGTCTCGCCTAAGAAACCTATCACATTCGTTATAGAACGTATGATGTGAACCATCTCCCCTCCTAAATTGGCTTTCACCATTATATATCCAGGAAAATAGACTCTTTCTTTATTTATTTTCTTCCCGTTACGTATCTGGATTACTTTTTCCGTAGGGACCAACACATCTTCTAAATAATCCGCAAACCCGTGTCTTTCAACCTCACTCTCTATGTAACCTTTGATTTTATTCTCTTGACCACTTACAGCTCTCACCACATACCACTTTTTTTCTAATACTTCTGACATAGGGCGATTATTAATTAAGAACGTTATTGAAATATAGTTTGATGATCTTACTAAATACAGTGTCCACACCCCAAGTTGCTAAAGCGAATAAAATTGAGAAGACCGCTACGATAACCATAAGGTTAGAGGATTCCGCTCTAGTAGGAAGTGTTATGTTATTCCTTAACTCCTCAACAGATTCTTTGATATATGTAAACATTCCTAATTATTTTTCAAGTTCAACAACTAAAGAGGATTTTTTAAACCCTGCCTTTGGTTCGGTAAGAGAGACTTCCTTGGGCTTCGCCTAGAATATACTTCTGGTCTCACTCACATTGTTCCAAATGTCGCACGGGAGGAGAGACTCGAACTCCCGACACCTGGTTTTGGAGACCAGTGCTCTACCAACTGAGCTACACCCGTTTATATTTACATCGAAAGGTATCCGCCAATGGCGGACACCCTTTTGATGAAACACTATTTTAAACTATTCTTAAAAGACTATAAAATCTTTGTAACCTGACCAGCACCAACGGTTCTACCACCTTCACGGATCGCAAAACGTAAACCTTCGCTGAGTGCGATTGGCTGAATCAATTCTACAGTAATAGTTAAGTTATCTCCAGGCATAACCATTTCAACTCCACTAGGAAGAGAAATGTTTCCTGTTACATCCGTTGTTCTTACGTAGAACTGTGGACGATAATTATTATGGAATGGTGTGTGACGACCACCTTCTTCTTTTTTCAAGATATAAACCTCAGCTTCAAATTTATCATGTGGCTTAACGGAACCTGGCTTACAGATAACCATACCACGGCTAATTTGAGACTTTTCAATACCTCTTAACAAGATACCTACGTTATCTCCTGCCTCACCTCTATCCAATATCTTACGGAACATTTCAACACCAGTAATGGTAGAAGCTAATTTCTCAGCACCCATACCAATGATATCAACAGCATCACCAGTATTTGCGATACCAGTCTCAATACGACCAGTTGCAACCGTACCACGACCCGTAATGGTAAATACGTCCTCAACAGGCATTAAGAAATCTTTATCAACATCTCTTTTTGGAAGTTCGATCCATTCATCAACAGCCGTCATAAGCTCCATAACGGTATCAACCCATTTTTGCTCACCGTTCAAGGCACCTAATGCAGAACCAGCTATAACAGGCCCATTATCACCATCATACTCATAGAAAGAAAGCAATTCTCTAACTTCCATTTCCACTAGCTCAATAAGCTCCTCATCATCTACCATATCCACTTTGTTCATGAATACAACAATTCTAGGGATACCAACCTGGCGTCCTAAAAGGATGTGCTCACGTGTTTGTGGCATAGGACCGTCCGTTGCTGCAACAACCAAGATAGCACCGTCCATCTGAGCGGCACCAGTAACCATGTTCTTTACGTAATCCGCGTGACCAGGACAATCAACGTGTGCATAATGACGATTAGCCGTAGAATACTCAACGTGAGAAGTATTAATTGTTATACCTCTTTCTTTTTCCTCAGGTGCGTTATCGATAGAATCGAAACTTCTAAGTTCTGATAATCCTGCGTTAGCCAATACTGTAGTAATAGCTGCAGTCAATGTAGTTTTACCGTGATCTACGTGTCCAATGGTACCAATATTTAAGTGCGGTTTGGAACGATCGAAAGTTTCCTTTGCCATGTTTATTAAATTTTAATCTTAGTTTATATTAGTGTACAAATTTATACCTTAATTGAGCCAATGACGAGATTTGAACTCGTGACCTCTTCCTTACCAAGGAAACGCTCTACCCCTGAGCTACACCGGCGTAAAGTGTTGAACCTACTTTTCATAGTAGATTCCTGCCTTCGCAGGAATGACTTTCGTCAAAAATATAGAGCGGGAGACCGGGTTCGAACCGGCGACATTCAGCTTGGAAGGCTGACGCTCTACCAACTGAGCTACTCCCGCTTATAATTTCAATATCTGAATACTATTTTTAAGTTAAAGTGGGGAGAGCAGTCCCGACGCTTTGGGAGAACCTTAAAAAGATTCTATTTCCGAACGGGAACAATCACCACCTTTTTCCTTTTGAGAAAAAGTGGGGAGAGCAGGATTCGAACCTGCGAAGACGTAGTCAGCAGATTTACAGTCTGCCCTCGTTGGCCGCTTGAGTATCTCCCCTTTAACCAGTATTTTAAGAACGTATGAGCCGATGGAGGGACTCGAACCCACGACCTGCTGATTACAAATCAGCTGCTCTAGCCAGCTGAGCTACATCGGCAATTTTATACCTTTTAAAGCATAAAAAAGTCCGCTATTTCTAACGGACTGCAAATGTATTGATTTATTTGATTATTCAAAATAAAATATCAAAAATTTTCTTCATGTTTGTAAACGTAATTTTTGTTTTCGTTTTATCAACTTTCTTTCTAACGAGTTACAGGCAGAATCCACAGCTTCTTCAAAGGACTTGCATTGTTTTTTTACCATGTATTTATCCCGAGGTATGTTAAGTTTGATCTCAACTACCTTATTCTCCTTTGCACTTGTATTCTCTACCTTTAGATAAACGTCCGAGCTAATTACTTTGTCATAAAAAGTCTCTAGCTTGTCAAGACGATTTTGCAAGAAGTTTATCAGTTTTACGTCTGCATTAAAATTTACCGATTGTGTGTTTACTTTCATAAGCTGAAAATTTAAACCCTTAAGATACCGGGCACGTTAAACGAATACTATTATTTGCCTCCCCGAGGATGAGCCATAGCATGTACTTTTTTTAACTCTGCTATACTGTTGTGCGTATAAACCTGTGTTGATGCCAAACTTGAGTGACCCAATAATTCTTTGACAGCGTTTAAATCCGCCCCCTTGTTCAACAAGTGGGTCGCAAAGGTATGCCTAAGAATATGTGGACTCTGCTTTACCTTAGAGGAAACCTCTCTAAAATACTTATTTATTATCCTATAAACAAGGGTCTCATATATTTTATTTCCAGATTTGGACAAGAAAATAAATTGGGGGTCATTGATTTCTGCCAACTTAGACCGCTCGGCCTCATAGGACAAAAAATAGTCTCTTGTTTCGGTAAGCATAGGAATGATTCGTTCCTTGTTTCTTTTCCCAAGAACCTTAATCGTCTTACGTTCCAGATCAATGTCCGTCAATTTTAGATTGATAAGCTCCGCCCTTCTCATACCCGTTGTATAGAGTATATTAATAATAAGATTATCCCTTTTTCCTTCAAAAGTCTCAGGATATACAATCTTGGACAAGACCGATTCCATTTCTGTTTCCGAAAAAGGTATCTCGATTTTTTTCGAAGTTTTAAGCGCTTTATGTTTCGCCAACGGACTTGAAGCAATCTCCCCTATCTTCTGTAGAAACTTATAATAAGCTTTGAGTGATGCCAATTTTCTATTAATGGACCGGTTAGACAGACCGGCTTCAGATAACGCAACTACCCAACTCCTGATTATTGAATAGGGTATTTCTTCAATTTGCACTATTTCAAACTCAGATTCACAAAAGGAAGTGAACGTTTCAATATCGGATCGATATGCATTCGCTGTATGTGAAGAGTAGTTCTTTTCTAGAGTGATATAGGAAATAAATTTGTCCAGAGCCATACCCAAAGTTACCAAAGTCTTTGATTGACCAACCTACTAAAAACAAAAAATCCCGTTCTACAACGGGATTATAGTATTTCAAATAGATAAAAGCCTAAATTTCTTCTTGATCTCTGAGACCTTGAATGTACTGTGCTTTTTGTATCTGCGCTCTGCGCTCTACAGAAGGTTTCGTGAACTGCTGCCTTTTACGCAACTGTCTCATTGTACCTGTCTTATCGAACTTTCGTTTAAAGCGCTTTAAAGCTCTATCTATGTTTTCTCCTTCTTTTACTGGTATTATTAACATGGGCTACAACCTCCTTTCTTTAATGATTAAGGGCGCAAATATATAAACTTATTTAGAATTAACAACCTCATTTCAGAAATAACTATAACTTATTTAAGAGCTTACTGATTACAAGTATCAATCTATTGCTCAAGGCTTGTTCAAAGACCCTCTTACAATTAGTCAGCAGAAGCCAAGCTACTTCGTATATGGCTAGTTTTTCAAATATCGGGGTTCCATTTTCGCCAAACCGCAATTGAATTCAGTTCGTAGCAGGTTTGTAGTCTTTTTTGTCAATTACCATTTTGGCGAATCGGGGTTCGATTTTCGCCAAACCGTAATTGAATTCAGTTCGTAGCAGGTTTTTAGCCCTTTTGTCTATTACCATTTTGGCGAATCGAGGTTCCATTTTCGCCAAACCGTAATTGAATTCAGTTCGTAGTAGGTTTTTAGCCCTTTTGTCTATTACCATTTTGGCGAATCGGGGTTCGATTTGCGCCAAAACATAATTTAATTCAGTTCGTAGCAGGTTTGTAGTCTTTTTTGTCAATTACCATTTTGGCGAATCGGGGTTCGATTTGCGCCAAAACATAATTTAATTCAGTTCGTAGCAGGTTTGTAGTCTTTTTTGTCAATTACCATTTTGGCGATAATTTCCCTTAAAATTTCAGAAGTGCCACCACCAATAGGCCCAAGTCTACTATCTCTAAATAATCTAGCCATAGGATAATCCTCTACGTAGCCGTAACCCCCTAAGAACTGTAAACACTCATAGGCGACCTCATCCGCAATTTTAGTCGATTTCAATTTAGAAATAGTCGCTTCCTTTACTACATATTCACCTTTGTCCAGCCTGTAGGCCACGGAGTAGTTGTACTCTTTACACATATCAATATCCGCATAAAGATCCGCGATACGATGGCGCAACGCTTGAAAAGTATTTATCCGTTTTCCAAAAGCTTCTCTTTCTGACATGTATTGCAATGCATATTCCAGCGCAAATTCTGATCTTGCTTGTGCATTAATCCCCATAATTAAACGCTCCAGAGCAAAATGCTCCATAATATAGGAGAAACCCTTGTTCTCTTCTCCCATTAGATTTGAAGCGGGCACTATAACATTGTCAAAAGCAAGCTCTGCGGTATCCGATGCTCGCCAACCTAATTTATTCAGTTTATTGGCAGTAACACCTTTACTCTGTCTATCCACAACAAAAATACTGATACCCTTATTCCCCAAAGTCGGGTCTGTTTTTGCCGCTACGATCATGTAATCTGCATAGACACCGTTTGTGATAAAAGTCTTTGAGCCATTGAGGACATAAGAATCGCCCTTTTTAACCGCCGTGCTACGCATACCTGCCACGTCACTGCCTCCAAATGGCTCTGTAACGCATAAACAGCCCACCATTTTACCTGCTACACTTGG
Organism: Maribacter sp. 4U21; assembly: GCF_002742365.1. Classification (NCBI taxonomy): domain Bacteria; kingdom Pseudomonadati; phylum Bacteroidota; class Flavobacteriia; order Flavobacteriales; family Flavobacteriaceae; genus Maribacter; species Maribacter sp. 4U21. Next base: position 19,352 of record NZ_MDGN01000065.1, read on the forward strand.
TTCTAGATATTTTTTCTTAATAGTGTCATCTGCCTCTTTATTGAGATGGGTCATTGCCAAATAGGCATGTGCCCAAATAGCTGCCGCAAAACCACCCGAGTTTATTTTTTGAAGCTCTTCCAATAAAATTACGGTATAGAACAAGTCTACATCTAAACCCCCATCTTTCTCCGGAGTAGCCAGACCAAAATAGCCCATCTCTCCAAACTTCTCCCAAATGAACTTATCTATGGTACCGGTTTCTTCCCATTTATCTATGTGGGGAACTACTTCTTTTTGCAAAAAATCTTTGAGACTTTGTCGAAATAATTGATGTTCTTCAGTGAAGTACATACTTTGCATAGCATTATTTTTTGAGGGACAAATATAGGGCAATTCTCTTAACTTTATTAGCCGGAAAATCCTCGATTCTTGATAATTCGTCAAAGGAATTGATACTTCCGTTGATATCCCTATAGTCTACTATACGTTGCGCAACACTCCGCGATATATAGACCAGTTTGGAGAGTTCTTCAGCGGATGCCGAATTAACGGGGATTTTATCGATATCCGGTGGATTTTGAACTTCAAAAACCTCAAATGCCCTGTCCACCACATCTGGCTCAAGACCATAAACATCGTATAATTGCTCCTTTACTAAAAAACCTCCTAGCCTGTCTCTGAATTTAATAATCCTTGCGGAGAGTTTTTCACCAATACCATTAACTTTTCTAAGCTCCAGTGCCGTTGCGCTGTTCAAATCCTTTTTAATAATTTTTTGTACCGGTGCGACTGGATTACTTGATTTATTTTGAAACGATTTCTTATTGTTCTGATATGATTTCCCTTGAGTTACCCAATCAGGGAATTTGAAATAAGGAGAAATTTGGTGTAATAACGAGTCCGATACCAATGTTACTTTTTGAAACTCTTCTTTAGTGTTTATAAATTTTTTGGTTGCCCTAAATTGATGCAAACGATCAATTTCTTCCAAGGACATCCCCAAAGTGTATCCCTTGTAATCTGTAATAAAATTTGGGTTAAAGGGATACAAGGTTATCGAATCTTTTTCAAGTTGATTCTTTTTAAGTTCGTCTATCTCCACTTGCGTTTCAGCATCATGAACTAACAAAGAATCCCCGTTAGCATTAGATTTATCGATAAAGAAACGAATTACTTGAACAGCTACTAAAATTAACAGCAAAAAGAAAATCCCACTTCGTTCCTGTTTACTGAACTTAAAGAGGGATTTAAAATTTTTCAATTTATCGGTTAATTAGTACACCTTTTTAATGGCATCAACATACCTACTAAGACTCTTCTTCACCTTAGGGAAAAGGATAAGTAAGCCTATCATATTAGGAAAAACCAAGGCAAGAATCATTGCATCAGAAAACTTGATGACCGCGTCTAACGTTGCGGCAGCTCCAATCACAACAAATAATAAGAACATTACTTTATAAACGATATCAGCTGTTTTACCTCTACCAAAAAGATATTTCCAGGATTGAAGTCCGTAATAAGACCATGATATCATCGTAGAAAAAGCAAACAATATAATCGCAATCGTCAAGACATATCTAAACCCGGGAATAACGGAGTCATAGGCCATTGAGGTTAGATCTACACCACCAACGTAAGCTCCGGTATCATTAAGCAATACCGTACTACCTACACCGTTACCGTAATCAAAAGCACCGGCATCCATATTAAAGAATATGATCACTAAGGCGGTCATGGTACATATAACAACGGTATCTATAAAAGGCTCTAATAAAGCAACGATTCCTTCACTTGCTGGGTATCTTGTTTTAACGGCAGAATGCGCAATAGCGGCAGAACCCGCTCCTGCTTCATTGGAAAAGGCAGCTCTTTGAAAACCGACAATAATTACACCTACAATACCACCAATTGCAGCGTCTGGAGCGAAAGCGCCGGCGAAAATCATACCAAAAGCATCTCCTATATATTTGATATTCGCAAAGATGATAACCAAGGAAGCCAATACATAAATACCGGCCATAAATGGCACTATTTTCTCGGTTACACTGGCAATTTTCTTAATTCCACCAATGATAACGATACCCACTAGAATAGCAAGAATTACACCGATGATAACTCCCGTGGCACCTCCTTCTAAGTTTAACATGGTGGTAAGTTGTACTGCCGCTTGGTTGGATTGAAATGCATTACCACCACCAAAAGAAGCACCTACACATAGGATTGCAAAAATGGCCGCCAGAACTTTTCCTAAAATCTTGAAATTATTCTCACTTAAACCTTTGGACAAGTAATACATAGGACCTCCGTATACGGTTCCGTCCGGACCAACATCGCGGTATTTAACTCCAAGCGTACATTCCACGAACTTGGTAGACATGCCGATCAAACCACAGACTATCATCCAAAAGGTTGCTCCCGGTCCGCCTAATGCGATGGCTACCGCGACACCTGCAATATTACCTAGACCAACTGTTCCAGAAACAGCCGTGGCCAATGCTTGGAAATGACTCACTTCACCCTCTTCACTCTCATCCCTGATAGTATCGGGGATATCGCCATCCTCCGTCATGTGCATTTCTACCTTCTCGAGACCATATTTTTCAATCTCTTCATATTTACCTCTAACGACATTAATGGCTAAAGGAAATTTGGTAATCCCGGGAAATTTAAAATAGATGGTAAAAAAGGTAGCACCCAAAATAAGAAGTATCAATACAATAGGAATATCATATCCTGCAATAGGGATAGATGTTAAAACCGTGTTTTCCCACCATGTCGCAAAAGGCATAAAGGCATCGTTCACTATTTCATCCAACCCCTTCTCTTGTGAAAAAGTGATAAATGGAACTAACAGGGTAAGAAAAGTTAGAAGTCTATACTTCATAATTTTTGGTTTTTTTAGTAATTAATTAGTTTGTAAGTCTGGCAATATCTTAAAAATAATGTATGGAATCAAATATATCTTCAAAAGATACTAGGCTATATGAAACATCTCGTTCAATCTTTTAATCTGTTCGGGCCTACCTAGAACAATTACTTTACTTTTTGGTTGCAATTTTAAATCTGCCTCAGGGTTAATGATATACTCACCATCCGGAGCAATATAACCTATAATGGTACAACCCGTCTTCTTACGCAAATCCAAATCCCTTAACGAATTACAATCTACCTGATCTGCGAAATCCTCTATGGCCACTTCCTCCAAATTAGTGGTGTCCCCACCTTCCATAGAAAGTTTGTCCATGAAGGTTATTAAATCTGGCATTACGACCAAAGAGGCCATATGGTCTCCACCTATCTTATCTGGCATAATTACTTTATTCGCTCCGGCCAAGACCAATTTTTTCTGAGAATTCACTAAGGATGCCCGGCTTATAATGAACAACTTTTCATTGAGCTGTCTGGCAGATAATACGACAAACAAGTTGGTGGCATCGTCTGGTAAGGCGGTGATTAAAAATCGTGCCCTGGTTATTCCTGCCTCCAGCAGAACCTCATCATCATTTGCATCGCCCTCTATGAAAAGAATTTCGGCATCATGCTTATCTATGAGTTCCCTGTCTTTTTCTATAACGACAAATGGTGTTTTGTAAGCTTTTAAACGTTCTGCGGACTGCATTCCGTTACGACCAAACCCACATACCACAACGTGGTCAGATAGTTTTTCAATGGTATTTTTCACTCTTTTCTTTTTTAAAAGTTCTAAGGAATTTCTACTTAAAATATACTCCGTGATAACCGATATTGCAAAACCTACTATAAATACACTGGTGATAATAAGTAAAACGGTAAATATCTTGCCCTCTGGCCCCATGGGGCGTACCTCAGAAAAACCTACTGTGGTTACCGTAATTATGGTCATGTAAAAAGCGTCTATCCAAGAATAATCAGAAATAAAGCGGTATCCCAGTACCCCAAAAAAGAGTACCAGCAGCATTAGAACCAACGCTATATATATTTTTGAACGGAATAATTTAATCATAATTACAAATCAAAAACAGAGGTCCTCTTTGTATACACCAAATCCTTTATCTTTAGCCAAAAGGCCAAAAAAAGATAAAGCGCAAAACCAAATCCTAGGGTTACGAACGTAAGGTAAATAAATGAAGTACGAACAACACGGGCGCGAATGCCTAAACGTTCTGCAATTCTCCTACAAACCTCAAAACCTCTCTTTTGAAGGTAATGCAACAAATTATATAAGGCATTCATTAGTTAAATTTAATGCTTTAAAGTTAATAACTCCGTGCCAACGGCACATTGTAAACAATTGTTTTTTTCGCAATAATTATTGTGCAGCTCAAGCAGCGCCTGTGTATCTTTTGCACTTTTTACAGTAACCCCTAAATCTAAAAAAATTTGCACGATTGAGTTACCTTCTTTGTCTATGCGTTCTATGCTCTTTGTAAAGGAATCCGACAAGGGAATTCCATTATGCTTTTGATAGCAGAATTTTAAAGGCATTACCGTATTGATTATTAAAAGATCAATAAACTTTTTTGAAATTTTCTTTACCCGATTATTCGAAGTTTTTCCAAACGTATAATGTGTATCCCAATAACTACTTGCCTCAGCATTGAACAGCTCATAGATCTCCCTTCCCTCCAATTGCATCAAATCTTGAAATAGTTGATTGTTCGAAGCATACAAAGCTGCAAACTGGGAGATTCTTATTGTAGGGAAATTGAGCGGTCTTAATTTGAAGAATTCTGCTTTTTTTGATATTTCTGCTGATAGTTCGTATTTATGGACTAAAAAGTCAAAGGACTGCTTAAGTTCCTTTTGATAAGGCTCCATTTCGTTTTCATTGGTAAGCAATCCCGCTAGTCCAAAAAGTAAACTTTCTAACTCAAAGGGCTTGTTGTAAAGTTTGCGAACTATTGAAAAATCTAAGTTCTCAGCTATTTCAAAGAAATGAGTCCCATTTATTTTAGACCCGAAATTCTTAAATAGAAGTATAAAAAGTACTTTTTCCCAATCGTTCTTTGAATCCTCTAAAAGTTTAGAGATTACCAGGGACTTTTTTTCCAACCTTTCAAAATATAATCTTTCCAACCAATTATGAATAGTAAAATCAGAAACGGCATTTATACCATATTGGCAGTTAATTGTTCTATTCCTGGTTCCTTCTAATAACCTCTTATAGTTGACCAATAACTCGTTCGTAATATAATTACGAAGCTCAAGGGTGGGTATTTCAGATCCATCTGCCCTAAATACCGCAATATCATCTTCCCAGACCACATGGAGAATAACAGTATTATAATTAGTGTCTTTTTCATGGTTATGGGCGTACCAATCTGAAGATTTTATATGAATTTCTACATTACCGGCCCAAAGTTGCCCATCAATTTCCACACTGGCATTGAAGAAGTCCGGACCGCTTAACTTATTATGTACGCCAGGGGATTTAATTAAAACAGTGTTCCCAGATGTTGTCCTTAGCCCGGCATTTGGATATTTTTTATACTTCCATATAAAGTGAAGAAGGTCTTCTTTCATTGGTTAAAATTAAAAAACCTGCTTTAAGGCAGGTTCTATAATTTGATTAATTTTTAGCTATTCCTGAATATCACCTTCCCAGTTCATAAAACCACCTTCAAGATTATACGTGTTTTCAAAACCAATACTGTTCATGATAGCGCAGGCCTGTCCGCTCCGGTTTCCTGATCTGCAATACACATAATAATTTTTTGACTTGTCCAGTTTTTCCAATTGGTTCATAAACTCTTGCCCCAAATAGATATCAATGTTTTCAGCTTTAGGAATTATTCCATCCTCTAACTCCTCTTCGGTCCTAACGTCCAAGATAAAGGCATTAGGATCCTTCTCCAATTTGGATGCCCACTCTTCTTGTGATAAATCTGCCATAATTGTTTTTTTCAAAAATAAACGATTTTGATGAAAATCCCTTCCTTAATTTTTTAACAAAAATTTAATTTATCCAACGTTTAAACACGGAATATTACATCTACATTTGTATATACAACTATTGTAAGTACATGAATGTAGAGGAGGTCATAAAAACGAAAACAGAGATTCCGTTAAAAAAGCGGACGCTTATTCATCTTTCCTTGGTTCAGAACAAAGTGAACGACCAAATTTCCTGCTTTCTTAAACCTTTTGAAATCTCTTTACAACAGTTCAACGTACTAAGAATATTAAGAGGTCAGAAAGGGAAACCAGCTAACCTATCCACCATAAACGAGCGTATGGTAACCAAAATGAGTAATACTACACGCTTAGTAGATAAACTTATTTTAAAGGGATATGTAATTAGAAGCGTTTGCCAACACAATCGTAGAAAAGTTGAAATAAAGATAACTACTGAAGGTCTAAATTTCCTTAATGAAATTGATGGCATGTTATTTGAAAAGGAAGAACAAATTCTAAATAACTTTTCTGAATCAGAACTAGAACAATTAAATAGATTATTAGATAAATTTTAAAATGAACAACACCTTAGAAAATAGAAAATGGCGTTATGCCACCAAAAAATTTGATAGCTCAAAAAAGATTTCAGATGAAAATCTAGAAATACTACTAGAAGCCACACAACTTAGCGCTTCTTCCTATGGCCTGCAACCCTATCATGTTTTCGTTATTACAGATGCAGCTATAAGAGAACAATTAAAACCTGTTTCCTGGGGGCAATCTCAAATTACGGATGCCTCTCACCTACTTGTATTTGCAAATCAATCCGATTTTGGTGGAGAATTGGTCGATGATTACTTAAAAAATGTATCGGAAACCCGAAATATCCCAAGCGAGGAGCTGAAAGCCTACGGTGAATTCGCCAAATCCAAATTATTGGATCTGCCTTCATCTTCTAAAGAAACTTGGACTGCAAAACAGGCTTACATTGCTTTGGGCAATGTAATGCAAGCGGCGGCCGAATTAAAAATCGATACCTGCCCTATGGAAGGTTTCGATGCCGAGGCTTACAATAAAATTCTAGATCTTAACGGTAAAAACCTGAACACGGCTGTTGTGCTGCCTATAGGATACCGATCAGCAGAAGACGAAACCCAGCATTACGAAAAGGTCCGCAAATCAAAACAAACTTTATTTACACATATATAATTCAAACAGACACAATAACATTAAAACTAAAAAGATGAAAAAAACAGTATTTAGCTTAGCATTAGCCCTAGTTTTCGGATTTTCCGCTAGTGCGACAACACCAGTGGATGGCGAAAAGAAAGAAGTAAACGTCTCACAAAGTACGGTGACTTGGAAAGGGTATAAAGTTACTGGTTCACACGAAGGTAAAATCAATCTTAAGTCAGGCTTTTTGATGATGGAGAGTGGAAAGCTTACCGGAGGCGAATTTGTTGTGGACATGACAAGCATTACCAACACGGATATGACAGCAGGTAACGGAAAAGAGAAGCTAGAAGGCCATTTGAAGTCTGATGATTTCTTCGGGGTAGCAAATCACCCGACCGCAAAATTGGTTTTTACTTCCGTAAAGCCTTTTGATAAAAATTCAAAGTCCTATAGCGTCTCTGGAGACCTGACCATAAAAGGAATTACGAAGCCCGTGACCTTAGTGGTATCCATGTTCGAAAACAAAGCTACGGCAACAATTAAGGTAGACCGTTCTAAATTTGACGTGAGATATGGTTCTGGTAGTTTTTTTGATGATTTAGGAGATAAAGCTATTTATGACGAGTTCGATTTAGTGGTAGACCTAGCGCTATAAATACTAAGAGTATTTAAAAATTTAGAGAATCCTACAAAAATCCCGTTGAAAGAAACTTCAATGGGATTTTTATTTTTAAGTAAAGAAAATTGGTGACTTTAAAATTCCTTTTTATATTTGAACCAATGAAAACAATGAATAACACTTGGTGGTGGAATAATTTGCGACAACATTCGTGAACTAGTCCCTATTGAAAATATATAAAGGCTTGTCATCACGACAAGCCTTTTTTAATTTATAACTTTTATTATGTCATTTCAACTTCAAACGTATTCTAAAAAAATCCTGGCAGATACCATTACTCCCGTAAGTGTTTATCTTAAAATCAGGGATAAGTTCCCAAACAGTATTTTACTGGAAAGTAGTGACTACCATGCTAATGACAATAGTTTTTCCTATATCTGCTGTAATCCAATGGCTTCCATAAAAGTACAGAACGAAGTCATCACCAAAGAATTTCCTGATGGTACCAAAGAAGAAATTCATATCACCAAGGAAACAGAGGTCACTAAGGAAATAGACAGTTTTGGCAAACAATTTAAAATAGAGAAGCAAGACTTTAAGTTTATCACAAACGGCCTTTTCGGATTTATGGCCTATGACGCCGTTCGTTATTTTGAATCTATTGAAATTACTAAGAAGGATAATTCGGTTGCAATACCTGACATCTATTATGCCGTCTATCAAAACGTAATTGCAATTAATCACTTCAAAAACGAAGCCTATCTATTTGCGCATTGTTTTGAATCTGAAAATAACATTCCGCAATTAGAACAGGTTTTAAAGGTGAGGAATTTTGCCTCCTATAATTTCTCCAAGGAAGGAGCTGTTAGAACAAACTTAGAAGACAACGCCTTCAAAGAACACGTTGCGCTCGCAAAAAAACATTGCCAACGAGGAGATGTTTTTCAATTGGTATTATCCAGAAGATTCTCACAGAGTTTTAAAGGCGATGAATTTAATGTTTATAGGGCGTTGCGCTCCATTAACCCCTCCCCTTATCTCTTCTTTTTTGATTATGGCGATTTTAAAATTTTCGGTAGTTCGCCAGAGGCACAAATCATTGTAAAGGACGGTAAGGCGGAAATTCACCCAATTGCAGGCACCTACAAACGAACGGGAAATGATGAAAAAGACGCTGAACTTGCAAAGCAACTTGCAAAGGACGATAAGGAAAATAGTGAACATGTAATGCTAGTGGATTTAGCCCGGAACGACTTAAGTCGTAATGGAAATCTCGTGAACGTAGAAACCTATCGTGAGGTGCAATATTTCTCCCATGTGATACATCTCGTATCCAAGGTTACAGGGATGAAAAAAGCCGATATATCTACCTTGAAAATTGTAGCGGACACTTTTCCTGCTGGAACGTTAAGTGGAGCCCCAAAACATATGGCCATGCAGCTTATTGAAAAATATGAAAAAACAAACAGGGGATATTATGGTGGAGCGATAGGCTTTATGGATTTCAATGGAAATTTTAACCACGCGATTATGATTAGGACTTTTTTAAGCAAAAACCATGAGTTACACTTCCAAGCAGGTGCAGGATTAGTGGCTGCCTCAGATGCGGAAGACGAATTGCAAGAGACCTATAACAAACTTGGAGCGTTGAACAAGGCGCTAGAAATTGCTGAAACTATCTAAAAGCCTCCCCTAACCCCTCCCAAGGAGGGGAACAAAAACTAAAAAATGAGCAATATTATCACGAGGAAAATTAAGTCCTATTATGAAACACAAAAAACAATTGTACATATAATCTTCTCCCTTGGAAAAATTCTAAAAAAAATTCAAAATGGGCAATAATAATAACAAGTGTAAAGGTGCTCCCCTTATGGGGGAGTCAGAGGGGGCTTCTATTTTAATGATTGACAATTACGATAGTTTTACCTATAATTTGGTGCACTATCTTGAGGATTTAGACTGTGAAGTTGTGGTAAAACGTAATGACCAACTAACCTTGGAAGATGTAGACAATTTTGAACATATTGTACTTTCTCCAGGTCCGGGAATTCCCGATGAAGCAGGTTTACTCAAATCCATTATTAAAAGGTATGCCAAGACCAAACGTATTTTTGGGGTATGCCTTGGGCAACAAGCGATTGCTGAAGTTTTCGGAGGAAGTTTAGTAAACCTGGATCAAGTGTATCATGGGGTTGCATCTGAAATAGAAATTGTACAGGACGACTATATTTTTGAGGGATTACCGCGGCAAATAGCGGTAGGCAGATACCATTCTTGGGTGGTTAATAACAATATTCCAGATTCTTTAGTGGCTACCTCCTTTGACACCAACGGGCAGATAATGTCCCTAAAACACAGAGATTTGGATATCCGAGCCGTACAATTTCATCCAGAGTCTGTATTGACTCCAAATGGAAAACAAATATTAAAAAATTGGGTCGAAGGTAAAAGCCCTGATAGCCGAGCGCAGTATTGAGCCCCAATAATCATTAATAAGCTCAATACTAACCTCCAAATAACATCAATAATGAAAGAAACTTTAAATAGACTTATAAATCACGAAATCCTTCATAAAGAAGAAGCCAAACAAATATTGGTGAACATGGCCAAGGGAGACTATAATATGAGTCAAATTGCCGCTTTCCTTACTGTTTATATGATGAGAAGCGTCACTATTGAGGAATTAGAAGGTTTTCGAGATGCCTTATTAGAACTCTGCTTAGCGGTAGATTTATCCCACTATAACCCAATTGACTTATGTGGTACGGGAGGCGACGGCAAAGATACTTTTAATATCTCTACCCTATCTTCCTTTGTTACGGCCGGAGCCGGTATTAAAGTAACGAAGCACGGTAATTATGGTGTTTCATCTAAATGTGGTAGTAGCAACGTGATGGAATTTTTAGGTATTAAATTTAGTAATGAGGCAGATTTCCTGAAGAAATCCATTGACGAAGCAGGGATATGTGTTTTACATGCACCTTTGTTTCATCCTGCTATGAAAAACGTAGCTCCAATTAGGAAAGAACTCGGCGTTAAAACATTTTTTAATATGTTAGGACCAATGGTGAATCCGGCATTTCCAAAAAACCAAATGGTGGGTGTTTTTAATCTGGAGCTAGCAAGAATGTATGGTTATCTCTATCAAAATACAGATAAGAATTTTACGGTATTGCATGCTTTGGACGGGTATGATGAAATAAGTTTAACAGGAGATACCAAAACGATATCCAACGGCTCCGAAACTATTTTGAAACCCTCGGACTTTGGCGTAACGGAAATTGATGCAGACGCTATTGTTGGGGGCGATGACATTCCTACTTCCGCGCAAATATTTATGAATGTCCTCAATGGTAAAGGAACCGAAGCGCAAAATAACGTTGTCTGTGCCAATGCCGGTGTGGCCATTGCTACGGTGGAGCATATCTCACCAAAAGAAGGTTTTGAAAAAGCCAAGGAATCATTGTTGAGTGGTAAGGGATTGGCAGCATTAAAAAAATTACAGGAAATCAGTGCAGCATGAATATTCTAGACAAAATAATAGCGGATAAACGCAAGGAAGTAGATTTAAAGAAATCCATTATTCCCAAATCCCAATTAGAACAATCCGTTCTTTTTGACCGGACCGGTAATTCTTTGGCAGAAGCATTACGGAATAGTACTACAGGAATCATTGCGGAGCACAAGAGGCGTTCCCCCTCAAAAGACACCATAAACCAAAACACCAATGTAGGTCTTGTGGCCAGAGATTACCAAAACGCAGGTGTAAGCGGAATGAGTGTCTTAACGGACATCAAGTACTTTGGCGGTTCTTTAGAGGATTTACTTCTTGCAAGAGCCTCCGTGATGATGCCATTATTACGAAAGGAATTTATTGTAAGCGAATATCAAATTTTGGAAGCGAAGGCTTTTGGCGCTGATGCCATTCTCCTGATTGCCGCTGTACTGACCAAAGCTGAAATAAAGGCCTTTTCCGAGTTCGCAAAAAGTTTAGGCTTAGATGTCTTACTCGAGGTACATAACCAAGAAGAATTACGAAAATCCGTTATGCCCAGTTTAGACATGTTAGGGGTAAACAATAGAAATTTAAAAACCTTCGAGGTAAGTCTGGAAACCAGTAAATCCCTATCGATTCAAATTCCCGATGATTTTGTAAAGGTTTCTGAAAGCGGAATCAGTTCAATTGAAGCGATTAGAGATTTAAAGCAGTACGGATACCAAGGTTTTTTAATTGGTGAGAATTTTATGAAAACCGATAATCCTGGAAAAAGTGCCTTAGAATTCATTAAAAAGTTAAATTAACAAGTGGACTATTATTACTCCAATAGCGATAAGGACAAAGGTCAAGACGGTAACCATCCATTTAGGCTGAAGGTTTGCGGCATGAATAAAAATACTACCGAGGTTGCCGCTTTGAAACCAGATTATCTAGGCTTTATTTTTTGGAAGCCTTCCAAACGCCATTTTAATACAGCTATGCCACATCTACCCCATAGCGTTAAAAAAATAGGTGTATTTGTAAATGCCGACATAGATGAAATTAAAAATTCAGTTAAAGAGTATAGGCTCTTAATGGTCCAATTACATGGCAAAGAGAATCCCGCTTTCTGTAAAGCGTTAAAGAAAGAAGTTCCCCAACTTAAAATCATAAAGGTTTTTTCTATAAAGGACGATTTCGATTTCAATGAATTACTACCGTTTGAATCCGTTTGCGATTTCTATTTATTCGATACTAAAGGAAAACTTCCCGGCGGCAATGGTTATACTTTCAATTGGAATCTACTAGAGAATTACCCTTCTACAAAACCATACTTTTTAAGTGGTGGAATAGGGTTAAACGAACTAGAAACCATCAAGGAATTTACAAAAAGGCCCGAATCTAAATATTGTCATGCCATTGATGTGAACAGTAAATTTGAAATAGAACCGGGTTTAAAGGATATAGAAAAATTAAAAGCGTTTAAAAAAGAAATTAGTAGTTCGTAGGCAAATTATACAAACTACCAACTAGTAAGGTATAAGATAATACGTCAAAAATAACAAGTGAGTCTTAACCAAAACCAGGCAAAAAAATCGATAAACAAATAACTATGAAATATCACGCAGACGAAAAAGGATATTACGGAGAATTTGGAGGAGCTTTTATTCCTGAAATGCTGTACCCAAATGTAGAGGAGTTACGTCGTAACTATCTAAATATAATGTACGAGGATTCTTTTCAAAAAGAATTTCATCAATTATTGAAAGACTATGTAGGAAGACCGTCACCACTCTATTTTGCAAAACGCCTGTCTGAAAAACACGGGGCCAAAATATACCTTAAACGAGAAGATTTAAACCATACGGGCGCACACAAGGTTAATAATACCATAGGCCAAATATTAATGGCCAAGCGACTAGGAAAAACACGAATTATTGCCGAAACGGGTGCCGGCCAACACGGTGTAGCAACCGCTACGGTCTGCGCCCTTATGGGCATGGAATGTATCGTTTACATGGGTGAAATCGATATAGCGCGGCAAGCACCCAATGTAGCACGGATGAAAATGCTGGGTGGGGAGGTAAGACCGGCACTTTCTGGAAGCCGTACACTTAAGGACGCTACTAATGAAGCTATTCGGGATTGGATCAATAATCCTGTAGACACCCACTACATTATAGGTTCTGCCATTGGACCCCATCCCTACCCGGACATGGTCACTAGATTTCAATCAGTTATATCAGAAGAAATCAAATGGCAATTAAAGGAAAAAGAAGGACGTGAAAATCCGGATTATGTCGTTGCCTGTATTGGCGGTGGCAGTAACGCCGCAGGTACCTACCATCATTTTTTAGATGAACCTGAAGTAGGTATTATTGCCGTTGAAGCTGCTGGTAAAGGTGTAAATACCGGAGAAAGTGCTGCTACCTCCGCATTAGGTAAAATGGGTATTATCCACGGCTGTAAAACTATGTTGATGCAAACAACGGACGGACAGATAACGGAGCCCTATTCTATCTCGGCAGGGTTGGATTATCCCGGAGTTGGGCCTATGCATTCCCATTTACATAAATCAGGTAGAGCAGAATTTTATAGCGCCACGGATGATGAGGCGATGACCGCAGGCCTAGAACTATCGCAATTGGAAGGCATAATTCCTGCCATTGAAACGGGACATGCTTTCGCCATTTTTGAACATAAAAAGTTTCAACCAGACGATGTGGTGGTGATAAGCTTATCCGGTCGGGGCGATAAGGATTTACAGATGTATATTGACTATTTTAAACTATAAACTTGTTGGTCATTTTCGCGAAGGCGGAAATCCGCCCAAAATGATTTAAATCAATTAAATGCACCGCTATTATGTCTACATACTTGCCAACAAGAATCACTCCGTTCTTTATGTAGGGTTTACCAATAATTTAAAAAGGGGGTTAAAGGAACATCGATCAAAAAGTAATAGTGGCTTTACAGGCAGATACAATGTTCATAAACTGATTTGGTTTGAAACTTCGTCCTACGTAATTAACTCGATTAAGAGGGAGAAACAGCTAAAAAAATGGAATCGAAAATGAAAAGAAAATCTTGTAAACGATATGAATCCAGACTGGAAAGACCTTACTTGGATGCTCGCAGATTGAACCATAAATGATAAAAACACGTTGAAAAATTAAACTGATTCCCGCCTTTGCGGGAATAAAAATGACCGCTTAACATGAACAGAATAAATCACAAGATGCAGGAGAATAAAAAGCTCCTATCCATATATTTTACAGCAGGATATCCTGCCTTGGAAGATACCGTACAGATTATTGAGGACCTGGAAAAAAATGGTATAGATATGATTGAAATTGGCCTTCCTTTTAGTGACCCCTTGGCAGACGGGCCAACCATACAGGAGAGTTCTACGATAGCCTTAAAAAATGGAATGACAACGGCAATACTATTTGAACAATTGAAGAACATCCGGAAGACCGTCTCCATCCCCTTAATAGTCATGGGCTATTTCAACCCTATGCTACAATATGGCGTGGAAGCTTTTTGTGAAAAATGTCAGGAAATTGGTATCGATGGGCTGATCATGCCAGATTTGCCCTTGGATGTTTACGAGGCTGACTATAAAGTGATTTTTAAAAAATATGGTCTTATCAACATATTTTTAATTACACCACAAACAAGCGATGAACGTATTCGCCAAATCGATGAAGCCTCAGACGGATTTATATATATGGTAAGTTCCGCTAGCGTCACAGGTTCAAAATCCGGCTTTGGAAATGAACAAGAAACATATTTTGAGCGTATTGCCAACATGAACTTAAAAAATCCACAGATAGTTGGTTTTGGTATCAAGGATGCGGAAACATTTGATCAGGCCACAAAAACTTCAAAAGGTGCCATCATTGGTTCTGCTTTTATTAAATATTTGACTGCCAATGGTGTAAATGAAGTAAATTCATTTATAAAATTAATTCGATGAAGATTAAACTACTTGCACTAATTCTTTTTTTAGTAAACATCTTAGCTTTGAATGCTCAAGATTTTCCCAAAGGAATTTATATGAGTATAGATGAAGTCCAAAATAAAGAACCTTCTCTGGCTTACACTCTATTATCAGAAAGAAGAACTATAGGCGAAATAAAGATGTCTGGCGGAAATGACTATCGAATATCCTCTACTACAAAACTTATCTCAAAAAAGGATATCAAGAAAAATATAGCAGCTTATTCAAATGGAGATACACTATTTTTAAACTGTTTCAAATATAATATCCAGCTTCACTATACGCCAATTTTAAAACATGGTCGGTATTTATTTTTTGTGGCTGGCATTTCCCAAGACGAAAACATGTACAATTATCAAATTCAAGAAAGCGAAACTTCTACTTTCTGGAGCAAAGTGAGTGGAGGTATCGGCGGAGCTATTTATGGTGCCAAAGTTGCACAATTACGTTTTCCTTATTTAGTGGACTTAGAATCCAATGAACTAACCTATTTAAATGATTTTGGTTTAGAAGAATTACTTGCTAAGAATAGCTTAGCTCTTCTAAAACGATATAGAGAAGAAAAAAACAGCAATGACATACCTAAAAGTCAGTTAGTATTAAAGTATATAGACAAGTTAAATGAACTCTAATCAACTCAAAAGAAACGTTTAACGTTTAGGTCATTCTACCGTTTATCCTCATATAAAATACTTTTAAATCGTATTTAAAAAATAAAATGATTGGAATAACCCTACAAGACCTTATCTATCATTGTACTTAATTTTTAATTTTGTGCAGTATTCGACTGCAACAGAATGTAGCCTTACCCGTTTTAGGACAACGCTAAATTCATAAAAATATCTTTATCGTTGACCGTTTCGGGGAAGAATTCTTCCCCGAAACGGTCTTTATACTCTCTCGGTGGCATATCTCCCAATGATGAATGTGGGTGCTGCGTATTGTAATCCTTTTTCCATTTATCGGTCAATGTCCTGATCTGGTGCAGGTCGTTGAACCAGTAGGCATCAAGTACGTCCTCCCTGTAAAACCTGTTGAGCCTTTCCATGTAACCGTTCTGCATCGGCTTGCCCGGTTGTACGAACCTTAGTTCCACTCTTTTTCCCTTGCACCACGCCGCCAAGGTCTTCGAGATGAACTCGGGACCGTTGTCACAGCGTATCGTCTTTGGAAGCCCTACTTCCTCTTCCAGATACTCCAAGGTCTCCACGACCTTTCTTGCCGGATAGTTCAGACCTATATCCATGGCCAGTGCCTCACGGTTATAATCGTCCATGACGTTGAACACCCTTACTTTCCTTCCATCGGAGAGAACGTCCGACATGAAGTCCATACTCCATACCTCGTTGAGCGCCGTAGGGGCCTCCAATGGGTTCTTTACCCTTGCGGGCAGTCTTTTCTTATGTTTTCTGCGCAGCTTTAGGTTCATCTTCCTGTAAACCCGAAGTACACGTTTCCTGTTCCATTTATGGCCTTCGCGACGAAGCCGTTTATAGTACACCTCGAAACCCCTTGTCGGCAGTTCTTCCGCCAACCTCGATAGTGCCTCGACAACTTCCGTATCGTCCTTTTTGGTATGGTGGTACCACATCGAACGGGCAAGCCCGATCACTTGGCAGGAACGCGATACACGGACCGAATAGGCATCCTGAAGGTACTTGGCACGGTGCTTCTTGTCGGAAGGCCCTAGAACTTTTTTGACAGTACGTCCTTGAGCATGCGCACGTCCAGGCTTACGTCGGCGTACATCTGTTTGAGCTTGCGGTTCTCCTCCTCGAGCTCTTTGAGACGTTTCATGTGCGTGACCTCCATTCCGCCATATTTCTTGCGCCAATAATAAAAGGTGCTCTTGTCGATGCCCAGTTCGCGGGATACATCCCCGACACTACGGCCCTGTTCGTTCTCTTTCAAGGCCTTGATGATCTGGCTCTCGGTAAACTTGCTTTTTTTCATGTGACAGTTAAAATTTAAAGTTAGAAAATTCTAATTTTAAGCTGTCCTATTTTTAGGGAAGGCTACAAGAAAGTATCATATTATGTTTCTCTTTTATTAAACAATTGACTGCCAATGGCATAGAAAGAATTTCCAATTTTATAAAAAAATCAGACAATAATATTCCAATTAATAGGAAGGGTTTCGACGTTTTGAATTGTTTATAGTGTTATAATTAAACTAATCTTTAGAATAAATACACTATGAAAAAATTGCTTTCAATACTGCTTGTCACTTTTTTAACGATAAATTCCTATTCACAAGAAAATTCCTCCATTGAACCCGCAAAAAATATTATACACGGCTCTTTAGGAACCTTCATCCTATTCTACCAGGCACAACTTTCCTATGACAGGCTCTTAATCTCATCGCAAAAAGGTTTTTTTAAATCCTATTATCTTACAGTCAAGGGTGGTGCGCATGCCTACTTAGATTTTAGTGGAAGTAGGAGTGGGTCGGGGTATTTGTCCAGTCTAGGCGTAACGGCGCTTACGGGAAAAGGCAAAAACCATTTTGAAGTAGGGCTTGGACTAGGCTATTTTTCAGAATCAAATGATGGGAATATGAACGAAGATTTTGTGGATGATAGTCAATTCTATCCGCAGATTTCCATAGGCTATAGAAAACAAAGTTCCAATGGTTTTATGTTTAGGACCGGTGTCGGTATTGCAGAATGGGCCTATGTTGGATTTGGCCATAGTTTTTAGGGAGAGTTTTATAAACAAATAACTATCTTTCGTTTACCAAAAACAAGGATAGAAGATGAAGCACTTTATAATATTACTAAACATTTTATTCGTTAACATTAGTATTGCTCAAGATTCAACTGCAATCAAATCCCAAGTAAAGCATAGTATTGATGAACTAGTAGATTTTGTAAAAATCCCTAATGACGCCCTTAATGCAGATGACATAGACTCCAACCTTATCTGGTTGCGTAACAAGTTTAATAATAGAGGCTTCAATACGAGTATCTTAGAAACGGAAAACCTACCCTTGTTCTTTGCTGCCTTACCCATGGACGATAGTAAACCTACGATACTATTCTATATGCATTTGGACGGGCAATCTGTTGATGCCGCCAAATGGGACCAACCCAACCCTTATGAGACCGTTTTAAAATCTAAAGACGGTGACGTATGGAGGACGGAAGCCTTTGAGGACTTGAACGACGATATTAATTATGACTGGCGCCTTTTCGGTAGGTCAACTTCAGATGACAAAGGACCTATCGTCATGTTCTTGAACGCCATTGATCTCTTAAAGAAAAATAATGTAGCCATACCCTTTAATGTTAAGGTAATTCTGGACAGTGAGGAAGAAAAAAGTAGTAAACCCTTACCCGAAGCTGTAAAACAGTACAGGGAACTTTTAAAGGCAGATTTTCTGGTCATTAACGATGGTCCTGTACATGCTTCTGGTAAACCTACTGTAATCTATGGCTGTCGAGGAATAACAACGTTATCATTGACTACATTTGGCCCCATACAACCTCAACATAGTGGTCACTATGGAAATTACGCCCCTAACCCTGGCTTTCAGCTAACACAGTTATTAGCTAACATGAAAGATAAAGAAGGGCGCGTGCTCATTCCTGGGTATTATGAGGGAATTACTCTAGATGATGCTACAAAGACCGTTTTAAAAAGTGTCCCGGACAGCGACGATTTGATTTCTGAGAAACTTCAATTTAAAACAGCGGAGAAAGTAGGTGCGTTCTATCAAGAAGCATTACAGTATCCTAGCCTAAACATCAGAGGCCTGGGCTCTGGTTGGATTGGAGAAAGAGCAAGAACCATTGTTCCTGCTACGGCAACCGCCGAACTAGATTTAAGACTGGTTCCAGAATCCGACGGAACACGTCTTAAAAATCTGGTCAAGAAATATATTGCCAATGAAGGTTTCTATATTACAGATACCATGCCCACTGAACAGGAACGTATGAATCATGATAAAATAGCCATGATTAAGGAAGGTTCCGTAACCGATGCCTTTAGAACCGACCTTAACCATAGTAACGGTGATTTTATCGTTAAGGTTTTACAAGACAAGTTTCAGGAAGATGTGGTGCAAATTCGGATTATGGGTGGAACCGTTCCTATTTCTCCTTTTATCAATGAATTGAAAATTCCTGCTTTTATTGTGCCGATGGTAAATCCCGATAACAATCAACATAGCCCTAATGAGAATCTGAAGATTGGCCAAATAGCCTATGGCATTCAAACGTTCTACGCCATTTTGAGTACTCCTTTACCGTAAATATTCGTCTAATTACTACTAACCCAGTAGTCTATTCCAAATTATCATGAAAGTATCACAGAAAGAACATCTTTCTGTGACCGCTTTGTTACATCCTATCTTTTCATTTGTTGTAAACTTAAAAAATAGAACAATGAAAAAACTAATCTTTTGACCATTTTTGTCTTCTTGCTACTATTGGCGAGCTGTTCTGAAGAGAACGAACAAGATCAACAACCAATTACCCCCGTTTCGGGTGCGTTAGCTGGCGGACCGTTTACCTTCTGTGTAGATGGTGAAGCCGATATGGTTTCCGGCATTACCCTTAACAGTGATGCTAGCATGGGCACCAACAGTACTTTCATCGTTACTGATGATAAAAATGTTATCCTTGGACTACCTCCCAATATGGAAGCCTTAGAGGGCGTTAATTTTGATGAGGCCGGCGCGGGTGTTTGTCTTATTTGGTACCTGAGGTACGAAGACGGACTTGCAGGACTGGAAGTAGGTATGAACACAGATGATTTAACCGGTACATTTGACCTTTCCAATACTATCGAGGTAGTACGAAACGAAATAGCCGCAGGTGAAATTTCTGGTGGACCTTACGAGTTTACCGTAGACGGTACTCCCGATTTTGTTACGGAACTTACGCTTAACGCGGAAAATGCAAAAGGAACGAACAGCACTTGGATAATTACGGATGATAAATTGAACATCCTAGGCCTACCCCCAACCTTAGACGCGGTAAAAGAAGTAGATTTTGACCAAGCCAGTGCTGGTGTTTGTTTGATCTGGTACCTCCGTTTTGAAGATGGTCTGGTTGGCGCGGAAGCCGGTTTAAACGCGGCTGACCTTTCTGGTTGTTTTAGCCTTTCCAACTCTATTGAGGTAAACAGATTACAAGCCGCACAAGCTGGTGTAATTTCCGGAGGACCTTATAGTTTTTGTGTTGATGGCACGGCCGATTTCGTGACCGATATTAATTTAGATGCCAGTGAAGCTTCTGGAAGCTTAAGCAGCTGGATCATTACGGATGACTTAGGAAACATCCTAGGGCTACCGCCAACTTTAGACGCCGTAAAAGGGGTTGACTTTGACGAGGCAAGAGCTGGAACCTGTCTTATCTGGTATTTACGATACGAAGAAGGTCTAACAGGGCTTGAACCAGGCATGAACGCTAATGACCTTAAAGGTAATTTTGGATTATCAAATGCCTTGGAAGTAGTTAGAAGCAAACCAAATGCCGGAAGCTTGACCAGTGGACCGTACACGTTCTATGTGGATGGAGAAGAAGATTTTGTTAGCGGTATTCATTTGGATAATTCCGAAGCTAGTGGTTCTCTAAGTACTTGGGTTATCACAGATGATTTAGGGAATATCCTAGGATTACCTCCAACTTTGGATGTCGTAGAAGGTGTTAATTTTGATGGTGCAGGACCTGGAGCCTGCCTTATCTGGTACCTACGTTATGAAGAAGGACTACAAGGTGCTGAAATGGGAATAAACGCAAACGATCTTGAGGGATGTTTTGACCTTTCCAACCCCATAGAGGTAAATAGACTGAAAGGTGCTGAAGCGGGCACCATCTCTGGCGTCCCATATAGCTTTTGCGTAGACGGCGTGGCCGATAATGTTAGCGGAATAGCTTTGGACAGCAGTAATGCCTTTGGTAGTAACAGTACATGGGTAATTACGGATGATAAAGGAAATATTCTTGGTTTACCACCAACGCTTGATGCGGTAGAAGGTGTTGATTTTGACCGAGCAGACGCTGGAACTTGCCTTATCTAGTACTTACGCTACGAGGGGAAAATTAAAGGTCTTGCGCCAGAAATGAACGCAGCCCATCTAGAAGGAAACTTCGACCTTTCCAACCCAATAGAAGTGGTACGTAACAAGCCAAATGCAGGAACTATTTCTGGAGGTGCGTATGAATTTATAATTGATGGCACCCCTGATTATGTTACTGGCATCACGTTGGATAATACTGAAGCTGCGGGAGCCAATAGTTCATGGATAATTACCGACGCCAGCGGTAGAATCCTAGGTCTTCCCCCAACACTAGAAGCTGTAGAAGGAGTTGATTTCGACGCCGCAGGGGAAGGTACTTGCTTCATCTACTACATTAGATACGAAGATGGTTTAAAAGGTCTAAAAGCGGGATGGACTTTTGACGAATTTGAAGGCTGCTTTGATATTTCTAACTCCATAGAAGTACTAAGAAAAGTTCATTAGTAGTGTATTTAGTTGATTGTTAATAAAAATGGCAAGGATAACTATCCTTGCCATTTTTTAGTAATGCACATTTTTTTTAATTAATCTAAGCTGAGTTTCTACTAGCATTAATATTACCGTAAAGGGAACGGGTTACAATTTTCTCGTAGAGTGCTTTATGGGCATTACCCTCTCCTATTTTTTGTAAAGCATACTGCTGTATTACCAATAACGGTAGTACTATATTTTCCCTAATCTTAATAGATTCTCTTGAGATGGTTTCCTTCTCCATTAAGATTTCCATACCGGAAAGCTCTAAAAGCATTTTTTTAGAAAGCTCGTACTCATCGTGCAATATCTGCCAAAAGTCGCCATACTCTTCATTCTCCCTCATGTAACTTGTCAATTCAAAATAGCATTTAGATAAGCTCATCATACTATTCATCATCAAAGCTTGGAAAAAAGGAACTTCATTGTATAGTGTCTTTGCCTCATCGAACCTACCGTCGTCCGCCAAATACTTCAAAGCCGTACCTATTCCAAAATAACCAGGAACGTTTTGCTTTAACTGACTCCAGGAACCTACGAAAGAAATCGCTCTTAGATCGGATAACTCCAGTTTTGCCTTATTCCCGCGTTTACCGGGCCTACTGCCAATATTAGCTTTCGTATAGTACTTTAGGGTACTCATGTTTTCCAAATAAGGCATGAAGTTCTCATGATGTTTCAAGGCGTCATATTTCTCAAAACTTAATTCTGAAAGTTCTTCAATCAAGGCACGTGAATCTTCTGAAATGGTAATTTCCTTCCCCAATATCGTATTGGACAATCCTGCTGTTAATAGTTGTTCGCTGTTATAAATAAACTGCTCCTTTGTACCGTAGGTACTTGTAATGGTTTGTCCTTGAATGGTCAATTGAATCTCGTTATTGGCCACCTTATTGGTCTGTGCCGCATAGAAACGGTGTGTTTTACCTCCACCTCTTGCCGGCGGACCTCCTCTTCCATCAAAGAAAACTGCTGCAATTTCGTTAGCATCACATACTGCCGATAGTTCTTCCTTTGTCTTAAGAATGGACCAATTGGCCTTTAAGTAACCCCCATCCTTGGTACCATCGGAAAAACCGAGCATTATGGTCTGTTTATCTCCCCTATTGGCCAGATGAGTTCTATACGCTTTTAAATTAAACAGTTGTTGCATGGTAGCTTCCGCATTATCCATACCCTTCATGGTCTCAAAAAGTGGAACAATATCAAAGGTTATCTTTTTATCTGCCCAACCACACCATCGGAACAAAGCATAAACAAAGAGAATACTGAATACATCTTCTGAATTACTTATGATGTACCTGTTACATCCTTCTTCGCCATTCTTTGCTTGAATGGTTACTAGTTGTGACACGTTCTTAATCGTGTCATTTACAATATCCTCCTTATAATCATCCGGTACTAAGGACAACTTCTCATTTAAAAGGATATCAATCAATTTTGATTCGGATAGCTCGTTCAAATCCTCTTTTATAAACCCATTCTTGACCAATACCGCATTCATCACTTTGGTGTGCATACTGTGATCCTGCCTTATATCTATAGTGGCAAAATGCGTTTTGAAGATTTTAACTTTGTCTATGAACAAGTCCAAATCCTTCAAATATAAGTCATGATACTTATCTATCAATGCGGCTCGTATCTGCTGTAAGGGTCCTATAATGTCCTCGTAGCCAACATCCTTGGTAGGGTCGAACATGGCCTTGTATAAATTAGCCCGCAATTTGTTCAGAGGATCCTGCACTTCTCTAAAAGTTAGTTTGTGCTGTAAGCGCTTTAAATCGTTATAATAACATTTCATGAGGGTAATACGCAACTCATCCATTACATCTTTGGTAATATCTGCGGTTACAAAGGGATTACCATCTCTATCACCTCCCGGCCAAAAACCTAATTTTACAATATCATGATTTTCAAAACCTCTACTACCCGCGCTTCTCTTTATATATGCGTACATATCTCCTATAGCATCATAATAAACATTTCTAAGGGTATATATGATATTCTTGGCCTCGTCCAAGGGTGTAGGTTTCTTGGCATTTACCAAGGAGGTTAATCCTAACTGCTGTAGGGCTACATCTATTTCATCTATCTTATCCTCTAAAATAAGCGTCCTTAAATTGGTGATAATATCTAATACCGCGGGTGTATAGAACTGCGTAGGGTGTGCCGTGAGTACTATTCTTGCGCTAAAATTGTCCAGTTTATCGGCAATGGAATCCCAAGCGTTGTTCTTCTCGACCAACTGAAAATAGTCTTTTAAAGACAATGAACTACTGTGCTTATGTATTTTTGGAAAAGCGGCATCCTCCACACTATCATATAACACCACCTGACGCTCTACATACTGAATAATTCGGAACATGAAGTCTATACGCTCTTCCTCCGTATCGAGATTGGCAAATCTTTCAAAGAAATCCTCTATGATTTCCTTAGGATTCAAGCCCGATTGTAGACCTTTCTGGGATTGGTCCATTAACAGGGGAATAAGCATTCCCACGTTTTCTATATTCCGATACGGTAAATTTAAGAACAGGCTGTTATATACATTGAACTTGTTCTGTACCGATTTTTTAAATTCCTCTAATCTTTCTTGCTGCTGCATACCTCAATTTCGTTATCAATTCTTATTTGAAAATTGCTGGTATAACATACCGAATTTTCCGATATAAATATCGCTATTCTAAGAGAATCTTGAATTTAAATTTTAGTAAATAACAAAATTCATAGGCGACACCACAAAAACAACAGCTTTGACAACAATAAGTCTAGATTACGAGATGTAGCTTATATATTTACAATGTATTTAAGTAAATAATTTTTTTCATTTTCATATAGTGTTCTCGTAAAAGAGTCTGATCTTAAAAGATTGGACTCTTTTTAGTTGGTAGCCATTCTATATTTTGTGACAGAGAAATTAATGGAATCCAAGATTAATTTCTGAGGCGTTCAAAACTTGGGTCATTACGTTTCTCAATTATCCATTTACCAAAGCTGATATAAGGAAGTTTCAATTACACCTTTACCTTCACCTAAATCAATAGCAGATAAAAGCTTTTCCTCGGTAACTTTTAGATTAAACGGTGCAGACAATACCTTGACACCACTTTGCTTTTTAAGCCGAATTCCCTGACCTGAAATAATATCTCTGTTGGGCTCGTACTCACCTGCGGGAACATGCTCTGTAATTATTACATACTTAAAATCACTAAGCTTGTTAATTATACGGAGTATTTCTTTATTCGAAAGGTGTTGTAAAACCTGCCTTAATAGTGCACAGTCTGCAGCAGGTAAAACATCATTTGCAATATCCAGGCAATGAAATTCTAGGTTTTTTAGGTCAAATATTTCCTTATTACGCTTTATCAGTTCTGGTACAATATCTACGGCATGGTAAAACTGGGTGTACTCCACTAATTTGCTTCCAATATTAAAATCTCCACAGCCTAAATCACAGACCGTAAGAGGATGTTCAAAAGCACTTAAGAAAGCAATCAAGTCTTGAAGATAGGGCGTTATGATTTGAGGATGATGTGAACCAACTCCTGAATAGAAATCTGTTTGATTCCCTCCCCAGAGTTTCTTTTCGTATACCTGTATCATGGCCCTTTTCGTAGGCCATGGTTTATTTGCCAATTTAGATTTATTTCTGCTAGCTTCCATTTAAAATGATGGTCTATAAATCATACCTTTAGAAATAATTCTTCATGATTTTAAAAAAAATTCCCTGTATTGCATCACCCTAAAATCCAAGGTATTGAAATCAGGATTTTTGGTCTTTATTTTTTTATATAAATCCAAACTACCAACTGCTCTGTTGGCCGCTCCAGAAGGGGCCGTTAACGAAACCGTTTTCAGATGTTTCTGTGTCTTTGGATGCGTAAATGTATGAATCCTTGGCACTACGTTCGAGACTACCTGCAGCGCAAGACCATTTTCTTTGAGATGTCTTCTAAAGAAATATTCTGGACCATTTTTACTATTTCCTCCAGTAAAGAGCAGTGTATCCACTGCGGGATACCGTTCCAAATACCCAAGAATATTTCTCAAAGTAGTGTTTTGCATCCCTAAGTCCGAAGCATCCACTTTATCGCGCTCCGCACTCGCCACAATATCACAAACTCCTATTTTATGCTTCACTAAAAATGCTTTTCGCTGCTGAGCTGCAAATTCCGTAGTTTCATACTTCAACCCCAAGTCAAAAATTATATCCAAAATTGGCCAAAGCTGTCCGTTTTTACTCCCGTAACAAAAATCTACATCTTCTGGTTTTAAATCGCCAGTAGTAAAGCGCGGTGGAGGTAAGGTGCCTACAATGAGTTTGGTAGCCTCAGGAAATAAAAACGGTTCATAAGGATGTATATGTTGAAACACGGTTAAAATTTATTAATTGAAAGATGAGAACAGAATTTTCAACAAAATTCAACTCGAATTTACTAACTTTAATACAATAGTAACGTGAAAGGTTTTTTGCCTTCCGCTTTATGCAACTTAAAATAAAAAGGAATGGGGAAGGGAGATAAAAAATCAAGGAAAGGAAAAATAGCCAATAACTCTTATGGTGCAAGAAGGCCAAGAAAAATTAAGAGAAGACCTACGGTAGAGGAAAAGATAAAAACCGTTAAAAAGAAGTGATTTAGTATTCTATTCTAAAAGTAAGTTCTATTTGCTGTGCCTCGTCAAAACTGAGTTCATAGGTATAGAAACCTATAGGTAGTGAATCTGTAAAAACTTCTAAAGGGGTATAAGTTAAGGTGGTTGAGTCTGTTTTTACAGTTAATTCCGTAGCCTCGAACGCTCGTTGGAACTCTATGTACTCAGAAAATTCCCCAGCGGGAATGTTTTCGTATACTGTGTCATTTTCCACAATCAACACTTCATTGAACAAGGACTCTGTATTATTCTTAACGCGAATATTAACCGCATTTACGTCGTCATCCCTATCGGTACAAGCAAAAAACAAACCAACAACAACTAATAACGACAATATCAACTTTCTCATAGCAAAACTACTCTTTGGGTATACTACGATAACGGTATTCGCAAAAGTTTATTTTATCGTACAAAAACAGGTTCGTTTTCTTTTAAGGTGTGCGCTTTGCTAAACTGGTATTCGTCCCTATCAAAACCTTGTATATCCCCTAAGGTTTTTGCATCGGTATCCAAAATGTACCGGACCATAGAACCTCTTGCTTTTTTGGCATAAAAGCTAATTACTTTTAACTTATCGTTCTTCCAATCTTTAAAAATAGGGGTAATCACCGGTACTTTTAATGCTTTTGCATCAACAGCTCCAAAATATTCGTTACTAGCAAGATTTACAAACAATTCGTCCGCTACCAATTCATCGTTTAAGTGTTCTGTTATGGTTTTTTTCCAGAATTCGTATAGATTTTTATTTCTTCCGACCTTCAAAGAGGTTCCCATTTCCAATCTATATGGTTGCATTAAATCCAGCGGTCTTAGAACCCCATATAACCCGGATAAGATACGTAATGTGTCCTGTAATTTATCTAGTTTTTCTTCTGGAATGGAATAAGCGTCCAGACCGTTATAGACATCTCCGTTAAATGCAAAGACCGCAGGCCTGGCATTATTGGGTGTAAATGGCCTCGTAAATTTCTGATTGCGCTCCCAGTTCAATTGTGCTAAATTGTCAGATATGGACATTAGTTCGGATAATGCCTTCGGTTTCTTCTTTATCAAAACCTTGTTCAATTTCTCTGACTCTACAAGAAAATTGGGCTGCGTAAATTTAGTTGTGGGCAACTCGCTTTCAAAATCCAACGATTTTGCCGGGGATATTACAATCTTCATAAGACACTTAAATTTAAGTATAAAAATAAAATAGATTTAGGATACTACCTATTGGTATCTAAAAAGAGTTTCAATGACCCTATTGGAGAAAACTATGTTACATACTATTTTGTGCGTAGCTACGCCATTTTTCAATGCATTGGGCCATATCTTGCGGTAATTCAGAATCAAATTGCATGTGTTTTCCGGTAAGAGGATGCACGAAGCCCAGTGTTTTTGCGTGAAGTGCCTGTCTTGGTAATATTTTAAAAGCGTTCTCCACAAACTGTTTATACTTGGTAAATGTAGTCCCCTTTAATATTTTATCCCCTCCGTAACGCTCATCGTTAAACAAGGTATGCCCAATATATTTCATATGAACCCTTATTTGATGGGTTCTACCAGTTTCCAACCTACAAGATACAAGTGTAACGTAACCTAACCGCTCTCTCACCTTAAAATGGGTAACCGCTTCCTTACCTTCTTCTCCTTCGGGAAAAACATGCATTTGCAGTCTATTTTTAGGACTGCGGCCTATATGCCCCTCAATAACCCCTTCTTCTTCGTTAACATTACCCCAAACCAAAGCAACATACTCGCGTTCTGAAGTCTTATTGAAAAATTGTTTGGACAAGTGGGTCATTGCTGCCTCTGTTTTTGCAATGACCAGTAACCCGGAGGTATCCTTATCAATTCTATGAACTAAACCAGGACGTTCACTGCTATTGGCGGGTAAATTATCTACGTGATGAATCAATGCATTGATTAAAGTACCTGAGTAATTTCCATGACCAGGGTGTACCACCATGCCTGCCGGTTTGTTCACCACCAAAAGCACATCATCCTCATAAACAATGTCTAAAGGAATATCCTCGGCCACCAACAAAAACTCATGTGGAGGATGTTCAAAAAGCACTTTTACCTCATCACCGGCCTTTACCTTGTAATTAGACTTTACCATGGCACCGTTGACCCAAACATGGCCATCTTTAGCCGCCTTCTGGATTTTATTTCTGGTGGCGTTTTCAATGAAGTTCATAAGGAACTTGTCTACGCGCAAAGGCTCCTGACCTTTAGAAGCTAAGACCCTATGATGCTCGTATAGCTCATCATCATCTAATTCATGGATTGAAGCGGATGCCATAGCTATTCTGAATTTGCCTTTATAATGGCACTGTTAGGAATGGTACCGTTACCACATACCAATTCTATTTTGGAGGTTTTTGGAAGTTTATCTCCAGGTTTAATATCCTTACCCTTAAATTTAATATAGTACACCATATCCTTACCCAATTGGTCTATGTAAGTAACACGTTGCACGTCTAAACCGACGGCTTTGAGCATTGAAGATGCATTTCTTTTGGTAACCTGTATAATTTTAGGAACCGTAACTTTCTTATAACCCGACGGATTAACAGTAAAATAAATTTTTCGGTTCGCTTTTACCTTTGTTCCCGCTGCGGGATTCTGCTCTATAATAGAAAATCGAGGATAATCCGGATTATAGTTTGCGGAATCTAAAACTTCATAGCGCAATCCAACATCCTCAACCGATTTGCGCATCTCCATGACGGAGAGTTTAGCAAAATCGGGAACTTCCACAAATTCCCCATGATTAGTGGTACTGCCTAACCAACGCAGCACCAGAAAAACCAAAATTACGAGCACTACTATAGACAGCCCTAACTGAATCAAAAAAGTCTTGCTCTTTAAAAAATTTAGAAAATTCTTCATGAAATCCTTTTATTGCCACAAATATAACAAATGCCCTTTTATCATTAGAATTCTATTTTAATAGTTACTACACAAACACGTTTATTGATATAGGTCCTCTGGCAGTACTTTTTTCTTTAATCGGAAAAGCACATCTTTGTTAAATTAATAGCTTACATCTTTATCATGAAAAAGACTATAGGTATCATCATGGGCGGCTACTCTAGCGAGTTTAAAATTTCATTAATAAGCGGAAATGTTGTTTACGATTATTTGGACAAAACAAAATTTAGTCCTTACCGCATACATATCTTAAAGGAAAAATGGGTTCATGTAGATGACGATGACAACGAACACCCTGTGAACAAACATGATTTCTCCTTAACGATTAACGACGCAAGGGTTACTTTTGATTGTATCTTCAACGCCATCCATGGCACTCCTGGAGAAGACGGTCTTATGCAGGCCTATTTTGAACTTCTGGGCATACCGCAAACTTCTTGTGGTTTTTACCAAGCTGCACTAACCTTTAACAAAAGAGATTTACTAGGTGTCCTAAAACCATATGGGATTAAGTGCGCGCCATCTTATTACCTTAACAAGGGAGATGAAATCAACGAAGATGCCATTATTGAAAAGGTGAAACTACCATGTTTTGTTAAGGCGAATAAATCCGGGAGCAGTTATGGTATTTCTAAGGTATACAAGAAGGAAGAACTAGCAAAGGCAATAAGTATTGCGTATAAGGAAGATGACGAAATTATTATAGAAGGCTTTTTGTCGGGAACGGAAGTGTCTGTCGGAGTCATAAAATATGAAGGGGAAACTAAAGTTTTACCAATTACCGAGATTGTTACTGAAAATGATTTTTTTGACTACGAAGCAAAGTACGAAGGAAAGTCTACGGAAATTACTCCAGCAAGAATTTCAAAGGAGCAGGAAGAAAATGTAAGACAGAGCGCACAGACCATTTACGATGTCTTAAAAATGACAGGTTTTTCGCGAAGTGAATTTATTTTTATAGGCAACGAACCTTTTCTGCTAGAAATGAACACTACTCCGGGGCTGACCACCGAAAGCATATTACCGCAACAGGCAAAAGAAGCGGGAATACATCTTGCCGAACTTTTTGAAAATGCTATAAACGAAGTTTTGCCCTAAAATAACTACCTTTAAATCATGAGACGCGCAATTTTTCCAGGTTCCTTTGACCCATTAACCTTGGGACATCATGATATTATTATGAGAGGTATACCTTTGTTTGACGAACTCATTATCGCTATTGGGAAAAACGCGGATAAAAAGTATATGTTCTCTCTAGAAGAGCGCATGCATTTTATAGTGGAAGCATTCAAAGACCAACCCAATGTAAAAGTGTTAACTTATGAAGGGCTTACGGTAGATTTCTGTCAAAAAGTTAATGCAAATTATATTCTTAGAGGATTACGTAATCCAGGAGATTTTGAATTTGAAAAAGCTATTGCCCATACCAACAGAAAATTGTCCGAGATAGAAACCGTATTCTTATTAACCTCTTCCGGAAAATCTTATATCAGCTCTTCTATTGTAAGGGATGTTATAAGAAATAATGGAGATTACACTGGTTTAGTCCCTAATTCCGTAAGGACAGAGCAGTAGTTTTAATCACTTCACCACACATAATTACTTATCAACAACAATTTATTGATAATTTACAACAATTCTGATACCATAAAAGGAATAATCCTATAATTTAGTAGGAAAATTCTTCGTTATTATGATTAGTGCCAAAACCAACCTTTCTTTTTCCTCTGACTGGATTCAACAAATCCCTACCGCCATTGCCCTTGTCGATACCAATTATAATTTGGTCAGTGCATCACCAAATTGGTTAAAAAAATTCGACTTTTCTCAGAGTGATGCCATCGGTCTTAATCTGTATGACCTGTTCCCTAGATTTTCAAAAGATTGGGACACGAAATTAAAATATTGCGTTGATGGTTTAAAGGATATCAAAATAATCGATAATCAGACTAACGATAAGAATCCAGAAAATAATCTTGTTTGGGACCTGAACCCGTGGAAAGACGGTTATGGTAATATCATCGGTGTTATTCTTAAAGTAGATGACATATCGAAAAGCAGAAAGTTAGAGCTAGAGTTAAACCGGACAAAACTTATATTAAACCAGAAAGGTAATATAGCTAAAATAGGTAGTTGGGAATATTTAATTAACGAAGAGCAATTGCAATGGTCTCCAATAGTACATACCATCTATGGCGTAAGTAAAGATTTTGAACCCACCTTAAATAGTGCATTAGCCTACTACGTGCAAGGGACCTCAAGAGATACAATTAAGGAAAGGGTACAGGATGCCATAACCAAGGGTAAGCCCTGGAACGAAAATCTACGATTAAAACGTGGAGACGGGAAAACCATTTGGGTAAACTCTATAGGAAGACCAAAGTATAAAGATGGTGTTTGCATACGTGTTATTGGTACTGTACAAGATATTACCGCTACGTATGAGCAATCGTTGAACAAATTAGAAAGGAATCAAAACACCTTTTTTGACCAAGTTACTTTTGGATTAATCCTTAGTGATTTTAAGACAGGTAGTATTATTGCGGCTAATGATGCCTTTGCAAAATTAGCCGGATACGAGACTAGCCACTTTAAGGGAAAGACGTTCAAAGCTTTTATAAGTGATTCCTTAAAAAAACGCAGCATCAACTTGGCAAAACAGCTTAAGAATAAAGGAGCGTTCAAGGCTATAGAAACGGTGTTCTATAATAAAGATGGGAAAAAATTAACCTTACGACTATCCGGTAAAAGAATCGAAACTTATTCTGGAGGTTTTAATGTGCTTACTACAATTGAAAATATTACGCCCGTAATAGAAAAAGAAAAGAGAATTAAAGGGCTTCTTGAAGATGCTACCGAAAAGAATGAGCGCCTACTGAATTTTGCTCATATGGTATCTCATAATTTAAAAGCACATGCTACTAATTTTTCTCTTCTTCTAAACTTTTTAGATAAGGAGGTTGGCGAAAGCGAGCGCAAGAAATTAATGGAAATGCTTTTCAATGCATCGGATAACTTATCTGAAACGATTAAAGGGCTAAGGGAAGTTGTTGCTATAAAGACCAACGCGAACCAGGAGAAAAAAGAAATTTCTCTAAACGAACACATCTTCCATGTAGAGCAGAATCTTATGGGACTTTTAAAACAAAATAACGGTAAGATTATAAATGAGATTCCCGATAGTATCAAGGTAAAAGCTTTACCTGCATACTTAGATAGTATTCTTACGAATTGTTTGACCAATGCCATTAAGTACAAAAAGAAAGATAAAGCACCGATCATTATCTTAAGTGTTCAAAAAACAAAGGCATATACTACCTTAAGCATAGAGGATAACGGTCTTGGGCTGGATATGGAAAAATTTGGAGATAAACTCTTTGGACTATACCAGACATTCCATAAGGAAAACAATGGTAATGGTATTGGACTTTATATTACCAAGCAACAGATTGAATCCATGAACGGCAAAATCAGTGCTACAAGTACTTTGGGACAAGGGACAATTTTTAAAATATCGTTCAGCAATTCATAACCACCCTTTACAACAACAATAATACGTTTCGCAACAAATTCTATAGGAGGTAGTACTATTAATGTATAATTGTAAGAAAATACAACCAATGAAAAGGGGTTCCCCAACTTTATCCACTTCTTATCTAGTTAAGCAGTTGCCAAGTGCAACGGTCTTTATAGATAGGACCTTTAGTATTGCCCATGCCTCTGATAGGTGGGTCAATACCTTTGGTAAAGAAGAGGTCGATATTTATGGGAAAAACCTTTTTGAACTGCTACCAGAACTAAGCACCAAGTGGAAAAACGTTCTGGAAAATTGTTTTCAAGGTAAGCCAGGCCCCATGGGGGTGGAAAAAGTCCTTGAAGATGGGTGCGAAAAATGGTATGAATGGTCTACCTCATCTTGGTACGATGATAAGGAGAATATAGTTGGCGCCATCATCCAGTCCAATGATATCACAGAAATGATTGTTAGTGAACTTAAACGTGATAGAGCGGAATCACTCCTAAAACATCAATCAGAAATATCTCAAATTGGTAGTTGGGAATATAATGTCATTGAAAATACCGTTCAATGGTGTAGTATGACAAAAGCTATTCACGAAGTAGAACCAAGTTATGAGCCTAACATTGAGACAAGTATAAATTTTTACAAAGAGGGTCATAGTAGAAATGCTATTTCCATGGCCGTTTTTGAGGCGATGGAAAAAGGAACGCCTTGGAACCTAAAGCTGCAGATTATAACTGCAAATGGCTCTGAGAAATGGGTAAGATCTGCAGGAAAAGCAATTTACAGAAGTAGAAAGCTAGTTAGTTTAATGGGAACTTTTCAGGACATTGACGAACAAGTACTTTCCATTTTAGAAACCAAAAACAACGAAAAGCTTCTAAAAACTTTAATAGACAACCTGCCGTTGAATGTATACATAAAGGATACGGAATCCAGAAAGATTCTCGTAAATAAGGCGGAATGTGACTATCTCGGAATAGAGGACCCAAAAGAAATTTTAGGTAAAAGCGATTTTGACCTGTATCCTGAAAAGAGCGCTATCTTATCCAGGGAAGAAGATTTAAGGGTTTTGCAGACCTTAAAACCAATAATTAGTAAGGAGACGGTAAATATTAGAAAAGACGGTTCCGAAACAGCATTCTTAAGCTCAAAAATACCGCTAGTAGACCATTTAGGAAATTCGTACGGACTCGTAGGCATTAGTTTGGATATCACAAATATAAAACAGAAAGAAAAAGAACTTAGAAACCTGATTAACGTAATATCACAACAGAATAAAAAATTAATAAACTTTGCTCACATTGTATCACACAACTTAAGATCTCATTCGGCCAATTTTTCAATGCTTTTGAACTTTTTAATCGAAGAAACCAATGAAAAAGAAAAAGAGGGTATCCTTAAAATGCTCATGAGTGCGTCAGGAAATCTGTTGGAAACCTTAGATAATCTAAATGAAGTAGTAGCTATAAGTTCTAACGTAAATATTCAAAAAGAACCTACGAAGGTATTACAGACGGTAACTAAGGTAAAACAAAACTTATCTGGATTCCTATTGAACAATAAAGCACAGATCATTACCAACATTCCAAAAAATCTTAAGGTAAATGTGGTGCCATCCTATTTAGAAAGCATCATCATTAACTTTATAACTAACGGTATAAAGTACAAGCATCCAGAACGTGATCCCAAACTAACATTGAGTGTAAGTAAACTTGATAAACAAACTTTATTAAGCATTGAGGATAATGGACTAGGCATAGATTTGAAAAAATACGGAAACAAACTATTTGGCATGTACAAAACCTTTCATAGTCATGAGAATGCCAGAGGCATAGGCCTTTATATTACAAAGAACCAGATTGAGGCGATGGGCGGTAGAATTACGGTAGAAAGTAAAGTCGGTCAGGGTACAAAATTCAATATATTTTTTAATGACAAAAATTAAATACATTGGCATAGTGGACGATGACCCTATAACGGTCTTCGGAATAAGAAAAATGTTGAATTCCACAGTGGAATGCGAACAAATAGATACTTACAAGAACGGTAAAATTGCATTTGATGATATTTGTGAAAAATTAAAACACAACCAAACCTTACCCGAAATAATTTTTTTAGACATTAATATGCCCATAATGGACGGATGGCAGTTTCTAGAAGCGTTTCTAAATTTGCCTATTGAACATAAAGTGCGTATCAATATTGTAACCTCTTCTATAGATCCCTATGATGTTGAGAAGTGGAATTCTTACAAGAATAGGACCCATCATCTTATTACCTTCAATAACAAACCGATACGACCTCAAGAAATTGCCCAAATAACTAAGGTGGCCTAACCATATCTGTCTGTAATTTTAATTATTTTTACGCTTCATAATTTTGAGATTCACTCGAAACTAAGTCGTAAATAATGAGGCAGGCAACACTTCTTTTAGCTATAATATCGATTTTCTATTCCTGCGAAAAAAAACCAGAAGAGATAGCACGCGATTTTCCTACTACCTTCGAAATTTCTAACGGCACTGAAACAGCAACCTACGCGGAAGTCTTGGAATTTTACATGGCTTTAGCGAAAGAATTTCCAGAAATCAATATCCAGACCATTGGCGAAACCGATAGTGGTGAACCTTTGCATGTGGTGACCTATAACGAAGGCGGTACTTTTAATTTCAATAAAATCGGAGAAGAAAATACCGTCATTCTAATCAATAACGGAATTCATCCCGGAGAAAGCGATGGTATAGATGCCACAATGATGTTGTTCAGGGATTTAGCCAGTGGCAAAATTAGTCCCCTTGAAAAAACGGTAGTCGCAAGCATCCCAATTTATAATATAGGCGGTGCGCTTAACAGAAATTCGCACAGTAGGGCAAATCAAAATGGTCCTAAATTCTACGGGTTCAGAGGTAATGCCAGAAATTTTGATCTAAACAGGGACTTTGTTAAGGGCGATACAAAGAATGCAAGAACCTTTGCCGAGATTTTTCATATGGTAAAGCCAGATGTGTTTATAGATAACCACGTAAGTAATGGTGCGGATTACCAATATATACTTACCCATCTTTTTACGCAGCACAACAAATTAGGTGGCGAACTTGGTGCTTATTTAAACGATTCTTTAATGCCAGCACTGCAGGATTCTCTGGCCCTTTCTGGTTGGGACATTACCCCATACGTTAATGTATTCAATAAACCACCAGAAATCGGATTTCAACAGTTTATGGACCACCCAAGATATTCCACAGGGTATACGACATTATGGAATACCCTAGGAATGATGGTGGAAACCCATATGCTAAAACCTTATAAACAAAGGGTAGACGGCACATATATGCTTATGAAAAAAATGATAGCCATCGCCGAAATCGATGGGGAAAGAATTAAGCGATTAAGGGATGAAGCTGGCAGAAGACATTTAGAGTGGGAATATTATCCTGTACAATGGCAAGTAGACACGACTCAAAACTCGGTCTTGAATTTTAAAGGTTTTAAGGCGGATACGATTCTAAGCGAGGTAACGGGATTTCCTAGATTAAAATTCAACAGGGATGCTCCCTTTACAAAAAATGTTACTTATCAGAATTATTTTATGCCGTCGGATTCCGTAAAAATACCCGAAGCCTACATTATCCCGAAGCAATGGAACAAGGTCATAGAATTACTAGACCTGAACCATATTGAATATACCGCTGTTGAAAACGATACGCTATTAAATGTAGATTTCTACCGCATACAAGATTATGAGACCGTAGAAAATCCGTATGAAGGCCACTACCTGCACTTTAATACAAAAGTCAGTTCAACAATGCGTGAAGTTCAATTAAAAAAAGATGATATCTGGGTTCCTACGAATCAGCCAGGCTTTAGATATATCCTGGAAACTTTAGAACCAACCGCGCCAGATTCATTTTTTAACTGGAACTTTTTTGATACTATACTTCAACAAAAAGAAGGTTTCTCCCCTTACGTATTTGAAGATAGCGCATTGAAAATGCTACAAAACGACAGTATTTTAAACCGCGAATTTCAACTGAAAAAGGAACAGGAATTATCATTTTCAGAAAATTGGTATGCACAATTAGAATGGCTCTTTGAAAAATCCAAGAATTATGAAAAAGCACATATGCAATATCCTGTATATCGATTTATGAAGAATTAACGCCCTTTGGCAGCTTTAATCCCCTTCAAATAAGATTTTGATATTGTTGTAGGAATTCTGTAATGCCTTTTGAATTTTATTGGGACCCTTCCATTTTACTTTTACTATTCCCTCCTTTTTTTCCGGTTTAAGTTTACCGTCATAGTCTGTCTTCATGGCGTACCAATGCACTTGTTTCAAAGTGGGTTTTCCTGAATTATTAAAGACGTGATAGGTAGTGCGCAAAAAATTCTCTATTCGAAGCCCTTCAACACCCGTTTCTTCCATTACTTCCCTAACGGCACAAGCTTCAATAGACTCCCCCTTGTCCAATTTACCTTTAGGCAAATCCCACTTATCGTTCCTGTAAATAAAAAGTACCTTTCCCTTCTGGTTGGTTACTACACCCCCAGCTGCCACGATCATAGGTATTTCTTGAGTAAATTTCTTTAGAATTTCCTCATGGTTAGGGTGATAGATGTAAGCAATGGAGAGCTTTTTCTTTTTCAACGCTTTAATTGCCTCCAGGATAGATTCTTGATTTAGTAGAAAATACTCGCCGTCGGATGTTTCAGAGAGTTTATTTGTCAATATCAAGGGTAATTCATTAACAAAAACTTTATACATTTGCGTCATGGTTTTAGACAAGAACACGGCTAAAAAAACAGCGGAACTTTTGCTGCAAATTAATGCAATAAAATTGAATCCTGAAAATCCTTTTACTTGGGCATCAGGCTGGAAATCTCCTATATATTGCGATAATAGAATTTTACTCTCGTATCCTACTATTAGAAAGTATATCAGTGAGGAAATTGCAAAACAAGTAGAAACACTTTATGGTAAGCCAGATGTTATTGCGGGTGTTGCCACAGGCGCCATTGGTATGGGGGTTTTGGTAGCGGACGTCTTGGGTCTACCCTTTATATATGTAAGACCAGAACCTAAATCCCATGGGAGAAAGAATCAGATAGAAGGCCAGTTAGAGGCAAACCAAACCGTTGTAGTCGTCGAAGATTTGATAAGCACCGGAAAGAGTAGTTTAAATGCGGTAGCCGCCTTAAAAGAGCAAAATGCCAAGGTAAAGGGTATGCTCGCTATTTTCACCTATGGCTTTGATGTTGCGGTAAAGAATTTTAGTGAAAAGGATATTGAACTTCACACTTTGAGCAGCTATGAATATCTAATAGAGCAGGCCTCGGAAACGGGTTACATAAAAGAAGAACAACTACATACATTAATGGATTGGCGTGTGGCGCCATCAGAATGGTTACAATAAAAATATGTTTATAGAAACACCTAAAGCAGCAGTAAGTAAAAGTCAAACGGAAACCTTTGAATTTTTAAGTGATTTGGCAAATTTTGAACAATTAATGCCAGAGAACATAGATAAATTTGAAGTTCTGAATGAAAATAGGTTTCTTTTCGCACTGAAAGGTATGCCAGAAATTGTACTGGAGCGAAAAACAGAAACCCCACATAGTCAAATAGTATTAGGTGCCGCAAGTGAGAAGCTCCCCTTTACCCTAACGGCGGACATTGCTGACTTACAAGATCATAAAAGCGAAGTAACCCTAAGTTTTTCCGGTGAGTTCAATGCAATGATGGCAATGATGATAAAAAACCCTATCACCAATTTCATTAATACGCTCGCCACCAATTTGGCTAAAATTTAATATCGTAAACTAACTTCTTTAAGTGCAAATTCACGGACTGCTCCGTCTTCCAATCTCACTTTTAATTTACCCTCTTTGCCAATACCTAATAGGGTGCCTTGAAATACAGCATCGTTCTCCAGGACAAAATGGGACAAGACATCTTTTCGGAACAATAGACTATGATATTCTTCCAAAAGCATTTCCCAATTCAAAGGGTTAATTTTCGATAAATAGGTGTCCAGATTTTGCAAAACCGTATGCAACAAATCTTCTAAATCTATTGTTCTGCCTGTTAGGGCATACAAAGATGTTGCTTTAGGCTGATTTTCAAAAGTAATTTGATTCACATTGAGGCCTATTCCTATGACCGAAGACGCAATTTTAAGACCAGAAATACTATTTTCAATGAGAATGCCACAAATCTTAGAATTATCTGACAGAATGTCGTTAGGCCATTTAATCCTTACATCAGGAATTTTGAAAGCCATGAGTGACCTGTAAACCGCCAAAGAGGTACAAATACTTATTAAGAACTGATCTTGAATTGTAAGAGAAGTAAATTTTTTCAAAATGCTGAAAGTGAGGTTTTTACCATCTTCAGACTCCCACATACCGTTCATTTGACCCCTACCTTTCGTCTGTTTTTCGGTAACAACAACGGTAAAATCCTCTAGATTTTTCACTAATGCCAGTTCCTTCAAATAGGTATTTGTAGACTCCGTGGCACTAAGTTTGATTATTTGCATTAAGATTTGGTTTTAGCAATCTTTAATCTATTGTTAAAAACTAACCTCAAAAGAACAAAAAAACAATAACTTTGTAGAAACTAAATTTTTTGAATGCAGAAAAAGAAAGCTAGCGCAGATGAGTTGATTACTTTAATTTTACAAGGCATTGAGGAAGTAAAAGGACACCATATAAATTTACTTGACCTAAGGGAAATTGAGAATACCGTTTGTGACTACTTTATCATTTGTAATGGTACTTCTAATACGCATGTAAACGCCATAGTGGGCTCTATCCAAAAAACAGTTAGTAAAGCTATTCAGGACAAACCCTGGCATATAGAAGGTGAGGACAACGCCGAATGGATACTCATGGATTATGTAAATGTAGTTGTGCATGTGTTCCAAAAACAAGTTCGCGAATTCTATGACATAGAAGGTCTATGGGGAGACGCTAAATTTACAACGATAGAAAGTAGCATTAATCAATAAAAAATTAAGATGGCTAAAGAAAATAATACAAATCCTAAGAAACCTAAGTTCAGCTCATGGTGGATTTACGGATTGGTGGCAGTACTGTTAATAGGTTTTCAATTTTTTAATAGTGATAATCTAGCAAGTGCTGAAAAAACAACAACTTCAGAGCTTCAGGAATACCTACGAAACGGGGATATTGAAAAGATTCTCATTATCACGAATACCAATCAGGCAAAAGTCTTTCTTACCGATGAGGCACTCGCCAAGGATGTGCACAAAGGTGTAACGGAGAAACCCTTTATACCTTCCACTACCAAAGTACCACAATACACTTTGGATTATGGTGATCTACAAATTTTTCAAAATGAAATTACGGAAATCAAAAAGGAAAATAACTTAGACACCATTGTCGAATTTGGCAAGGAATCTACAGCTATTCTAGACTTTCTACTATCACTTTTACCCTTTGTACTCATCATAGGGATTTGGATATATCTAATGCGTAGAATGTCTGGTGGAGGCGGAGGTGGTGCCGGAGGGCAGATTTTCAATATCGGAAAATCAAAAGCCAAGCTCTTTGATGAAAAAACAGATACAAGAACCTCGTTTAAAGATGTCGCAGGTTTAGAAGGTGCTAAAGAGGAGGTTGAAGAGATTGTAGAATTCCTTAGGAATCCGGATAAGTATACCTCTCTAGGTGGTAAAATTCCCAAAGGAGCCCTGTTAGTCGGTCCTCCGGGTACGGGGAAAACTTTACTGGCAAAAGCTGTTGCAGGTGAAGCAAAAGTTCCTTTCTTCTCTCTTTCAGGTTCTGATTTCGTAGAGATGTTCGTAGGTGTAGGGGCTTCAAGGGTACGAGACCTTTTTAAACAGGCCAAAGATAAATCTCCTGCAATAATCTTCATTGACGAGATTGATGCAATAGGACGCGCTAGAGGAAAGAATAACTTCACAGGCTCTAACGATGAACGTGAGAATACCCTAAACCAGTTGTTAACTGAAATGGACGGTTTTGGCACTAATACCAATGTAATTGTCCTTGCTGCGACAAACCGGGCCGATGTCTTGGATAAAGCACTCATGAGAGCGGGTAGATTTGACAGGCAGATTTATGTTGATTTACCCGACATTAGAGAGCGTAAAGAGATTTTTGAAGTACACTTAAGACCCATAAAAACTTCAGAAACCCTAGATTTGGACTTCTTGGCAAGACAAACGCCAGGTTTTTCAGGTGCAGATATCGCCAACGTTTGTAATGAAGCGGCATTAATCGCAGCGCGTAAAGAACAAAAAGCGGTGAATAAACAAGACTTTTTGGATGCTGTAGACAGAATTGTCGGTGGTCTAGAAAAGAAAAACAAAATTATTACTCCTGGAGAAAAAGAAACGATTGCCTATCATGAGGCGGGACATGCCACCACTAGTTGGATGTTGGAGCATGCCGCCCCACTAGTGAAAGTTACTATAGTTCCCAGAGGGCAGTCCTTGGGTGCAGCTTGGTATCTGCCAGAGGAACGTCTTATTGTTAGACCAGAGCAGATGTTAGATGAAATGTGCGCCACCATGGGCGGTAGAGCTGCCGAAAAAGTTATTTTCAATAAAATCTCAACCGGTGCGTTAAGTGATTTGGAAAAGGTTACGAAACAAGCTAGAGCTATGGTTACTATTTATGGCCTAAACGATAAAATAGGAAACTTAACATATTATGATTCTTCCGGTCAGGACTCTTATGGATTTTCAAAGCCTTACAGTGAGCAGACCGCTAAAACAATCGACGAAGAAATTTCTAAGATAATTGAAGAACAATATCAGCGTGCTATTAAAGTTCTTACTGACAATAAGGATAAACTTACGACCTTAGCGGAAAGATTGTTGGAGAAAGAAGTTATCTTTAAGGAAGATTTAGAGAAAATCTTTGGTAAGCGAGCTTTTGAAAAGGATATTCGCCAAGAGGCCGAAGAGAAAAAATCGAAAGAAGCATCCAAGGAAGATTCTGAGGAAAATGAAGAAGTAGTAAAAGAAGGTTAAAATCTGGTCTTTTACTTTTAAAAAATCAAAAGAGTACTTTGTATTTTTAGATGGGATTATTAGACATATTATTTGGTGGCGGTAAAAAGAAGGTTTCAAAAGAAACTGCAGAAACCCGTGGCCAACATATGCCTGATTTAAATCTTCCAGTAGATGAAAAATTCACTATTCATTTTAAAAAGAATGGTGGTAAGTTCATCTACTGTGTATCACAACAAGAAATTTCTAGTGCCCTCCAATCTATCATAGAGGAAAATAGTTGGGAGAAAGAGCCATTCTTTGTAATGGATTCCAGACTTTCAGAAAAATTCAGCAAAGAAGGTATTTTATTCACGGATAAACCAAAAGAGAGCCAGGTCTTTTTCACGACGTGTGAGCACTTAATAGCTCAGAACGGAAGTATTCTTGTATGTTCCAATCAACTGAACGAAAGAAAAGTGAACGAGCTGCCGAGTAATGTTGTGGTC
This sequence comes from Maribacter sp. 4U21, assembly GCF_002742365.1. Lineage (NCBI taxonomy): Bacteria > Pseudomonadati > Bacteroidota > Flavobacteriia > Flavobacteriales > Flavobacteriaceae > Maribacter > Maribacter sp. 4U21. The sequence goes on from NZ_MDGN01000065.1 coordinate 61,564, forward strand.
TTTGCCACCACGAGCCAATTGGTAGAATCTATTGGAGAAGGGTTAAAAACCATAAAAAGAAAATACGGAGCTAAAATACCGGCAAATATTACCACACTAAAACATTTTAAGGCTACCGAGGAGAACTCCGATGATTTTCTTACCTATGGAAGCAGCACAAAGAATCTTTATCTCTTATTATTGGAAGATTTGTAATATGAAGGAAATTTTACGAAGGTCACTAACTGGGGGCGTGTACATCATTTTATTACTCTCTGCCGTATTCCTTAGTTCAGATGCCTTTGATTTCCTTTTTATGACTTTTGGGTTAGCATGTCTTTATGAATACAAACGGTTGGTACAGCTAAAAGGATACTACCTCTTTGCGGCTTATTTACTGCTATGGTGGGCCTATATCTACCTTGTTCATGACCAATTTTTAATCAATATTTTGATGGTGATTACCATCATTGTGGACATTGTGCTACTCTTTTACCTTTTCTCGAATAAAAAAAGAATGTTCAACACCCTTCAGAAGTTCTTAATCGGGCTTTTTTATATTGGAGGGGGCTGTATTTTTTTGACCATGATTCCGTATAAGAACGATGCGTTTGCCAAGTTGCTTATCATGGGAATCTTTATACTCATTTGGGTGAACGACTCCTTTGCCTATTTGGTCGGGAAAAGTATAGGTAGAACCAAATTATTCCCTGCGGTTTCACCGAAAAAAACCGTTGAAGGTACGCTTGGAGGTTTTATCTTTGCTCTTGGTGCGGCATATATTATGGGAACACAGGAACGGATTATCGGGCCGTGGCAATGGATGATATTGGGAACGGTAATCGTAATATGCGGAAGCTTGGGAGATTTAATAGAATCCAAATTAAAAAGAACCGCTGGGGTAAAGGATAGCGGTGCTATTTTACCTGGTCATGGCGGTATGTTAGATAGGTTAGACAGTCTCGTTTTCGCCGCTCCTTTTGCATACTTAACATTAAATATTTTTACATATGTTTCATAGAGAGGGTCAAAAAATTATATTGACTACCTTTTTCGTAATTGGCGTAGCCATCATACTATCCCATTTCTTTGTGGAAATTCCATGGCTAAAACTAACGATACAAATAACGGCCTTGGTTATACTTATTCTAATTCTACAATTCTTTAGAAATCCCAAAAGAATAGTTACCAAGAATTTTGATGAGATTCTCTCTCCTGTGGATGGCAAAGTCGTAGTTATAGAAGAAGTGGAAGAAAATGAGTACTTTAAGGATAAACGTAAGCAAGTTTCCATCTTCATGTCTCCTGTTAATGTGCATGTCACACGCTATCCGGCAAGTGGTAGTATTCAATATTCCAAATATCATCCTGGCAAGTATCTAGTTGCTTGGCATCCAAAATCAAGTGAGGAAAATGAACGGACAACGGTGGTTATTAGAACCCCTAAATTTGGTGATATCCTCTTTAGGCAAATTGCAGGTGCTATGGCCAGGCGAATTGTAAATTACGCGGAAAAAGGAGAAAGTGTTCAACAGGGTGATGATTCTGGCTTTATTAAATTTGGTTCAAGAGTAGATGTTTTCTTACCCCTAGACTGTCAAATAAATGTGCAGCTAAATCAGAAAGTTAAAGGAGCCAGTACCTGTATAGCTACATTTGTAGATCCGAATGAAAAAGAAGAAATTACATACTGATTTTAAAGAGGCAATTGATTTTGTGAATAGTTACCAAACCCCCATTCCAGCGGATGTTCTGCTGAAACTATATGCTTACTACAAAATTGCCCACGAAAATTTTGAAAACCCTGGTAGTAAAACGCCCTTAATTAATGCTTTCAAGGCCAATGCCTTAATACAAGCTAAAAACATAGACCAAAAGGCCGCAATGAAATCCTACATTAAACTAGTGAATCAGGAATTACGCTAAAATTGGCCCTATAGCTATTCGAATAGATGTTCCAAATCGGCATTACAAAGCTCTTCTAGAAGTTTTGAAAGTTTTTCGCAAACATCCTTAAAGAAACGTTCTCCCTTATCCTTGGTAGCGTATTCAGGATTTCCAATACCCGTGTCCGCACTGACCTTTGACCATTGACGTTCTGCCCATGCCCATCCTTCATTAAAAGCGCTCACTTTAAACTTCTTAGCTTCTCCTCTACCCCACTCGGCCCCTGGAAGAATTAAATCTGGTCTTAAATAGAGCATAAGACTAGTTTCCATTTCGTCGGCATGATCACCTGCTTCCTTGAAATACTTGGACTTATCAAACATTTGTGGAAAAAAACAGAAACTAATGAACATATTAGGAAATTCTAAGCCCAACTCCCTAACCAAAGGTTTAAAATTATTACCACCATGTCCGTTGAATATCAATAATTTATAAATTCCTTGATTATTTAATACTGTGATAATATCCCTAAGAATGGCCAATTGTGTACTTGGATTCAAATTCATGTCCAAATAAATATCCTTTTGCCCCGTATTTACTCCAAATGGAATGGTTGGTAATACAACGACTTTATGGCCCTCTTCCCATGCCATTTTTGCTGATTCTTGAACCATTGCTTCAGCCTGAAAATTATCGGTAGCATAAGGTAAATGATAATTATGGGCCTCCGTTGCTCCCCAGGGTAAAATAGCAAGTTCAAAGCTCTCGTCCTTGACATGCTTCCAATTGGTTTCCGCCAAAATATAGGGTCTTATCATGCTTTTAATTTAAGTGGTCAATTGATTTTTAGGCTCTAAAGTTTTACTAAAGGTAAAGTAAATACCACCTGTAATAGTGATAACAAAATAAACGGACACCATCAAACTTCCCCAAACTACATAGACATTCAGTCCAAACCAATCTCGGGTAATAAGGACAATAAGGACTCCCAGAACCCCTCTGAACACCTCCACCCAAACGGCATAGGAAGCTCCGTCCATTAAGCTCGTATACCCATAAATTCCTAAAAATATCAGACCTCCGTACATAAGGAGTTCTTTATAGTTCAAATTACCGTAGTTGAAGAACATAAACAATAAAAAAGCAGTAGTAGTCAACAACTGAAATATCAGATAAGCGTTAAATAATGTAGAGGTCGCCGTCTTATAACGCTCAAAGGTATAGACATCCTCTATTACCTGAATAGGATACGCCTCTAGTACGTCTTTTGGTCTCCAACCAGTGGGCATAAACCATATTCTTATTTTGTCCCACAAATTATCGGTTCTCCAAGCATCCAAAAGTAATCTCCAAAAATGTTGAAAATTAATATATAACGGATTCCATGTTCTTGCGGGTTTCAATATACCATATTGGGGAGGCACCTCATCTAATTCTTCCTGAAACGTACCGAAAAGCCTGTCCCACACACATAATAGTTGTCCTAAATTCTTATCGATGTATTCTGGGTTTATCGCATGATGCACCCGATGTTGAGACGGTGTTACAATAATATATTCCAAGAAACCTAATTTTCCGATGTGTTGTGTGTGGTACCAGAACTGAGCAAATAGATGCACAGGAGCCAAGATGGCGATTACCTCATTTGGTATGCCCAACAAAGCGGCAGGGATTAAGAGGAAAGGGAAGTATCCTAATAAATTAGAAATAGATTGCCGCAGTGCGCAGGCCAGATTAAACTCCTCGCTGCTGTGATGAATAACATGTTGGTTCCAGAAAAAATTTATTTTGTGACTTAGTCTATGGTTCCAGTACCCGGCAAAGTCTATTGCGATGAATGCAATTATCCAAACCAGCCAAGTATTTTCAATTTCAGTAACTGCAAGGGTATCTAACAAATAAGGATAGGTAACTAGGATAACCCCTCTTCCTAGAGAATCCTTTATAATATTGGTAAGCCCTGAACTTATACTAGAAACGGAGTCTTGAACATTATGCTTTTGATTCTTGATAAGATAACCGTACAGAATCTCAACTGCCAAGAGTATCATAAAAAAAGGAATGGCATAAAGTAAAGCCGTAGCGTATGCTTCCATTATACTAATTTTGGGCTATTAGTTAAAAGGCCCGACCATAATGTGAGCTCGGAATGTACCAGGATCCATTAACCATGGCATTCCTTTGGCATGCGGTTTATCCGGCAATCCTGTGGACTCCGTAGTTGCGAAAGGCGTATATATGACATATCTGAATTGACCATCAGCTAATTCTCCCGTATCAGGATTATAACCCGCTTCACTTCCATAATAGATATACGCCATACTAGGCTCATTGGGCATTTGAATTTTACCTTGGGCCACTTCCATACCTCGGATTTCTCTCTTTTCCTTAAAATTTTTTCCTTCTGCCGTAAGCTCTCTACCCCTTTTCATAAAAGGTTCTAACTTTTTGGAATAACAGGAGACACTTACACCCTCCTTATTAGGGTCATCGGCAAGGCAAATGAGATTATTGCTTCCCTGGCGAAGTACAACCATATTACCTGTGGTATCATAGCCGTACACCATTGCCGCCTCCTTATCGGCCTCTGGTGCGGGAAGGACTGCAGTCTTAATCTGTATCTCTGCAGGCAGAATTTTAATAGTATTCTCTTGAGCAGTTAGGTAAGCTCCTAAAAAAGTGAGTAATATGCATATTTTTGTTTTCATGACAGTGCTGTTTGTCTAAAGATAACAAACATTCCATTCTTAAAAAACAATGCGCTTTTACTCAATAATCATGATTGATATTGCCTCGAGGTTACTTTCGAATTAAGATTTGCCTTGCTCTAATCCAAATTTGCCAAACTCTTCTTTAACGTTTCAATTTTTGCCTCGGCATCGGCTGCCTTCTTCTTTTCGATACCAACGACCTGCTCCGGGGCATTGTTCACAAAACGCTCATTGGATAATTTTTTCTGAACCGATTTTAGAAAACCCTCCGTATACTTCAGCTCTTCTTTTATCTTGGCTATTTCCGCATCAATATCAATGTTTCCGGCAATAGGTATAAAGTACTCGTTAGATTTTACACGAAAGGTAAGTGCTCCTTCTAGCGGACTATCTATATAAGAAACCTTAGAGACTTTGGCCAGTTTACAGATGACGGCATCCCATTTGGAAGCTACTTTTTCTTGGTTTAATACAGAAAGCTCCAAAGCTTCCTTCATAGGAATATTCTTTTCCTTTCTGATAGTTCTGATTCCGGAAATGACCTCTGCGGCAAAATCAAATTCTGAAATTAAGCTTTTATCGGACTGCGATACCTTGGGCCATTCCGCTATTACTAGTGCCTCCTCAGGAGTTCTTACAGCAATATGCTGCCAGACTTCCTCGGTAAGGAAAGGCATAAAGGGATGTAACAGCTTTAAGTTCTGTTCAAAAAGCCGGATTACCGCGTCAAAAGTTGTTTTGTCAATGGGTTGTTGATAGGCCGGTTTTATGAGTTCTAGCAACCAAGAACTATAATCGTCCCATACCAATTTGTAGATACTCATTAATGCATCGGAAATACGGTATTTGCTAAAATGATCTTCAATTTCGACCAAAGTTTCATTGAACTTTGAAGTGTACCAGTCCAATGCTAATTTAGAGGCCTCAGGCTGTGGCAAATCCGAAATTTCCCATCCCTTTAGCAGGCGAAACCCGTTCCAAATCTTATTGGCAAAATTCTTTCCTTGCTGACATAAATCTTCATCGAACATTAAATCATTACCAGCGGCCGAACTTAGAAGTAATCCAACCCGCACGCCATCGGCACCGTAATCGCTTATTAACTTTAAGGCATCTGGAGAGTTGCCAAGGGATTTGGACATTTTTCTTCGCTGCTTATCCCTTACCAATCCAGTAAAATAAACGTTCTCAAAAGGTCGTTCTTCTCGATATTCATACCCTGCAACGATCATCCGTGCTACCCAGAAAAACAGAATATCCGGACCGGTTACTAAATCGTTTGTTGGGTAATAATATTGAATCTCTTCATTCTCGGGCTCTAAAATTCCGCCAAAGACACTAATGGGCCATAACCATGAAGAAAACCAAGTATCTAGCACATCCTCATCCTGGCGTAAATCCGTTTTTTTTATATTTGGATTTTTAGCTTGTGCCAACTTCAACGCCTCATCCTCATTTTCGGCAACTACAAAATCTTCTTGACCGTCGCCAAAATAATATGCGGGAATTTGCTGTCCCCACCACAACTGCCGAGAAATATTCCAGTCACGGATATTTTCCATCCAATGGCGGTAGGTATTCTCAAATTTCTTTGGGAAAAGTTTTACTTCTTTTGAAGTCATTACAGCATCTAAAGCCGGTTTTGCCAAGTCTTCCATTCTAAGAAACCACTGATCTGAAAGTTTAGGTTCTATTACCGCTTTGGTTCGCTCAGAGGTACCTACTTTATTAATATGCGTCTCCGTTTTAACCAAGAAGCCTTTTTCTTTGAGTTCCTTAGCGATTTCTTTGCGCACTACAAATCTATCCTTTCCTTGATAGTGCAGTCCAAAACTGTTCAGTGTGGCATCATCATTAAAAATATCTATAGTTTCAAGATTATGCTTTTCTCCTAAAGACTTATCGTTAATATCATGTGCGGGTGTTACTTTAAGGCATCCCGTTCCAAATTCAATATCAACATACTCGTCCTCGATTATAGGAATGACCCTACCGCATATGGGAACAATAGCTTTTTTACCCTTTAAATGCTGAAACCTTTCGTCGTTTGGGTTAATACAGATCGCGGTATCACCCAAAATGGTTTCGGGTCTTGTGGTGGCAACGGTCACCTTTTCTTCCGAGCCCTCTAATTGGTATTCCAGATAATAGAGTAATCCCTGCTTTTCCTCATAAATTACTTCTTCGTCAGATAGTGTGGTTTGTGCTTCTGGATCCCAATTAACCATCCTGTGGCCCCTGTAAATCTCACCTTTTTTGTATAAATCGACAAATACCTTTGTTACGGAAGCTGACATATCGTCATCCATAGTGAATTTTGTCCTGTTCCAATCACAGGAACAGCCTAACTTTTTTAATTGGTCTAGAATTACGCCTCCATATTCATCGGTCCAATCCCAAGCATGCTTTAAAAATTCTTCTCGAGATAAGTCCGATTTAGCTATTCCTTCCGCTTTCAATTTGGCAACGACCTTAGCCTCAGTGGCTATTGATGCATGGTCCATTCCGGGCACCCAGCAGGCATTCTTGCCCATTAAACGGGCTCTACGGATCAATACGTCTTGGATGGTATTATTTAACATATGCCCCATATGCAACACCCCTGTAACATTTGGTGGTGGAATAACGATGGTGTAAGGCGTCCTATTATCTGGCGTAGAATGAAAGAAGTTATTTTTCATCCAATAGTCATACCATCTGTTCTCTACCTTGTGAGGCTCATATTTTGAAGGGATTTCCATTTTTTTGGAATAGTTTTTGAATTAAGAGGTCAAGACTAAAAAACAAAGCCGAAAAGATTTGTTAAATATCGCTTTCAGCTTCTTTTTTACCTTAAATTAAATACGAAACAAAAATAAGTAACGTTAGAGTATAACAAAAGGATTTTGAGGTTGAACTGAAAAGATTTAATTTTGAAATTCGCTTAAAAATTAAAATGATGAAAAAAATAGTACTTTTATTATTTGTTGGTTTAGTGGGATTTACTTCGACAGCACAGGATACGGCCGCCAAAATCGAATTTAAGACAGAGACCGTTGACTACGGGGAAATAGCAAAAGGTTCTGATGGTGTGCGTGTATTTGAATTTACGAACACGGGAACAGCTCCTCTAATCATTAGCAAGGTAAGTTCTAGTTGTGGTTGTACCATACCTAAAAAGCCCGAAGCTCCTATTTTACCGGGTAAAACTGGTGAAATACAGGTGAAGTACGATACCAACCGTGTAGGTCCTATTAGAAAGGCCATCACCGTAATATCGAACGCCGATACACCTACAAAAGTTTTAAAGATAAAAGGAGAAATTAAAGCTACTGTTAGCGGTAAGTAATTTACGCCTTTCACATAAAAAACAATAGCCCGGTTCTGCCGGGCTATTTTATTTAAAAAGGTCTTTTAAAACGAAGCTGAAGAGCAGGTCATTGTCCGACCTTTCGATAAGCACTTTAACCCGCTTACCTTGCTTATCGTTTAACATCTGTAAAACTTCTTGAAGTTTATAGCGGTGGATTCTTTTTCCATTCACAGCTAAAATAACATCTCCTTCCTTTAGGCCCGCACTATGCGCTGGGCTACCCGCCCGTATTGCAGAAACTACAATTTCTGGCACAACACTGAGTTTGGTAGCGTGCTCCAGTAAAATCTTAACATCACCGTACTTCCTTTCGTTACTGAACATAACACCATTGGTATTGGCAATACGCTCGGACACATACCTTACACCGGCATGTTGCAAGTCTATACCACTTATGTTATACCGAAAAGGCTTTTTAAAATTACTATTCTTTTTCAGTGTAATTTTCCTATTCCGATAATCGAAAATGATATTAAAGCGTCTTAAAACTTCTCCTCCTAGACTACCATTCCGATCTCCAAGATTTTTGATAGAACTGAAGGTGACCATATCTGGAAAAGCTGCTTTAGCATTATCTAATTCATAGTTCCCTATCCTTAAGTGGTTGATCCTGGTTCTTTTACCATAAATATCGCCCGCGAGTCCTTTTCCCAAAAAGTCTTCATAATATTCTTTAGGAACATTTAAATCCTCATCCTCGAATAACCAAACGGCATCGCTACTACCGGTGTCCAACAAAAGTTTAACATCAAAACGCTCCTCATTTCTTAAGGCCACCTCTGCTGCCAAATATGCCTTCTTATTAATAATATCAATGGGTAAGGTGTTGGATTTTTTTGTTGATCTATACGAATAATCCTCAGGATCGTAAAATCGGATACTTTTATGGACATAATTGATATCTACCACAAAATCCTTAAAAAGATCATATCCTATAATACCATGAATAGGTACGCCTAAACTAGGAGAAAAATTAATTCCACCATCCATTACAACATACAATTTTTGAGCAAAATTTCTAATGTTTCCGAGTTTAAAAAAATTACCGCTAGAACTAAGTGCACTTATGGGGTCTCCCTCACCGAGACCATTTATGGTGATTTCTGAAACATTTTTAAGTTGAATGGAATCTTGGTCGGCTAGATTAAATAGAATTGGGGTCCCCACACCGGAATCCATAATAAAGGACAATTTTGTTCCGTTGACCTCAATTGGCACGACCATTAAATTATTGATCAACTCAAATTTAATTTTTTCTACCTGCTGTCCCTTCACCATCTCGTAGTTTTGGGAAAAGAAAAGTAGTGGAAAGCACAGAACAAACAATAGCTGTAGCCGCGAAGAATGTGTTGACATCTTATTATCCAATTGATTAACTCTCTTCAAGTTACAACATTTTTCCTTTCATCACGGCGTTTTAACAGTTCTGTGGTTACAGGACAAATAAACCTCACTACTATTGTAAGATCCACTATGATTTACCACTTTTGTTAAAAATTAAAGTTTATGCCATCCGTTTCCCAGAAAGGGCGTTCCATGCCAGAGTCGCCCATCAGAAAGCTAGTTCCCTATGCCGAAAATGCAAAGAAAAAAGGAGCTAAGGTCATTCACCTGAATATCGGTCAACCTGATATTAAAACCCCGCAGATTGCACTGGACGCTGTAAAGAACAATACGCTTAGCGTTTTGGAATACAGCAGAACGGAAGGCTCGGAAGCATACCGAACCAAGATAGCAGCTTACTACCAGCGAAACGAGATTATGGTCAATGCAAGTGATATTATTGTAACCACAGGTGGTTCCGAAGCTCTTTCCTTCGCTATGGCCTCGATTGCAGATGCCGAGGATGAAATAATTATACCGGAGCCTTTTTATGCCAATTATAATGGGTTTGCAACCGCTGCTGGGGTAAAGGTTGTCCCCGTTGTATCAAAACTTGAAGATAATTTTGCACTTCCTCCTATCGCGGATTTCGAAAAATTGATAACCCCTAAGACCAAAGCGATACTAATCTGCAATCCTGGTAACCCAACGGGTTATCTGTACAGCAAAGAGGAGATTCAAAAACTAGCGGAAATCGTAAAAAAACATGATTTATTTCTTATTGCCGATGAAGTATATAGGGAGTTTACCTATGACAACGCATCGCACTATTCCATCTTGCAAGAGGAGGGATTGGACGATTATGCCATCATAGTAGATTCCGTTTCAAAGAGATATAGTATGTGTGGGGCAAGAATAGGCTTTTTAGTATCAAAAAATAAAGAGGTCATAAAAACGGCCTTAAAATTTGGTCAGGCACGTCTTTCGCCTCCCACCTACGCCCAAATTGCAAGCGAGGCGGCCTTGGAAACTCCGCAAAGCTATTTTGACGATGTTATTGAGGAATATGTCTCCAGAAGGGATTTGTTGATTACCGAGCTAAAGAAGTTGGATGGGGTTAAAGTAGCAAAACCCAATGGTGCATTTTATTGTATTGCAGAACTGCCTATAGAAGATGCCGATGATTTTGCACAATGGCTTCTAGAAGATTTTAGGGTAAATAATGAAACGGTCATGGTGGCCCCAGCAGCTGGCTTTTACGCTACACCGGGACTGGGAAGAAATCAAATAAGAATTGCTTACGTTCTAGACCAAGAAAGTCTTAAAAGAGCCGTTCATATTTTAGGAGAGGCTTTAAAAAGTTACATTGGATAATGCAAATCAAAAAAGATTTTTCCTTAAAAAACTTCAACACTTTTGGAATTGACGCCAGAGCACAGTTTTTTGTTGAAGTTACAAGTGTGGAAGAGTTACGTAATGCGCTGCAATTAGTAGACTATCCAGAAAAATTTATTCTGGGTGGAGGTAGTAATATGCTTCTAGTCAATGACATTAAGGCTTTGGTCATCCATGTGAACATTAAAGGAAAAGAAATTATTTCTGAGAATGCCAATCACGTAAAAATCAAAGTTATGGCCGGTGAAAACTGGCACCAAGTGGTACTTTGGACGCTGGAGCAAGATTTTGGCGGACTGGAAAATATGTCACTTATACCGGGCAATACAGGTACCGCACCTGTTCAAAATATTGGAGCGTATGGTGTTGAACTTAAGGATACTTTTGTCTCTTGCGAAGCAATGGACCGAAACAATCAGGAAATAAAAGAATTTTCCAAAGAGGACTGTAAATTCGGTTACCGAGAATCCTTTTTCAAATCAGAAGGTAGAGATGCCTTCGTAATTACCGCAGTGACTTTTGAACTGAGCAAAAAAAATCATAAACTGAACACGGGTTATGGCGCTATTGAGGACGAGTTGCAAAAAAGAAATATCCTCAACCCGACCATAAAAGATATTTCCAACGCCGTAATTGCCATAAGAAATAGTAAACTACCGGATCCTAAGAACCTGGGAAATAGCGGCAGTTTCTTCAAGAACCCGATCATTACCAAAAGTGAATTTGAACGTTTTATTGAAAAACACTCCGCAGCACCTTTTTATAAAGTTTCCGAATCAGCCTTTAAAATACCGGCAGGTTGGCTTATTGAACAGTGCGGTTTTAAGGGTAAACGCCTTGGCGACGCCGGTGTACACACTAAACAGGCCCTTGTACTGGTGAACTATGATAGTGCCTCCGGAAAAGAAATTCTAGACCTGGCCCATACCATTATCAAGGAAGTATATACTAGATTTGGAATTAGTATTCAACCTGAAGTTAATGTCATAAAATAACCCTCGCAATAGAATTACGAGGGTTATACCAAACCAAACTAACCAAAAACTAAGTGAGCAGTTACCAGCTAATCACTTATGAGATATATATTTTTAGAAAACGCTTCTTTAACAATCAATTTTATAAATTAGCGTTTATCCATATACGAAGAGACAAAGCCGTTTGGATGTTTGTCCTAAAAAACTTTAGGCACATCTTTACATTATGAGTACACTACTTGAAAAACATATCGTTGAATTATTGCAAGAGCGCAATGACAAAGCCATTGCGTTACTATATGATAATTATGGTGATACGTTACTAGGTGTAGCCAATAAAGTAGTTCGGGATCAAGAGCTGGCTCAAGATGTGCTCCAAGAGAGTTTCGTGAAAATATGGAAGAAGGCAGACTCCTATGACCCTTCTAAAGCCAAACTATTTACATGGTTGTTCAGAATTACTAGAAACACCGCTATAGATAAACTTAGGAGTGTAAACACAAAATCCGATAAGGAAATCCAAATTGATGTTTCTGACGTATATACCTTAGGTGTAGAAAGCACACGGCCAGAATTAATGGACATTCAAGAGAATCTAGAAAAGATTGAAGAAAAGTACCAAATAGTGTTAGAAGCATTATTTTTTCAAGGTATGACGCAACAAGAAGCTAGTGACGAATTGGACATTCCATTAGGAACCATAAAGTCCAGATTAAAGATAGGACTAAGAGAATTAGGAAAGATTTATGGTCCGGCTATGCTAGCACTCTTATTAAATTTAGTACAATGAAAGAAAAAATAAAAACATTCCTAGAGTCCGACTTACTGGAAAAATATCTTTTAGGGAATACCAGGGAGATGGAAACCTTACGTGTAGAGCAATATATAGCCATGTATCCCGAAGTTAGGAATACATATAACGAGCTTCAGGATAATTTGGAGACCTTCGCGAAATTGCATGCTATAAAGTCTCCAGAGGGACTTAAGGAAAAGATTGTAGCAAGGATTAGGTCCGAGAGAAACGGAAGAAAAAAATTCTTCAGATATGCTATTGCGGCAAGTGTGGCGGCAGTAATGTTTGCAAGTGCCTCTTATTTCTTCTACAACCAGAATCAGAATCTGCAAGAAGAAAATACTGTTGTTAGCAATAAAATAAAACTTTTAGAAGCGGACATGAAACAGCAGTTAGAAGATGTTAGGAACCAATTTATTGTGCTTAACAATCCCCAGACAAAAAAATATAATGTAAATGGTAACAGAAAAGCCAAGGAACTAAAAGCTGTTGCCTACATTAACCCTGTAAAGAAGCTTTCTTATATCAACGTAAGCAAACTTCCTAATCTACCAGAGAACCAGTGTTTTCAGATGTGGGCGGAAGTCAACGGGGAAATGTTGAACTTAGGCATAATTCAAGAAGCTGCGAACGGTCAAAATCTAATGGCGCTTCCATATGCTGAAAATGCGGTTAGCTACATCACCATTGAACCCGAAGGTGGAAATCTAAATCCTACCGTCGATAATATAGTTGCGAACATATCTTACTAGAACCCACATATTAAAGTAATCATAAAGCCCCTGTTCGGGGCTTTATTTTTTTATCTTTGTTAAAAATTCAGTTTATGAAACTTATTCTTCTCACCATTGGTCTTCTGGCACTTGCATTTTCTGGTATAGCCATAAAATTATGGGCAAAGAAAGACGGGAAATTCGCAGGCACTTGCGCAAGCCAAAGCCCTTTCCTAAATAAGGATGGTGAAGCCTGCGGCATGTGCGGAAAACTTCCCAGTGAGCAGGACTGTAAAAAAGATATTGTAGCCTAAAACCTGGCTATGGCTTAAGCCTACTAAACTCATAATGGCATATTAACATTTTCTGATTGGACAATAAGGAAGTTCTGGACGACATTATCGCGAAAGCAAAAAAAGGCAACCAAATAGCCTTTAGTAAACTTTTAGATACTTTTTGGAACGATGTCTACGGTTTTCAATTAAAGCGCACAGAAAACGAAAATGATGCCGAAGACATTACTATACAGACATTCTCCAAAGCTTTTGACAAGATTAATACGTACGACGACGCTTACGTATTTAAGACTTGGCTCATAGCCATTTCCAAAAACATTCATATAGATCTTGTACGTAAAAGAAAAAGGAGCGTCCTAAATACTAGCGGCAGTGGCGAAGCCATCCGAAAAGTACTGGATAACGCGCCATCCATGGAAGACCTGCTTATTCAAGAACAGAATTTAGCGAATCTGCTACGGGACATAAAAAAGCTTAAACCGCATTACCAAGAAGTGATAAACCTAAGGTTCTTCAATGAACTGAGTTATGCCGATATAGCGGACAAACTCAACGAACCTATGAACAATGTTAAAGTAAAATTGTTAAGAGCCAAAAAATTGCTTGCTGAAATTATTAGAAGCAGAAAATAACCTTGATACCGCCCAACAAAAAATTTCATTTTTGTTCGAATCAGCCACGCCATTTCAACCCCGCACAGGTACAATTTAGTTCGTATATTTGTACAAAAATTAGGTATGTCCGTAGCAGTAAAAGAAAATGTA
>NZ_MDGN01000066.1:0-34101 GCF_002742365.1 Maribacter sp. 4U21
TCCTCGCAATAGCGGGGATTTTTTGTTTACGACCATTTTAAAAAAACAATAGCCTTGGTTCCCCCGAAGTGTCGGGGCTGGAGGCACCAAAATTTATCCTCGCAATAGTGAGGATTTTTTGTTTTTAGCTGTGCGGTTGATGTACAGTTAGGCGATTTAAAAATCTTGACATTAGCATTGGTGCCCTCTATCTCTTTGTAGCCCATGGCACCTGCTTAGGTCCCATCATTCGACGATTATAAGTCCCATTATAATCTAATATTTTAAGTAATGCCAGTTCAATATACCAATTGGCTAACATGACCACCTCAGCTCGTACGTGCTTATCGAGGTTGTTAATATTATTCATTTTCGACGTATTAGAATGAACCAAGGAATTCCGTAAATATACTATCGAGTGAGGCCCATCTTCAACTGTACTTTTTTTTCTTAAACGGTTTAGCCCTTGAAATTCCTCTGGAATATCATAAGACATACCCATTTGCGCGAGCACTAGTCTTATCCTATTCTCTGCTTTCAAATTATTAGCATCTTTTATAGAAATTAGCTTGTGCTTTTCAATTATCCACCAATTATATATTAATTCCAAGGTCGTCTGTGCCATAATGAGTCTTGTATCAGCCGAAACCTCATTCATGTTCGCCTCGTTATACCATTTAACTGCAAAAATTAAAAAGTTCTTATCACTTCCTGACCTCCAAATGTCATAAAAATTCGTGTAAAGAGTCTGTAGGTCTAGTAATTTAATATTTGGTATCGCCCACCTAAAATGTCTCGTAGAAAAATTTTCCGTGCCATTATACTTAAAACTTGACCAAACAGAGTCATCATTTAATTTCCCGTTGAAAAACATAGCACAAATTCTTCGCCCATTCACGAAAGATAAGAAAAAGTTTAAGCAGCGAATCTGCCCATTAAGTTCCTCGACATTTAATTTATGGCTTTGAGTTTTTTTCCTTATAGTTCCATTATACAGCAAAAGATGGCCACCCTCATTATTAAGCGCCTTGACATGCTCAGCATATTTAAATCTCATTTCAAGTATTATTTCAAACCTGTTATTTGAAAATACTATTCTCTCTCTTGGAAAAATAACCCCATGCTCATTGTCTCTCTTAATCTTACTTCCCAGAAAACCTCTTAAATTGGGTATTGAAAAAGAAACATATTCTACTTCTTCTAAAGAATTACCAAAAAAAGGCATTTCAACAAATTCTCCCCTTAAAAAGTTATCTTCTGATGATGAACGAACGAGGTAAACCTTAAAAGCAATCTGCGGATTTAATATCAACTCTACATCCTTAGCACTTATGAAATCAAGAAATCTAAAAGAACTAGATTTCTCATAAGTACATTCAAACCGACACACTATTGTAGGCTGCCAACGTATTTCAATAATACCAGAAGCTTGAATTGGTATGGTGTTTTCAGAAATCCTGAGCTTAAAGTTTCCTTCGTAAATGACTATTGCCTCATTAGGAACGAACATATTAATATTATCCTCTAGAGCCAGTGGAATATCCTCAAATTTGTTAAATCTTTCTTCCATGTAGTATCTTAGAATCACCCATCCCGATAATTATCCCTTATTTTCTATCAATTTTTAACAACTAATCCCATATTCGCTTCACCTTATTTTCGCTAAGGCTATTTAACCGTAAGCTATCCGTTGATAGGTTCTTCACCTTCAAAATCGTAAAAGAATCTCTAGGAAATATTTGGTTCGTCATTACGTACTGCCCTTTGTTTACAAAAAGCTCAATAGAAGATTTATCCAACAGTATCCTAAACTCCACCTCACCCTCGGGTAAATTAGGAACGGACATGGTCTGGAGACCTAAGGCAAAATTAGCGGCAAAATCCTTTACACCAGATGCGGTGCGGTCAAACGTTATTTTACCGTCAGCACCATTTAGGGTAATTACCACGCTATCCCCTAGCTTATTTTTTAGACGCATTTGAAACGCTCTTGCAGAAGTATTAAAGTGGATCTCCGACTGGTTGTTCTGCTGTAACTCCATCGTTTCCGTTTGGCTCGGACCTACCGTGAAATCTACTTCTTTTGAGCCTTTTTCCACGATGGTGTCCAAGGCTGCCAACGGATAATTTATAAGCTCGTAGACATCGTTGTTCTTTTGCAAGGACAATTTTCTTGGCACCGTCATAGCACTACGCCATTTTTCGGTAGGGGTATCGCGAGCGTAGTCCCAGTTGCTCATCCAACCTATAAAAATACGTTCGTTATTCGGGGTGTTGTTGTACGTTACACCGGCGTAATTATCCCTACCCAAATCTACCCATTTGGTTGCTACTTGATCAGTCGTAAAGGTCTCTCCATCAAAGTCGCCCACAAAATATTGCGTTCCGCTTCCTCCGTTCGGAGCACCTGGATTGATGCTGATCAACAACACCCATTTTTCCTCTGCCGACCCTTCTACTTTTAAAGGAAACATGTCCGGACATTCCCAAACTTCGCCATGCGCTCCTTTATCCTTTCCAAATTCGCTCACCTGGTTCCATTTTTTTAGGTCGGGCGAATTCCAAACCTGCATATGGTCCCCGGCCACCAAAAGCATTGTCCACAATTGCAATCCCTCGTTCCAGAATACCTTAGGGTCCCTAAAATCCTTGATGCCGTCATTACCTATTACAGGATTACCCTCGTACTTGGTCCAACTATCACCATTATCCAAGCTATAGGCAATGCCCTGTGTCTGAAAATCTTTTCTGCCCGCTTTTTCTCCCGCCATTAAATGATAGGTGAAAATGGCCACTAAAGGCGGGTTGTCCACAGTTCCGAAACCCGAAGTATTATTCACGTCCACTACGGCACTACCGGAAAATATTAGGCCATTGTCGTCCGGAAATAAGGCTATGGACTTGTGCTTCCAATGCATCATATCCTTGCTCACGGCATGGCCCCAATGCATAGGCCCCCAAACCGTACTATCGGGATAGTGCTGATAGAACAAATGATAGGTGCCGTCTTGGTAAACGAGTCCATTTGGATCGTTCATCCATTTTTCCTCTGGCGTAAAATGGTACTGCGGGCGATACGCTTCCGTATAGTAGGATTCTTTCTTTGACACCTCATTTTTCAAAGGCTTATCAGTATTATCCTTACAGGAAAAAATTACCAGCGGAAGTATAAGAACTAGAATATTGATGTACTTAATTTTCATTATTTATACATTTATTTGGCTTTTGCACTGATGGTAAAGCACCTCTAAAATAGTACCTTTACAAAACTAAAGTAGCGATTTAATGAAACCTTTTCTTACGTTCCTTTCTATTTTATTGTTTGGCCACAGCATTTGGTCGCAGTATAAGCTGGACCGAACACTGAAAAAATTCAATAAGGAGTCGGTTCCCTACATCTATACCAACGATCTAGCATCTGCCAAGGGAACCATACTTTTAGATACGCGCAAAAAAGAGGAATACGAGGTGAGCCATTTAAAAAATGCCATTTGGGTAGGTCACAAAGAATTTGACGAAGATAGGGTGCGTTCTAAAATACTGTACAAGGAAGCTACTATCGTTGTCTACTGTTCCATTGGGGTACGTTCAGAAAATATAGGCGAAAAACTTATGGATATGGGCTACCGCAACGTAAAGAATCTCTACGGAGGTATTTTTGATTGGAAAAATACGGGTCGTCCCGTTTATAATCTCAACAATCAAAAGACCGATAGCGTTCACGCTTTTAGTAAGCATTGGGGGAAATTATTGACCAAAGGCATCAAGGTCTATGACAAGACCAAAGAGTAAATCGATTTAAAAAACTATAAATACCAGTTATTTTTGGGAATACTACAAACTAAAAAAGAAGTGAAAGATGAAAAAACCGTTGATTTTCATCTCGTTAATTCAAAAAATCTCCTGCTCATATTCACGCGAAATCCGGAGCTAGGAAAATGCAAAACAAGACTTGCAGCTAAGGTAGGTGATCATACCGCTCTGGAAATCTACAAATTTCTTTTAGGACATACGGCGAGCATTACTAAAAACCTTTATGCTACCAAGGCGGTTTATTATTCCGAGGAAATCTGGGAAAATGATATTTGGGAACCTACTATTTTTGATAAAAAATTACAAGAGGGAGCCACTTTAGGCGAACGCATGGCGAACGCATTTAAAGACGGATTCGAAAAAGGGTTTGACCGGATAATTATTATTGGAAGTGACATGCACGACCTTAACCAACAGGATCTTGAAAAAGCCTTTAAAGCTTTAGAAAAAAACGATTACGTCGTAGGGCCCGCATTGGATGGTGGCTACTATCTTCTGGGAATGAAGAAATATAAAGATACGCTTTTTAATGCTAAGGATTGGGGAACGGAAACCGTTTTGGAGGCTACCTTGAAGGATTTAAAGGAAGAGCGTTTACAATTGCTTTCAGAAAAGAACGATGTAGACCATTATGAAGATATTAAAGACATTAAGGCTTTTGAGCCGTATTTAAAACATATGAAAAATGACTAAGAAACAATTACAGGAATCCGTTGATTATCTTATTAACAAGGGTTTTGATGCCCCAGAATTTGGAATTGTATTGGGAACTGGATTAGGCAGGCTAGTAGATGAGATTCAGGAGCCTATAGAGGCGCATTACAACCATATCCCCTTTTTTCCATTGGCCACCGTTGAGTTTCATACCGGCAAACTGGTTTTTGGCACCATTGAAGGTAAAAAAGTGGTGGTAATGCAAGGTCGCTTTCATTTATACGAGGGTTATGATTTTCTGGATATTACCTATCCCATACGCGTGATGCATATGCTGGGTATTAAAAAACTTTTCATTTCCAATGCTGCTGGGGCAATTAACCTGGATTTTAAAAAGGGAGATATTATGCTCATTGAAGATCACATTAACCTGCAAGGTGGTTCGCCCCTAGCATTTAAGAACGTAGCGGAGTTCGGGGAACGTTTTACAGACATGTCGGAGCCTTATGATTTGGAAATGCGCGAAAAATTGGAAAATATCGCCGTTACACATAACATATCCTTAAAGAAAGGTGTCTACGCATCGGTTGTGGGACCTCAGTTAGAGACAAAGGCGGAGTATCGGATGCTTAAAATTTTAGGTTCGGATGCCGTGGGCATGAGTACCGTTCCGGAAGTAATCGTAGCCAATCACTTGGGACTGCCCATTGTAGCGGTCTCCGTATTGACCGATGAATGTGACCCTGATAATCTGAAACCCGTGGATATCGGGGAGATTATTGCCATTGCCGGCGAGACAGAACCAAAAATGGTAAAATTATTCAGCGAATTGATAAAACAACTGTAAGGTTAGTACTGTTTGTACCACTACTAGCACAATCAGTTTGTTTTAAATGACCATAAAATTCCCACAGATCAGTATTATAATCCCAGTTCTTAATGAAGAGGATTATATAAAAAAAGTGCTGCTGAGTATTAAAAATAATGCCTCTTCAAACCAGGTAAAGGAAGTACTGGTCATTGATGGAGGTAGTGAAGATACTACCGTAAAAGAAGCCACGGAAGCGGGCGCCAGAGTAATTTCAACCTCAAAAGGGAGAGCTTTACAGATGAACGTCGGAGCAGCGATTGCCACTGGTGATATCTTGTATTTTTTACATGTAGATACCTTACCGCCCAAAGATTTTGACCTAGAAATTTTGCACGCCTATACCGAAGGTTTTAAAGTAGGTTGTTTTCGTATGAAATTTGATACTACCCACCTATTTTTAGATATTTTTGCTTGGTTTACGCGCTTAAATACACAGATATGTCGTGGTGGAGACCAATCGCTATTCATCCTCAAAACCTTATTTGAAAAAGCCAATGGATTTAACGAGTCCTATAGAATATATGAGGACAACGAATTCATTAGAAGAATCTATAAAATGGCTGATTTTAAAGTGCTTAACAACACCGTGACCACTTCTTCTAGAAGATATGACAAAAAGGGCGTATTGGCCTTACAATGGCATTTTGGAATGATACATCTAAAACATTTCTTCGGCGCAGGACCAGATACGCTCCATCGGTATTACGTAAAACACATCGCCCTATAAAAGTTACTCTTGTTCAAAGTCTTGTAGCACGCCCTCGGAAATCCATTTTGCCAATGCCTGCCTATTATCCGGTACCAAAATTCTTTTCTGGTCTTTCTTGTTCTTGATATTCCCTATTTCTATGAACGTCATTGCCGGATGTGTTTTCTTTACCAAATACAGGGAAGTTCTATCTTCAAATGTACCCGAATAGGTTCGGTTAGGTTGATATTTTTTATACTTCTTTTGAAAAGTCCGATGAATATTTTCCGCCAATTTTTTACCGTTCTTACTTTTCTCGTGATGATAGAAAAAGACATCGATATTTTGACCTTGACTTCTACTATCTATGTGAGTGACAATTAGGCGTTGGTATTTGCCCTTATTCTTTTTGTAAAGCTTATTGATGATTTCTACCCGCTGTTTTAAACGCGCTACTTGGTTTAAGGGAATCTTTTTATCAGGATAAGCAACCTCATCTCTATCTATTTCCAAAATACGCTCATCCCGTATACCATCATTCTCATCTCTAATAATAATATAAACCTGAGCGCCATGGGCCATTAACTCTTTGGCCAACCGTAACGTAATGTCATAGGCGTACTCATCTTCAGAAATAGATTTTCCTTTATATACGGCCATAGCGCCAGGGTCTGGGCCACCATGTCCGGAAACCAAATAATAGACCGCTCCTTTGAGCCTTTCGCTTTTGGATAACACTTTTTCGTGTTTTTCTCCAAAAATGGAAACGGTCATTGCTTCAATTTCTTTTATTTTCTTGGTCTGTTCCTGTATGGAATCTACGACAGGTACCGTGTCCAAAACTACTCTTGGAACAAGGTAATCTCGCCCTTCATATAAGTGAACGCTATCCCTTAAGTTGTCTATATTCAGCTGAATAAACGATTCGTACGCCTCGTACGGATTTATTCCTTGTTTTCTTAGCAAGGACAAGACCCCATCCCCTTTTTCCGCGGTAACGGTCTTCAAGGAATCCTGAGCAAGTAGATTGCCAGAAAGGAGCAGGAAAATACCGATGTAAAACGTTTTCATTGTAACTACATTAAACAAAGTTCATGCCGCACTAAAAGGAACAAGATTTACATTAACCACCACTGCTATTCTGAGCATAATCCTTAGCTATACCTTCCATAATCATCTTGGCCAAACAGGTTTTCCCTGCTTTTACCTCAATACCCTTTTCAAGGGCTTTTTTTCCGCTATCCAATGAAAGTATTGTCACTGGGGCTAAGATGTTCTTAGCAAGGTAAATACCAATCTCATCATCAAAGATGGAGATACCTTTTTTTACGTCCGTTCTCTTCGCAGCATACTTTCTGATACTCTTTTGCAAATTACCGGCCAGTGCAAGACCCTCCTTACTTGAACTATAATGACTCACATTAACGGCGTAATTCCTAGCACTTCCGTTCAATTCTTGTAGTACTAGTACGCGTTGATAACTCCCGTTATTCATTAAATACTTCTTATTTATGACCCCGGAATACTCCCCTAACTCCAATAAACCAAAATCTTTATCTGCGGCCTCCTTTCTAGGATTATCTGTGCTTGATGCACCTTCCAAAATATAAACTTTAGCACTCCTTACCAACAACTCTTTGGCCATTTGAATAATGAAATTATTAGAGCGCTCCGAAATATCCCCATCGCTTAAATTAGGTGAATACATAATGTAATAAACCGAATGTTTCAAGGTGCTATCCTTAACTGCCAATTTGGATAGCTCCTTATCGAAAATAGGCTTTTCTATCTGCTCATTAACAACTATTCTAGTGCCCCTATTTTTAAAAGAATCCGGAGCATCCGGCAAGAGGTATTTTTTACCGTTGATCAATTCACTGCCATTGCGAATATGTTTCTCGTTTAACTTGTAGAATTCTTCGTAATGTGTAGCGGGATCCATACCGGCGTTTCTTAATATAGAAAAGATACCGTCTCCTTTTTTTGCTATAACGGTATCGATTCTTACTTGACCGGAAAGACCATTAAAAGCAAATAATGCTATGATAAATAGAAATAGTTTAAATCGCATGGTAATGGTTTCGTGTTCCAGTAACAAATATCATTAAAAATACTGCCCTATGCCAAAAACAATACCTCTATCTGCGTCTTTTGTAATACCATATCCATAATCAATCCTAAAGATGGCATTGAAAATTCTTTTGTGCATAAAACGTAGTCCTGCCCCTGGATAAATCCTAATATTTTGATTGTCACTAAAATCCCCGAAATCCCCACCTGGATTTCGCCAAGAGCCGCCATCGATAAAGACATTACTCTGCAAAACAAACCAATCTTTATCTATCAACGTATGTCTATATTCCGTATTTAAGACAATGGCCCCCGTACCTCTGTCAATTGTGTTCCCGACTCCTCTAATATTCAAATTATTATCTACCGTGAAGGGCGCAAATGGGGTATCTACGTTACTGGCAAGACCTAGGCGAAGACGGCTTGCCCAATTGCCCTTTTCACCAACGCGGTGGTAGTAGGAAAAATCATTAAAGCCAATCCAAAAATCAGGGAGATTGTTATCCGTACTCCCAACATACTGAAGATTTAGACTGCTCTTGAAACCGGAGAGGTATTGATAATGGTAGTTGACATTATCAAAATTATAAATAAGCTTAAAAAGATGTTTATCTACGGATAGCTCTTGTGGGACTCCAGGACTAGTGGCACCGAACAGGTAATCATAATCTTCCGTAAAGAAACTTATACCCAACTCCAATCTGTTTTTAAAATTAACTTCATAAAGCCCTAAAACTTCAAAACCCTCGTTATTGTAGCGGTAATCCGCCGTATCGTTATCAAAAAATACAGGTTCCTGTGTGGTAAAACTATTGTAATTGAGCGCTAAGCCAAACTTATTACTGAACAGATAGGGCGCCCTAAAGCTTAGTCCGTAAGAATTAAAAATATCATATTGATAAAAGCCTCCCAAGGTGACGTTCCTACCAAAAAGATTGAACTCTTGGAGCCCTACCCTAAAGGCAAAATCGTCATTCGCGGAACTGAAGAGATTAGCAAAAGGTATGAGTGTAAAGTTTTCTTCTATGCCGTAAGTAACGCTATAATTGCCTCCAACAGCAGGAAAAACTTGATAGTATGCATGCGATATGGAGGGAAGCCTTTTGAGACGGGTCATGTCTTTCTCGAGGAGTGTGGAGTCCAAAATCATCCCCTCTCTTAATTCTACCACATTTTTGACAAAAGAAGGTTTTGTTCTTTTCGTCCCTTGGATTTTTATATCCTGCACTATTCCTTCCTGTGCGTTCAGAAACGGACAAAGAAACAACAGAAAATATATTACATATCTGGTAATCATTGAACTATGGCTAGATTACAAAAATAGGGCTTAGTTCCTTGAAAAGTATCACAGCGCTAACCGAATGTAATTAGGGTGTAAAATTTCTTGTGGAAAATAGATTCACCCAATTATCCTCACTTATGGCTAATAGTGTAATACCATAGGTGAGACAAGGCTGCAGACTGTCCGGTGTTCTAGGTGTAATATTCAGCACCACATTGTCCAATTCATAAAATCTAAAGAATCTATCAAAGGTGTAGGTTCCGGAAATGAGATTATTATTAGCGTCCGTAATCACTTGAAAATATATCTTGGTATCGTCGTAAAGTCCGTCTTCCCAGCTAATCAAAGGATTTATTGTATTAGACTCCACACTTACATTGGTAGCAATATACTCCGTAGGTTTTCTTTTGTTCTTTATTCGGATAGGATTGGATAAATGTATTTTTCCATCTTCCTCAAAACTCACAATTACCCATTTTTCTTAATCAATCGCAACTTCAAACTTCTGTAAAAAACCATTGAAAACATCCAATAACGGTGAAACCTTTATTTGATATGCGTCAAAATCCGTTTTCTCTATACCCTCATCAATCGCTTCAAAGTATTGAATGTTGGTTACGCCCGGTCTAGGATATAGAAAAACGCTTACCAAATCGTCATTCGGATTACTTGCCGCACAGGCTATAACATTATCCACAACAATTTCTTTAGTGCCGATAAAGGAAGATAGGTAACTGTCTTCTGGTAAATCGTCCGAACAGGATAGCAATAAACCAATACCTAATGCAAGAATTCTTTTCAATTTTTAAAGGTTTTATAATAATCTCCAATGACCTCTTGCGCCGGTTTGTTCTGTGGAGTAAACCGGTTATCCAATGCGCCACCGGATGTTTCATGTTTTATGAACCATTTCCACACATACCCACCGGCGAACCAATCTTCTGACCAAAATTCATTGAAAATGGCCTCTTTTGCATTTGCTTGAGCCACCAAGTTTACGTTGTCTTCATTATTGTCTACCATCCAAGGTTTTTTGGCAGTGTAATCCATACTGCGGTAACCAAACTCCGTAAAAAGCACTTGCTTATCATTGGCCAAGGATACCTCCGATATTTTCTCTTTCCATGGTTTCCACCCTTGCTGCAACTCTTTAATTGTTGGGGTCTTTGCATCTGACAGGGGAAAATAGGCATCAATCCCTATATAATCCAGTTCTTTCCAAAACGGCGTTCTTTTATATTCGTCCCAATTGGCTGCATAGGTTAACTTACCGTTGTAGATAGCTCGTATTTTCTTTATCAACTGCAACCAATAATCCGGTCTACTCTCAACAAATTTTTCCAGTTCCGTACCTATACAAAGAATAGGCACCGATGTTTCTTCAGCCAAGGCCGCATAATTCAAAATGAACTTATCGTAAGAGTTTTCCAATTTCTTCCAATTTTCTTCAGTTTCCATCATTATGGTACCCGTAAACTCTCCCCTCCACACCCAAATTTGAGGTTTTAACATTACCGTTATTCCGTTCTTTTGTAAGAGCGCTATGTACTGCTTGGCACCTTCACTGGTTTCTCCGAACCATTGCCTATCCGTATCGAAAATAATTTCGGGACTTGCAATTTCCCGCATAAAACCGAAGGGCATCACGGCGGCACTGTTGGCATGGATATTAAGCACCTCGTTTACTTGTGCCTGAGTTGCCTTATCCCTGGAAGCAACGAAGCTTACCCCGTTTATTTTCTCCTGAGCATCACTGGTGCAGGAGAATTGAATAAAGCAAATGAAAAGGAGTCCTAATTTTCTCATGTTAGAATATTACGACTCCTAATTTAGTTTTTTTAAGGGGTTCTTTTAAAAAATACCTCGTAATCCTATGTTAAAGGTTTCTCCAAGACCTGTATTACTTCCTCTTACAAAATTGGTGTATAAAACTTCCACATTCAATGCTTTGGTCAATTGGTATTTAGCACCTCCGCCGACAGCGGTAAAATCTTGAGCAAAATCATTTCCTAGATCTAAACGTTGAGAATGTTGGACCAAAGCAAGAACCGTGAATTTAGAACTTGGGAAATAACTGATAAATACCCCCGGATTTATATTTAAGCTATTATTTGCAAAGCTTTCATCTTGGTCTCCAAAATTAAGCTCTGTTGTCAATTCTGTAAATAATTGCCATTTGTTTCCGGGAAAGGTGTAATCGTAAAATAAGCGATTCTGCCAAACAAAACCGTTCTGCTCCAAGAATACGCCATTTTCAGTTTCATTATCTATCAATGGTATAAAGAGTGAACTTTGAATTGAAAAATTACTGACAGAAGCAAAAGGCACAAACTTAATAGATGGGGCAAAAGCCGTTAGACCTGAACGGGAATTGTCGTCACCACTGAAGCTAAAGACATCTAAAGCGCCCCTTTCATCATTCTGTGAACTGATTACGTTAGAACGCAACCTCGCGATAAAACCCAGATTTACCCTGTTATTACGTCCTACTCCGGTATAGAATTCAAAGGTAGAAGTAAAAAATGATTGTCTAGGCTCCTCACCATCGGTAAATGTACTTTCCGTTTGTGTGTAAAGGTTGTTGAACCATTTGATATCAACTTGACCTTTACCTATTAATTTAGAGGGTGTGTACTGTTGAATATTACTTTTTTGCTGTAAACTGTCTTGCGAAACTCCGTTAAAAAAAGCCAATAGAGTTCCTGCAAGAAATAAATTTCTTTTTAATGATTTCATTACTAGTTATTTAAGTTGTTATTTATTGTTTTATTTGACCTCGTTCAAGGTCCAATCGTATGGATAATAGGACACTCTACTCTTGTCCGGAAGTTGCTCTGTTCTGTAGGCATTGATAAAGTCTACCAAATCCGAGCCATTTTGCTCAAAATCACCTTTATACCATTCAAATATTTGAGAAACTTGAACCTTGTTCTTGTTCACACGGATAAAGTTATTATCATTTAGCGCCTTTACTGTCTGCTTTTGCAACTGCGCATCAAGCGTTGACGGTTGGTATGCCGAATTAATTATTGGTGGACAACCCAAACCTGCGCAAACGAGCACAAAGTGAAATCTGGCTTCGGTAGGAAAATTGGCCCTGAGCAATTTATTTTCAATATCGTTAAGTGTTATATTCTCCCCACCTACCTCATGTTTTTTCTTTTCAAAGAACCCGTTGACGTCCAAGGGAGATTTTAATGGATGGTTTCTTACAATACCATCTATGACCAACAAATTGTAGGTGTTTATCCAAAAAGCTTGGTAATTCTTTGCATCGGTCTTAGAGACAGAAATTTTCTTTGCATTAGCTAAAAGTGACGCCAGGGCATCAGGATTGTTTTTTATTGCTTTATAATTTACACGACCGTTCTTAACATGTTCTTTTAAGAAACTATCTGTGCTGGCGAAGTAGCTATTTAAATCTTGGGCGTTGACACCGGCCAAGAAAAATAGGCTTATACTTAGGATGGTTATTGTATTTTTCATTTTAGTTGTTTTATAAATTGATTAGCATTTTCCACTAGGTCGAAACTATTTTAACAACCCTACAGTACTATCAGTTTTTTATGAATATTTTAAGAGTTTAAAGAATCGTTACCTTAATATATATCAACTGTATTTACTTCGTCTAAGCTGCCTAATTTATCGAGTTCAGGAATACCTGTTAAATAATCCCCCGTCCTAAAATTTATAATCTTTCTAAATAAAGATCCTTTGTTAAGTTATTATCTTTAGGCACGACACAACAACCAACAAAACCAATTTATGGAACATATTGTTATTATCGGCAACGGTATTTCAGGGGTAAGCGTAGCGCGCCACATTAGAAAACTCTCCGACAAAAAAATTACTATCATATCTGCCGAAACGGACTATTTTTTCTCCCGTACGGCTCTCATGTATATCTATATGGGGCATATGAAATTTGAGCACACCCAACCTTACGAAAATTGGTTCTGGAAAAAGAATAGAATTGAGCTGGTTAAAGGTTATGTAAAGCACGTACATACCGGTGCAAATAAGATAGAACTGGCAGATGGTACCGCTATTGATTATGATAAATTGGTTATCGCCACAGGTTCTAAACCGAATAAATTTGGATGGCCAGGTCAGGATTTAGCAGGCGTACAAGGACTTTACTCCAAACAGGATTTGGATAATCTTGAAAAATTCGCTCCAGACAAAGAAACCTGCAAAAGAGCCGTCATCGTTGGTGGTGGACTCATAGGCATAGAGATGGCAGAGATGCTCCGCAGCCGTAAAATACCCGTAACTTTCTTGGTACGAGAAGACAGCTTCTGGAACGGCGTACTACCTTCAGGTGAATCTGCCCTGATCAACGAACACATACAGGAACATCACATAGATTTACGCCTCGGCACTAATCTTGTTGAAATTTTGTCCGACGAAAATGGAAGGGCAAAAGCGGTGGTAACGGACAAAGGAGATACCATTGCCTGTAATGTAGTAGGCTTAACGGCGGGAGTTTCTCCTAATATAGACTTCTTAAAGGAATCCGATATTGAATTAGGACGTGGTGTAAAGGTGAACCGTTTGCTGGAAACCAGTGCCAAAAACGTTTATGCTATCGGAGATTGTGCCGAACAGCACGAGGCTATTGGCAACAGAAGACCAATAGAGGCAGTTTGGTATACAGGAAGGATGATGGGCGAAACTTTAGCGCAAACACTGTGCGGTAATCCAACGGAATACAAACCGGGACATTGGTTCAATTCTGCCAAATTTCTAGATGTGGAGTACCAAACCTATGGTTGGGTATTTAGCGAACGGGGAATGAAGGAGTACGAACAACACTTCCATTGGCGCCATAGCAAAGAAAAAATTTGCATTACCGTAGCCTTCCATAAAGAGTCTAAATTATTCTTAGGTATAAATACATTTGGGATACGCATGCGCCACGAGATTTTTGACAAATGGCTTACCGAAGAAAGGAGCGTGGATTATGTTATGGAGTATTTAAAGGATGCGAATTTTGATCCTGAATTCTACAAACAATACGAGGGTGAGATAGTGGCCAAATACAACTCGGAATTTGGAACCGGTATAAACCCAAAAAAGAAAAGTTGGAAACGAATTTTCAGTAACGCTTAACCCATCGAAAGAATGAAAACAATAAAAAATATAGGGCTTGTCATTTTTTTGATTGGATTGGCAATTTTTACCGTATTACCTGTAATAGGAACCTACAAGATATCAAGTACCGATTTTAGTGAATTCGTAAACGAAAAAGGCATAAAAAGCGATTTGTTCATTTCGGATTTAGAAAAAAATGTTGTCAATCAATCCTTTGATGGCATGTTGGCCTTTGCACCTATAATCACTGATGCCTTAGAAAAAGCAAATGCGCAACACCGCAAGAACAAAGAATACAAAAAGGTCATTTACACCAAACCCCATGACATGGCTGCCCAACTTGGAAAAAAAGCGGGTAGCGGTTTCATTGTAGAGAACAAGGGATTAATGTGGTTCCTTACTTTTGGATTAGGAATTATAGGAGCTTTACTCTTTATACTCCCCAATGTGGTACTATTGGGTCAAAAAGGAATTAAGAACGATGGTATCTACCATGAGAGCAGCACAAACAAAGGTTGGGTTGCGTGGTTGGTGTTTATCTTTCTCGTAGGTTTCTACCTTATTCTTTACTTCCGCTCGGAATATGCGGTAAACTGGACCTATCTGGTAGACCCGATCAGTGAAAGCCTTAGCGGTAAACCTGCGGGACATTGGTTTGTATACGGTTTTATGTATTGTGTTGTTATGACCGTTATGGCCGTGCGCATGTACATTAAGTACCGTCATAACATCTACCAAATAGTTCGGACGACCTCTGTACTATTTTTTCAGATTGTATTCGCCTTTTTAATTCCTGAAATCATGGTAAGACTTCAAATGCCGTATTATGATTTTAAAAATGCCTTCCCGCTAGATTATGATTTCTTCTTTCAGTGGAACCTAAAATCGCTCATCAATAGCGGCGGAATTGGTATGTTCATTTTATTCTGGGGTATTATCCTTACCCTGGTCATTGTTCCCGTAATGGTATACTTTTTTGGAAAAAGATGGTACTGCTCATGGGTATGTGGCTGTGGTGGACTGGCAGAAACCCTGGGCGACCCATATAGACAGCACTCTAGCAAATCTTTATTTTCTTGGAAAGTGGAACGTTGGTTGATTCACAGTGTATTGTTATTCGCCTTGGTCATGACGGGAATGACCCTGTACAGCTTCTTTTCAGAAACGGGCACCGTGTTGGGCTTCAAAACATCGGGAGTACAAAATACTTACAGCTTGTTGATAGGTTCCGTGTTCGCCGGTGTAATCGGTACGGGCTTCTATCCTATTTTTGGAAATAGGGTGTGGTGTAGATTCGGTTGCCCTTTAGCTGCTTATTTAGGCTTTGTACAACGTTTTAAATCACGTTTCAGAATTACTACGAATGGTGGTCAGTGTATTTCCTGTGGTAATTGTTCTACCTACTGCGAACAGGGCATAGATGTAAGGGCCTATGCGCAAAAGGGCGAGAATATAGTCCGTTCTAGTTGTGTAGGCTGTGGAGTTTGTTCGGCCGTATGTCCACGTGGTGTACTAAAACTGGAAAACGGTCCGGAAGAAGGTCGTATTAATCCAACGCAAGTTCTGTTAGGAAATGACCCCGATTTGATGGAATTGGTAAATAAAAAATAGTGCTATGTCCCCTAAATCATTCATTGTTGTAGTTTTTTTATTGGTCGTTTGTTCTTCCTACGCACAGGATAAAACCTATAGTAAAACCTATCACCCTAACGGAAAATTAGCTTCGGAAGGGTGGTTGCGCTATAACGTTCCCACAGATTATTGGAAATTCTATCATGAAAATGGAAGAATTGCCGAGCAAGGAAGTTATAAATATGGCAAGAGAGATAGTTATTGGTATTTTTTCGACGAATACCGGGTACGTACCCAAGAGGGGCACTACCAAAATGGCGAAAAAGTGAATTGGTGGTTATTTTATGACAGTAAAGGGCGTATTAATCACAAATGCCAGTTGAGCAAAGGTATAAAAAATGGGTACTGTCTTAAATATAGCGATGAGAAGCTTACTTCTGCCGAAAAATATAGCAATGGAAAAAAAATCAAGGAATGGACTAGCTTTGGCGCTTTTACCAAAGAGAACAGTTTATCCGATTTAAAGTAATGACCCAAATTAAAGTAATTATCCCCGCCTTTAATGAAGCAGATTCTATTGCCAAAGTAATTAACGAGCTTCCTGAATCCGTAGCTGAAATTATTGTTGTGAACAACAATTCTACGGACCATACCATCCAAAATGCACAAAACGCTGGAGCAACGGTACTTACGGAAGAACAAAAAGGGTATGGTTATGCATGCCTCCGTGGACTTGATTATGTTGCACAACAGTCCAAACAACCGGATATCATCGTATTTATTGATGGAGACTATTCTGATTATCCTGAAGAGTTGGATAAGGTAGTGGCCCCAATTTTGGAAGATGATATCGATTTTGTAGTCGGGGCAAGAAGAAAAAAATTGCGAGAAGAAGGATCTATGACACCGCAACAGGTTTTTGGCAACTGGTTGGCCACATTTCTGATGCGCCTGTTCTTTAGGGCAAATTTTACGGATTTAGGTCCTTTTAGGGCCATTAAATACGAAAAGCTCAAGGAATTGGAAATGCAAGACAAGACCTATGGGTGGACTGTAGAAATGCAATTGAAAGTTTTGCGAAAAAAAATGACATATACCGAAGTACCAGTACGTTACAAGAAAAGAATTGGTGTTTCAAAGGTGTCCGGAACTGTAAAAGGTAGTATATTTGCGGGCATTAAAATATTGGGTTGGATTTTTAAATACAGTATAAAATAATATGGGACTTACTATTTCTTACATCATTATTGCAATTTACAGTATTTCGCTGCTATTGATTTTCTTTTATAGCCTAGCTCAACTGAATCTTTTGGTGAATTATTTAAGTCAGAAAAGACAAAACCAGACCGCTCCCAAATACAACTTACTAGATCCAAAGGAAATTCCCTTCGTGACCATACAGCTTCCCGTTTACAACGAGGAATATGTCATGGAACGACTTTTAGAGAACATCGCAAAAATAGAATACCCAAAAAGTAAATTGGAAATTCAGGTGTTGGACGATTCCACGGATGACTCCGTTATCGACACGGCAAAAAGCATTAAGGCGTTAAAGGAAACCGGGCTGGACATTCAGCATATACGCCGAGAAAATAGAACAGGTTTTAAAGCAGGTGCTTTAAAGGAAGGTCTAAAAATAGCGAAAGGGGATTTTATTGCCATATTCGATGCAGATTTTCTTCCATCGGCAGATTGGCTAAAGAAAACGGTAGTGTACTTTAAGGACGAAGAAATAGGGGTGGTACAAACACGCTGGGGTCATATCAACAGAGAGTACTCTACCCTAACGAGGATTCAGGCTTTTGCTTTGGATGCCCACTTTACCCTAGAACAAGTAGGGCGTAATGCCAAAGGGCACTTCATCAATTTTAACGGTACCGCAGGTATCTGGAGAAAAGACTGTATTATAGATGCGGGTAACTGGGAAGGTGATACCTTAACGGAAGACCTGGATTTGAGCTACCGCGCACAGTTAAAAAATTGGAAATTCAAATATTTAGAGGACGTAGAAACTCCGGCAGAACTTCCTGTCGTGATCAGCGCGGCACGTTCGCAACAGTTCCGTTGGAACAAAGGCGGTGCGGAGAACTTTAGAAAAACGGTTTGGAGCGTTATAACCGCGAAGAACATTCCTTTTAAAACAAAGTTTCACGGGGTTATGCACTTATTGAACAGTTCCATGTTCCTATGTGTTTTTATCGTGGCCTTATTGAGTATTCCCATGCTCTACATTAAGAACATGTACGGTCATTTAGGATGGGTTTTTGAAGCTACGAGCTTCTTCATCGTAAGTACCATTATTCTTTTTGTCTGTTATTGGTTTACCTATAAAAGTATTCAGGGAAGTAGTTTTGATAATTTTGTGGACTATATTAAACTATTCTTCACTTTTTTCTCTGTAGCCTTAGGGTTTTCGTTACACAATTCCATTGCCGTGCTAGAGGGCCATATGGGCAAGCGTAGCGAGTTTGTACGTACCCCAAAATTCAACATCAATAACCTTACGGAGAGCTGGAAAGGTAACAAGTATTTGGCTAAAAAACTATCGCCCAATATGATTTTGGAATTTGCACTCATGGTCTACTTCCTATTTGGGATGTATAGTGCCATACCGTTGAACGACTTTGGTCTGTTCCCGTTTCACTTTATGTTGTTTTTGGGATTCTCTTTTGTATTCTTTAAATCCTTGACGGCACGCGCCTAAATCGAAATACGTTTAAAAAAATTATAAAGGATAGCCTAAACCGC
Source organism: Maribacter sp. 4U21 (assembly GCF_002742365.1). Taxonomy (NCBI): domain Bacteria; kingdom Pseudomonadati; phylum Bacteroidota; class Flavobacteriia; order Flavobacteriales; family Flavobacteriaceae; genus Maribacter; species Maribacter sp. 4U21. The sequence continues at coordinate 18,772 of NZ_MDGN01000066.1, forward strand.
TATCCTTTTTTGTTGGCCGTAATCTTAAGTTTGGTATCTTGTTGGTAAAATAAGCATAAATGTACCCTGGTACGTTTATGCTTATTTTACCAACTATTATATAAAATCTAACCAAAAATGAAAACCATTATTACACTACTCACAATTTTAACCAGTCTAACTGTATTTTCTCAAACCTACAATGCCGAATTTCATAAACGTAAATGGAAAATAGGTAAAGAAAAAATAATTAAACAAAACCGAATAACGAGATTAGAGGGTAGGAACAATGCCTCAGCTATTACAAATATCTATTATGAAACGTTGGAACAATCAATAGCAAACCTAAGAAGAACAGCTGGAAAAGAAATGTGGTTGCAGGAAAAACTAGATAGATTAATAAAGGTGAGTAGAGAAGTTGCGATTGGCGGTAATATCCACATACTAATTGAAAGACCTACTATAGATGCAGCAAACATGGAATATTTCTCAATTATCATCAAAGATTCAAAAGACAAAGAAGAGTTATTTAGAAAAGATTTTGAAAACGTAATTCCAAATACACCCGCAGGGAATAGCGACTTATGGAGTAATTATGAAATCCAAGTAATTGACAATAATCCAGGAGATAGTTTTAATGTTTACATCATTGACAAACTTGGATTTTATAGTACTGGTAAGTATAAATTTTTAGTCCAAACTGGAATTTAAACAATTTAATAATGTTTATTTAGAGTGCAAGAATCGAGAAAGTTTACGCAGTTGGTCTTTACTAAAACGCAACTGTTGCGTTAATTGACTTTGCACTCAGTCTGAAAAAACAGTTGGTCCCAAAAAGTAACCGTTACGCAAGTCCTTAATCCCTGAAAACACAATACTATTTAAGCCGCTCTAAGAGGCTTTTTTCTTACTCAATCAGTATGGGTAAAATTTTGCAGCCATATAAAGGCTAAGAAAATATCTTGAACAGCCTTTTTTACAAAGACTTTAAAAGCAAGCATTTCCGCTCCACTTTATCTCGTTCTTGGGATTTTGTATGCTTTAAATCGTTAACGGTAAGGGCTTAAAATTTTACCCGAAACTATATACTGTTGAGAGGGACGACAAGAAATTGTTGTCCGTTTTTTGTTGACCTGAATTGCCAATCTGGCTTATCGTTTAGTATCTTGCTTTTGAGCATTAATCAAGTTAAAAATCCATGACCAAAATCAATATCCAAGGGCTGGAGTGGGATAAAAAATCTTCCTTTCAACAAGGTCCCGCCAAAGCACCGACACTCATACGTAAGGCATTGTATTCCGACTCCATGAACCTATATTCGGAAAATGGAATTTCCATTGAAAATGAAGGCGTCACGGATAAAGGAGATTTTAAAATTGATGATTATTTTGATATTGAAGACATTACCCAAAATCACCTAGCATCGGGCGCTAAACTACTTAGTTTTGGAGGAGACCATTCCGTTACTTTCCCTATTATAAAGGCTTTTCATCAGCACTATCCCAAACTGGATATCCTACATATAGATGCTCATGCCGATTTATATCACGATTATGAAGGAGATCCTTACTCCCATGCTTGCCCTTTTGCCCGTATCATGGAAAAAGGTTTTGCAGTAAACTTGGTTCAAGTGGGCATACGAACCTTAAACTCGCACCAAGCGGAACAGGCAACCAAGTTTGGCGTTGAAATTCACGAAATGCGAAATTTAGACCTGACTAAGATTCCTAAATTCGACAATCCGCTTTATATTTCATTGGACATGGACGGTTTTGACCCAGCCTATGCACCGGGTGTTTCACACCATGAACCGGGTGGCCTATCTTCCCGGCAAGTCATTAATCTCATCCAAAATATAGAGGCTACAGTTGTGGGTGCCGATATCGTGGAATATAACCCGGACAGGGACGTGAATGACATGACCGCCTACTTAGCGGCTAAAATGACAAAGGAGCTCCTCGCCAAGATGATGATAAAATAGGTTTTCTTTCCGTTTAAAAACCACTACATTAGTCAGAACAATCAACCTATAAAAATGTCCAATAGCTTAATTACATATGTGAAACTTCACAAGGTTTCGCTAGTGTTGGCTTTTTTAAGCATTGCATTCTATTACACCTTTGCCTATCATCTTGAGCGAACCGATTTCATAAAATTAGTAACGCTTTTCGCAGCACTGTTTTTTCTCTGCTTTAAGCTCATCCAGTTTGAAAAATGGAACTTTCGGTTTCTATTGATCATTGGTATACTTTCCAGATTGGTCTTTCTTTTTACGGAACCCAATTTATCCCAAGATTTCTATCGTTTTATATGGGACGGGGAACTGGTAAGTAATTTCCTAAATCCATATTTAAACGTTCCCGATACACTTATCGGGCAATCGGATTTGGTCATTGCCAATGCACAGCAACTATATGACGGCATGGGTAGTCTAAGTGCTCGGCATTTCAGCAATTACCCCTCTTTGAACCAACTATTCTTTGCTATTGCCGCTATCCTTGGTGGAAAGAGTATTTTAGGTTCAATAGTCGCTTTACGTGGAATTGTTATACTGGCGGATATCGGAATTTTTTACTTTGGGCGGAAACTATTAAAAAATCTCAATCGCTCTCCACACCTTATATTTTGGTATTTCTTAAACCCCTTGGTCATTATAGAGCTTACGGGCAACCTCCATTTTGAGGGGGCGATGCTTTTCTTCTTCGTGTGGGCCATGTACCTACTTTCCGTAAACAAATGGCAATGGGCGGGTGTGGTTCTTGCCTGTTCCATATCGGTGAAATTGGTACCCTTGTTATTTTTACCGTTGTTCTTAAAACATTTCAATTTTAAGAAAAGTCTCTTATTTTATTCGATTATAGGAGCTACTTCCCTAGTATTATTCGCGCCATTCTATTCTTCGGAATTCATACATAATTACTCGAAAACCATAGGGCTCTGGTTTTCTAATTTTGAATTCAATGCGGGCCTATACAACGGTATAAAAAAAATAGCGATTCAGTTTGAGGCCAAACCATGGGAACTGATTAAGACTTATGGTAAACTAACGCCAATTCTTACGATAGCCATTGTACTGCTATTCACTTTTCTGAGAAAGAATCAGAACTTAACGGTATTACTTTCTTCCATGCTGTGGATATTGACCTTGTACTATTTCATCTCGCCAACCGTGCATCCTTGGTACGTGATTTTTTTGGTGACCCTAACCATATTTACCTCATATCGCTTCGCTTTGTTATGGTCTGCCGTGGTAGTTTTGAGCTATTTTGCCTATTCCCGGACCGATTTTAAAGAGAGTTTATGGTTGCTAACCATTGAGTATCTTTCGGTATATGCCTATTTGATTTATGAAATCATTACACATCGTAACAAAAAGTGAAGTTTTTGTAAAATTATTCCTTCGCTTTAGGATAATTCAATATTAATTGTACATTTGAAGTGTAATGAAAACAAAAGCATACATAACTTCTTCTCACTGGACCTTGGTTCCGGTACGTTCTTTTGTTCCCGTTCGCCGTCGCCCGTAAGGGTACTATAGAACTTATGGAAATAGGTGAGTCCATTTCCGCACAAACACAATCATATTTATTTTTTATCTCTTAAAAGCCAATAGCAATGAAACTAGTTGTTGCTAACGAATCACATTTTAAATACGCCCATATCATCTCCGATACTATTGGAGAATCTGCCAAAGTGCGTGGTACGGGCATCGCAAAGCGAACTCCGGAGTATATTCAGAAAAAGCTTCAGAACGGTAATGCCGTCATTGCCCTGGACGGGGAAACTTTTGCCGGTTTCTGCTATATAGAAGTATGGGGGCATGAAAAATTCGTTGCTAATTCCGGACTTATCGTTCATCCTGATTATAGAGGTCAAGGACTTGCGAAAAAAATTAAGCAACGCATCTTCGATTTAAGTAGAACCAAATTTCCGGATGCCAAAATATTCGGTATCACTACTGGTTTAGCGGTGATGAAAATCAACTATGAGTTGGGCTACAAGCCGGTAACCTTCTCCGAACTAACGGACGACCCCGAGTTTTGGAAAGGCTGCCAAACCTGCAAGAATTTTGATATTCTTACCAGGACGGAACAAAAAATGTGCCTTTGCACGGGAATGTTGCACGACCCAAATGCCCAGCCTGCAGTAAAAAAAGACAACGTAAACAGTAAGGCCTTTACAAGGCTAAAAAGCATAAAAGAGCAATTGCTCTTAAAAAAGAAAACAAAATGAGCAAACTAGTTTTAGCATACAGTGGTGGTTTGGATACTTCTTACTGCGCAAAATATTTATCACAGGAAAAAGAATATGAAGTGCATACGGTAAGTGTAAATACCGGTGGCTTTTCTGCGGAAGAAATTAAAAGTATCGAAGAGAAAGCATTGCAATTGGGAGCCACTTCCTATACATCTATCGATGCCGTGAAGACATTTTACGAAAAGGTGGTGAAATACCTCATCTTCGGGAATGTCCTAAAGAATAACACCTATCCATTATCCGTTAGTGCCGAGCGAATTGTACAGGCAATTGAAATCGTAAATTATGCCAAGAAAATAGGTGCGAGCCATATAGCACACGGCAGTACTGGTGCCGGTAATGACCAGGTACGTTTTGATATGATTTTCCAGATTATTGCGCCAGAAATAACCATCATCACCCCTATTCGTGACAATAAATTATCGCGTGAAGCGGAAATCGCATATTTAAAAGAAAACGGAGTGGATTACCCATGGGAAAAAGCGAAATACTCCATAAATAAAGGGCTATGGGGGACCTCGGTTGGCGGCGAGGAAACACTTACTTCGGAAAAACCATTGCCCGATACTGCTTATCCAAGTCAGTTACAAGAAAAAGAACCCTCTAAAGTAAAACTCACTTTTGAGAAAGGAGAATTGGTGGCTATTGATGGTCAAAAAGACAATCCCGTCGCAAATATTGAAAAGTTAGAAGTAATAGCTTCTAAATATGCCATTGGCAGGGATATTCACGTAGGTGATACGATAATTGGCATTAAAGGTCGGGTCGGTTTTGAAGCTGCAGCGGCACTTATCATTATAAAAGCACACCATTTATTGGAAAAACACACCTTAAGTAAATGGCAGCAATTTCAAAAAGAACAACAGGGAAATTTCTACGGAATGCTCTTGCACGAAGGCAATTACTTAGACCCTGTCATGCGAAACATAGAAGCTTTTTTAACCGATACGCAAAACACCGTTTCAGGCGATGTTTTTGTGGGGCTGTATCCGTTCCAGTTCAGATTACACGGTATTTCATCGGCACATGATTTGATGAATGCCTCTTTTGGTAGCTATGGTGAAATGAATAAAGGCTGGACGGCCGACGAGGCTAAGGGATTTATTAAAATACAGTCCAACGCGAGTAAAATATATAACTACGTCAACGATAATCTATAATTCAAATCTATACTAGTTTCCCTCCTATAAAGGAGGGATAAAGGGAGGTCTAAAACGCATCACAATTAAATTCTAAACATGATCAAAGCAGGTATTATAGGCGGTTCAGGATATACAGGAGGTGAACTCTTGCGAATACTGTTGCACCATCCGGCAACGGAAATAGATTTTGTATTTAGTACGACTAGGGCAGGAAAGAAAATAACAAGTGCTCACCCGGACCTACTGGGCCTTACCGAAATGGAATTTACGGGAAATGTAAATCTGAACGTAGATATCGTTTTTCTTTGTCTTGGACATGGAAACTCAACGAAATTCCTAAAAGAAAATCAATTTTCAACGTCGACCAAGATTATCGATTTAAGTAATGATTTCAGGCTACAGGCCGATGCCAATTTTGATGGAAAACAATTTGTCTACGGCCTCCCTGAACTTCATAGGTCTTCCATAGAAAATGCCAATTATATTGCCAACCCGGGCTGTTTTGCAACGGCGATTCAATTAGCGCTGTTACCGCTAGCCAAAGCCAAAAAGCTAAATGATGCCGTGCACATCAATGCGGTAACGGGGAGTACTGGAGCAGGTGTGAGTCCGTCTGCTACATCGCATTTTAGCTGGCGGAATAACAATGTAAGCTGGTACAAACCTTTTACCCATCAGCATTTAGGAGAAATAAACGAAAGTTTAAAATCGCTACAAGCAAATACGTCCGACCTTTTCTTCCTTCCCAATAGAGGGAATTTTACTAGGGGAATCTTGGCCACAGCTTATACCATTTTTGATGGTAGTTTAGAAGATGCACAGCTACTTTATAAAGATTTTTATAAGAATGCCATGTTCACACACGTAGCTGATGAGCCCATACATTTAAAACAAGTGGTAAATACAAATCAATGTCATATTCACTTACACAAACATGAAGGCACATTGTTAATTACATCGGCCATTGATAATTTATTAAAAGGCGCATCAGGACAAGCGGTGCAGAACATGAACTTGATTTTTGGATTAGAAGAGGATTTAGGACTGAACTTGAAAGGGAGCCCCCTCTAATTCCCCCAAAGGGGGAGAATTAGTACTCAGCCAGTTAAAGAACAAACTATGTCAATAGAAATAATTAAATACACGTTGAATTTAAACCACCCCTGCTAATTCCCCATTTGGGGGATAGGGGGCTTATAGTATGAAAATAGCAATCATAGGAGCAGGAAATTTAGGCTTATCCATAGCCAAAGGAATTTTAAATAGTAACGGAGCTACCAGCATGTTCCTCACGAAGAGAAATCTTAAGGACATTCAGGATTTTGAGAAGTATGGCAATGTAACTGTTACTACAGATAACAGAGCTGCTGTACGTAATTCGGATATTCTGATTTTTGCCGTGCAACCCGGTCATTTTGCCAACATATTGGAGGACGTAAAGGACCTGCTTGAAGAAAACCATGTGGTAATTTCTGCCATTACGGGATTCAGTATCGATAAGATTGAAAAGCTCATCGGCGCCCAACATTATATCATTCGTAGTATGCCGAATACCGCTATTTCCGTTGGGCAGTCCATGACCTGCATCTGTAGCAATGAAATGGGTAAAAAACGAATAGAATTGGCCAAGGCCATCTTTAACCGTATGGGGCACACTATGGAAATTCCCGAAACACAGATGCAAGCGGCAACCGTTATTTGTGCCAGCGGTATCGCTTTCTGGATGCGCTTGATAAGGGCTACCACGCAGGGCGCCATACAATTGGGCTTTGATGCTAAGGAAGCACAAGAACTGGCCATGCATACCTGTAACGGTGCGGCAAATTTGCTTATTGAATCCGGTAATCATCCAGAAGAAGAAATTGATAGGGTCACCACGCCCATGGGCTGCACTATTCAGGGACTGAACGAAATGGAACATCAAGGCTTAAGCTCTTCGTTGATTCAAGGAATCGTCGCCTCATTCGATAAGATTACAGAATTTAAAACAAAGTAAGATTCGCTATAAGTTAAAGCTAAAATGATGAAGTTATTTGATGTATATCCACTCTACGACGTGACTCCCGTTTCCGCAAAAGGAATTGTGGTTACCGATGACAAAGGTCAAGAGTATTTGGATTTCTATGGAGGTCATGCTGTAATTTCCATAGGACACGCACATCCGCACTATGTTAAGCGTTTAAAGGACCAATTGGATAAAATAGGATTTTATAGTAATGCCGTTCAAAATCCTTTACAAGTAACGCTTGCCACCAAATTAGGAGAACTTTCTGGCTGCGAAGACTATAATTTGTTCTTGTGTAATTCTGGTGCGGAAGCTAATGAAAATGCCTTGAAAATGGCATCCTTCCAAACAGGAAAATCGAGGATAATCGCTTTTAAAAATGGTTTTCACGGGCGTACCTCGGCGGCTGTGGCCGCAACGGATAACGTGGCTATCAACGCTCCCTTGAACAAACAGCAAAAAGTGACCATTCTCCCTTTGAACGACATCGATTCCTTTAAGACAGAAGTTGAAAAAGGAGATGTATGTGGCGTAATCATCGAAGCTATTCAAGGGGTTGGCGGTTTAGATGAGCCTACTACGGAATTCTACCAGAAAATAGCGGAGCTGTGCAAGAAAAATAGTGTTGTTCTCATTGCGGACGAGGTGCAGTCCGGTTTTGGAAGAAGCGGAAAATTCTTTGGTTTTCAACAACACATTTCGACTACGCTAAATGCAAGTCTGGATACGGAGCGAAGCCGAAGTATACGACCTGATATTATTAGCATAGCCAAAGGAATGGGAAATGGTTTTCCCGTAGGTGGCGTGCTTATTCATAAAAGCATCGAAGCAAAATATGGTCTCTTGGGTACTACCTTTGGTGGTAATCATCTCGCCTGTGTTGCCACAATGGCCGTATTAGAGGTTTTAGAAAAGGATAATCTTATAGCAAATGCAGCAGCACTGGGAGACTACTTCAACAAAAAAGCAGCTGAGATTCCACAAGTGAAACGGGTTAAAGGACGAGGATTGATGTTAGGATTGGAATTCGGTTTTGAAGTTTCCGAACTGCGAAAAAAACTCATTTACAATCAGAAACTATTTACGGGTGGGGCTAAAGACAAGCACGTGCTTCGCATTCTGCCTGCGCTTAATATTACCAAGGCACATATCGATATATTTTTCAACGCCTTAAAAGCTGAACTCTAGTGAATACGCAACTTAACATTGAACAGCGAAACGGCGTCCTAATTTCAATGACCGGACTCATTGAAGAAAACAAGGAAGTTATTCTCGCTGCGAACAAGACCGATTTAAATAGTTATTCCGGTGACGATATTTCTATGCGCGATAGACTAATGGTAGACCGCAGGAAGATTGACGGGATGCTTTTATCCTTGCGCCAATTGGCCGCAGAATCGGACCCCTTAGGAATTGAACGATTTGCCGCCACGCATGAAAACGGGATGACCATTAGTAATAAAACAGCACCTTTCGGCACTATTCTTATTATCTACGAGTCCAGACCCGATGTTACCATTGAAGCTGCGGGCATCGCATTTAAATCTGGGAATAAAATTTTATTAAAAGGAGGAAAGGAGTCCCTGAACAGTAATTTGGTATTAGTGGAGCTATGGCATAGGGCGCTACAAGAGCATAATTGTGCTACCGATTGGGTGACTTATCTACAATTCGACCGAACTCAAACGCAGGCCTTTCTGGAGAAGCCTTCACAAAAGCTGGATTTAATTGTTCCAAGGGGTGGAGAAAAATTGATAGCTTTCGTAAAACAGCATGCTACCTGTCCGGTTATCGTAAGCGGACGTGGAAACAATTTTGTATATGTTGCCGCCGAAGCCGATTTACAAATGGCTTTGGATGTAATTATTAATGCCAAGGCTACAAAAATATCGGCCTGTAATGCTCTAGACAAGGTTTTAATTGCTAGAGACCTTCCAAGAAAACAGGAGTTTCTACAACTCTTGGTACAGCAGTTAAAAAAACATGAAGTAACCATGCTAACGGACCATAAATTAAAGGGATTGGAAGGCACCACCGAAATGGAAAACGAATCGGTTTGGTATGAAGAATTCTTGGACTATAAAATAGTTATTGGTCAGGTTCCGGACGTCAACGAAGCCATCGCACTTATAAACACCTATAGCGGTGGACACTCCGCAGCAATCATAACAGCGAACAACGAGACGGCAGCAAATTTTATGAGCAACGTGGATTGCGCTGCGGTATATCATAATGCCTCTACACGTTTTACGGACGGGGGGCAGTTTGGACTAGGGGGTGAGTTGGCCATTAGCACGGACAAATTGCACCAAAGAGGACCTATTGGCCTACAACATTTAGTGACCAACAAATGGTATGTAAAGGGTAACGGACAAACGAGGTAACAATGGCTAAGAAAAGAATATTATTGAAAATCGGCTCCAACACCCTGACAAAGGAAACGAATCAAATATCCCGCGGAAAAATCGAGGATATTGGTCGGCAGATTGCCAAGCTTAAGGATGATTATGAATTTATCATTGTAAGTTCCGGAGCTATTGCCGCTGCAAAACAGTTTGTAAAGCTAGAACACAATGGAGAAGAAATTAACGTAAAGCAAGCATTAGCAGCTATTGGTCAACCTCACTTAATGCGAATTTTTCAAGAAAATTTTAGGGAACTGGGCTTATTTACATCACAGTGTTTGTTATCCTATTCCGATTTTGAAAAACCAGAATCGCAGGAGAATATCAAGAACACCATAAATGTTTTGGTCGCTAACAATTTTATTCCCATTATTAACGAAAATGATACAGTTTCTACAGATGAAATTCAGTTCGGGGACAACGACAAGCTCGCTGCTTTAACGGCTGCTTTGTTGCAAGTAGACTTGCTACTAATTGCCACTAACACCGATGGCATATACAAAAAAACCTCTATAGAAAATGGGCATCCAATGACCATTGCAACAGTTGCTAACATTGATGATCTTAAGAATGAAATTAGTTTGGCGAAATCTTCACATGGTACCGGTGGAATGCATTCCAAGATTCAGGCTGCAACTATAGCTAAAGAGGCAGCCTTAGAAACATGGATCATTAATGGATTAAATGACAATTTTATAACGGATGCGCTTCAAGGCGTTTCTAGCCATACCAAAATATTAAGTTGATGAAAAATTATATTTCCGTAAACGATATTGATAATCTTTCTGAATGGGTAAACAACGCTCGCAGTCTTAAAACAGACCCGTTTGCACACAAGAACCTAGGTCGTGGAAAGACTATTTGCCTATTGTTCTTCAACAACAGTTTAAGAACGCGCTTAAGCACTCAAAAAGCGGCTATGAATCTTGGTATGGAAGTCATGGTAATGAATTTTGGAAGTGAAGGTTGGCAGTTAGAATTTGATGACGGGGCGGTTATGGACCAAGGAAAATCAGAACACATTAAAGAAGCGGCAAAGGTAGTTTCTCAGTTCTGCGATATCGTTGCAATTAGGGCTTTTGCATCTTTGACCGATAAAGAAAAAGACGAGGCAGAAGTAGTTTTGAATGGGTTCGTCAAACACGCATCTATCCCTGTGGTAAATATGGAAAGTTCCGTTGGGCATCCCCTACAGGCGTTGGCCGATGCTATAACATTAGCAGAGCATAACATGAAAGCAAAACCGAAAGTAGTGCTTTCTTGGGCACCACACCCAAAAGCATTACCACATGCAGTAGCAAATTCCTTTGTTGAAATGATGCACTTGCAAGATGCGGAATTTGTAATAACACATCCTGAAGGGTATGAGCTGGACCCTCAAATCACCAAAAACGTTCAAGTGGAGTACGACCAGGAAAAGGCTTGTGAAAATGCCGACTTTATCTACGTAAAAAACTGGAGCAGCTATTCGGACTATGGTAAAGTTTTAAATCAAGATTCAAATTGGATGATGACCCAGGAAAAACTGGAAAGTGCCAAATTTATGCATTGTTTGCCCGTTCGGAGAAATGTAGTGGTTGAGGATGCCGTTTTAGACGGCAATCAGTCGTTGGTTATTGAACAGGCCAACAATAGAACCTTTGCAGCGCAGGTAGTGCTGAAAAAGATTTTGGACTCATGAAGCAAAAACTATCCGTCATAAAAATCGGTGGTAATGTCATCGAAAATAAAATGGAACTTTCAAAGTTCTTACAACTTTTTGCTGGCTTGGACGGACTCAAAATTTTAGTCCACGGAGGTGGAAAACTTGCCACCCAATTGGCAACCAAATTAGGTGTTGAATCCAAAATTGTCGGTGGTAGGCGTATCACGGATGCTGAGACTTTGGAGGTCATCACCATGGTTTACGCTGGATTAACCAATAAGAACATCGTAGCGCAATTACAAGCGAACGATTGTAATGCTATTGGATTGAGTGGAGCTGATGGTAATGTCATCCAAGCACACAAACGTCCCGTAAAAAAAATCGATTTTGGTTTTGTAGGCGATGTTGATAGTGTAAATAGTACTATGCTCACAAAACTTTTAGATACTGGTTTAACGCCAGTATTTTGTGCGATGACCCATGATGGCAACGGACAATTATTGAATACGAACGCTGACACCATAGCCTCCGAACTTGCCATTGGTATGAGCGAACTGTACGAAACCACCCTTTATTACTGCTTTGAAAAGAAGGGGGTTTTGATGGATGTTGCAGATGACGATTCCGTCGTAGAACATATCGATTTGAGAACATACCAACGGCTTTTAAAAGACAACATCATTGCGGACGGGATGCTTCCCAAACTGGAAAATTGTTTTCATGCCTTGAACAAAAATGTGAGTAAAGTATGTATCGGACATCCCGCTATGTTGTACTCAGAAAATGAACTTTTTACAACGATTACCTTATAAAATGGAACAGACAGCTTTGACCCAAAAGGCCATTGATTTATTGATGAAATTGATTGCTATAGAATCGTTCTCTGGTGAAGAAGACAAGACAGCCGATGCCATAGAAAATTGGTTCCGAAATTTTGACATCCCCTTTGAACGTATTCATAATAATGTCTTTGCTAAAAACAAACATTGGGACGATGCAAAGCCAACCCTGCTTCTGAACTCGCACCACGACACCGTAAAACCTAACCAAGCCTATACCAAAGACCCTTTTTATCCACATATCGAGGATGGTAAATTGTACGGATTAGGAAGTAACGATGCTGGTGGCTGCTTGGTATCGCTTATCGCTACGTTCACCCATTTCTATGCATCAGAGGACCTCAACCATAATATTATGATGGTAGCTTCCATGGAAGAGGAAAATGCCGGCAAACATAGCTTAAGAGGATTGCTCCCTAGTTTACCTAAGATTGATGTGGCCATCGTTGGCGAACCAACGCTAATGAACTTGGCTATTGCCGAAAAAGGTTTGGTCGTTTTTGATGCCGTTGTAAAAGGAACGCCCTCGCACGCCGCACACCCTAATGATAACAATGCTATTTACAATACTATTGAAGTCTTGGAATGGTTCGAGAACTATAGATTCGATAAAACCTCCGAAGCCCTGGGTGATGTTAAAATGACGGTCACTCAAATCAATGCAGGCAGTCAACACAACGTTGTCCCTTCTCAAGTAGCATTGGTGGTTGATGTGCGTGTTAACGATGCTTATTCTAATAAGGAAATCGCAGATTTACTCAAATCCGAGGCTCCCTGTGAAATTAAAGAGAGAGGGTTAAAACTAAACTCCTCCAAAATTGACAAAGACCATCCTCTGGTACAATCGGGTATTGCTTTGGGTAGAACCACTTACGGTTCCCCTACCCTTTCGGACCAAGCGGCACTGACTTGTCAGTCCTTAAAATTAGGGCCAGGGGATAGTACGCGCTCCCATTCCGCAGATGAGTATATTTACATATCGGAAATTGAAGAAGGTATCGACTTGTATATTAAAATACTAGGAGGATTTTTAGCCCCCTAGCCCCAAAGGGGAATATCTTGGTAGACCTATGAAAAGTTCAACTGCCATTCCGAGCGCAGTCGAGAACTTATATAAACGAAAATAAAATACTATGAAACTCTGGGATAAGGGATTTAGCACGGATAAAAAAATAGACCATTTTACTGTTGGTAATGATAGGGCGTTAGATTTACACTTGGCAAAGTATGATGTCATTGCCTCAAAAGCTCATGCCAAAATGTTGGGAAAAATTGGCTTGTTATCAGATAAAGAAACCAACGACTTGGTTAATGAACTGCATCTTATTGGAATTTCCATCGAAAAAAATGAGTTCGTCATAGAAGACTCTTTTGAGGATATGCACTCCAAAATTGAATATCTATTAACGGAAAAGTTAGGAGATACTGGCAAGAAAATACATACCGCACGTTCTAGAAATGACCAAGTTTTGGTGGCGATGCATTTGTATTTAAAGGATGAACTTTCAGAAATAAAAGCACAAACTAAAGATTTGTTCGATGTACTGATGCTGCTTGCGGAGCGTCATAAAAAAGTACTTTTACCTGGTTATACCCATTTACAAATTGCCATGCCTTCTTCTTTTGGCTTGTGGTTTTCTGCCTATGCGGAAAGTTTGATTGATGATTTATATTTCATTGATGCAGCGTATAAAGTAGCGGACCAGAATCCTTTGGGTAGTGCGGCCGGTTACGGAAGTTCTTTTCCCGTGGACAGAACATTTACCACAGAAGAAATGGGTTTTAAATACATGAAATATAATGTAGTAGCCGCCCAAATGGGAAGGGGAAAAGTAGAAAAAGCTACCGCATTCGGAATGGCGAACATTGCCGCGACCCTCTCTAAAATGGCCATGGATATTTGTTTATATATGAGTCAGAACTTCAACTTTATTTCGTTTCCCAATGAATTAACCACGGGGTCCAGCATAATGCCGCATAAAAAGAATCCGGATGTTTTTGAACTGGTAAGAGGTAAATGCAGTAAACTACAGGCCATCCCCAACCAACTAACACTGGTTATCAATAATCTGCCAAGTGGTTACCACCGAGATTTGCAATTGGTGAAGGAAATTATTGTTCCTGCAATACAGGACATGAAGGCATGCTTAGAGATTCTAACCTTCAGTTTAAAGGAGATAAAGGTGAATGACGGCATTCTAGAAGACCCAAAATACGATTACCTCTTTAGTGTGGACACATTAAATGAATTGGTACAAAACGGAATGCCGTTTCGCGATGCGTACAAAAAAATGGGGCAGGAAATAGAAGCTGGGACTTTCTCCCCAAAGCGTGATATTGAACATACACACGAGGGCAGTTTGGGCAATTTGTGTCTGGAGGAAATCAGGAAAAAAATGGATGCCCTATAAAACCTATTCTAAAACTTCAACCTCATGCCTTACTTCTACTTCAAACTCTTTGGGATAAAAAACTTTCCACAAAATGAAAAAGATCGGCAAGGATATCGCAGCCATAAATGCAAGCTTATACATAGTCTGTACTCCTTTAATAGACCACAATTGTAAGACGAAGGCAGCAAAACATCCCAAACAAAGTATCCCGCAGATAATAATGGAAAAGAAGGTTCCCAAGCCATCTGGTCCCGCATCTGCATAAAACAGCAAATAATAACAGAGGGCTGCGAAGAATAAGGTCAACATCGCTAAAATCCAAGTAATAGGCTTCATCCTTTAATATTAATTATTAGGTAAATAAATTTAAATAGAGGTCAGTAGTTAACTGCATATTAGTTTGGACCGGTATACTTTTTCTTTTCCGACCATTTTAGTTATCAGGTTGTTGAATACGGTCGCCTTGCTTTGGGAGCGGTTTATCCTGAAGCAGAACTCGTTGAAATACCTGTTGATATGAAAGTCGCTCACCCATGAATAGGTCGTTCTAATCCAGGACTTTATCTGGTGTATCATGGTATGCAGCGCCTTGAAGTTGGCCCCCTTAGCGCTTTCTATCTGGTTTATATCGTAGACCTTTGCGATGGGCCTGTACCCCTTCCATT
>NZ_MDGN01000067.1:0-3496 GCF_002742365.1 Maribacter sp. 4U21
GTTACGGAGGTAATAGTAACAAAAAGGTCTTCTGTGTTTTCAATTATAGCATCGTCGGTTATACGAAGAGGTATATCAATCGTTTCTCCGGGTCTTCCTGAAAAATTAAGGGTGCCACTGCTGCCATTTAAGGTGTAATCTTGATTGATTCGGGCAGAACCATTAGTTACCCTGTAATTTGCCGAGAAAGGTCCAGAGGTCTGAGCACGAGAGGTCACCCTGAAAAAGGTTGTGCCCGTATTTTCATTGACCCTGAATCCTTCAATTTCAATTGGGCCACTTACACTTATATCTATATTACAATCTAAAGACCTTTGGGAAGGCATAATGTAGGCATTTAAATAAATTCTTTGCCCATTTATATCCATATTTGAACCATTGTCATAATTATGTCCGCCCAAATAATGTACATGACCACCCTTAGAGGCCTTAAAGCCTCCTATTCTACCGCCGTAAACCTTATAATTTAACCTATCTCCGCTATCGTAGGCGTGGATCTTTATGTCAGCTCCATTGTCAAAGGAATTGGTTTTGTACGATGGTGCTGAACCGCCCTCATCTGAAAGGCCACCATGAATCTGAATTACGGGACTATCTGCATTGCTAAAAATGATGTTGCCATCAATTCCGGGGTCGGTTACGCCATCCTTTGTTATTAGGCGGTTCGATTTTAAACCAATATTTTCGTAAGCTCTACCGCCAGCACATTGGCCGAAAAAATTACCCCCGTCTTGGACAAATTTTTTGATATTATCCACAGCATTTTTGGACACATTATCTTCATCTGCGTGGGCCTCACTTACAAAAGTATAACAAGCCTCTTTTTTAAGATCTTCGGCGTTGATACCTTCTTTGAAATAGTGAATATTTTCAATAAGACCGGCATCAATCAATATTTGTTGATGAATATCAGCGTTTCCCCCATTATCAAGTAAAGCGGCTTTGGGTTTATGGGTAAAATCATACTTTATGTCAATATTAATGTTCTCTTTCAACTCGTAAACATGAACCTTTTCATTGCTGTTCAATGAATTGTTGTAGCTATTGATTACTTGCCTTGCTTCATTTTCGTAACCAGGATAAACTATAAACGGACCAGATCTAAAGCTCCTGGTTGTTGTCGCTACATTTGCAGGGGCTATTCGCTGAACCCGGCCAGTAAAATCAATGCCGTCTTTGGGCTTTCCTGTCTTGATTGCCCATTTAAGGGGAACGTTCGCATGCAACAGTCTTACTAAAAGACCATATGATCTAAGGTTAAATAGAGCTGAGTTACCTTTTTTCTGTAAATCGTTGTCCATAGGTATCACCAATGAACCACTTGGTATTAGCTCTACTCGGGGAGCCAGAAAAGGTGTTGTGGGATTAGGATTGACCTTTTTACTTGTAACTTCATTGAAATTCTTTTCTAAATTGGAACCATGTGCCAGATTACAAAAAAATAGGAAATGAATTAGAAAAATTCGTGATATATTGAAAAAAAGGTAATTTTTACTCTTAGTAATTTTGGGCATGGTGATTATCTATTAATAAATATTTATTTTATTAAATTCAATCACATAGGTTCTCAATCTGTTTAACGTTCGTTGTTCTATTATACTATTTGAAAATGTACTCAATAAAGTTCTTTTTTATAGTCTTAAAAGTTCAAATTGGATAAAACAAGAATTATCTGGAATGAAGTTGTTATGCTTTGCCAATAAAAATGAGTGTTAAGATTCAAGAAATTGAAATATTGCCGCTTGTTATTACCATTTCCTAACTTTTTTAAGAAGTAAATTGTACTTACTATTTAAAATATTTTTTTCAGTCAAAATAGGAATTGGATATTTGTAGGTTTTGGTAACTACATTTTTTAATATGTTGTATTTTGCTTTTCTATTTTTTCTGTCTTTACAAAAATATTTTTATATCAAGAGCTTTTAAAGTCAATAAATATTTTAAACCAAAATTTATCCACTTATTTTGTTATTGCCCTATTTTTTATTTGGATTACAGGAAATTCGGTTCTCCTGTTCAGTTCCAATTCTTCAGCGGTACAATCTTTTTTGCTCGTACAGTCATTAATAGGATTCTTTTTCCAAAACCTTTGTAATGTAGCCTTACGCGATATTTTTATGAATTTAGCGATGTCCTAAAACGGGTAAGGCTACAAAACGGGTAAGGCTACATTTTAGTCGGACAATAATGAAAACTTATGAATTATTTAAGTATATAGGTAGGTTTTTCCAAAAAAAATATTAGGAATACAAAATATTATGAACAATAATTCTATTTTTATAATAATACTATTGTTCAAAACAATAATAAATCAAGATCTTTAGAAACTAAAATAATTTTGGTTATTAAAGATTGTATTAATTGAAAATGACCAAAACTAAGGTTCAAGAATCATATAGGATGAAGAAAAGCCAGAAAATCATTTTAGATTGTGAAAAGCAGGTTCACTTGATTCGTTTTTCTGTCAAAGAATTAAAAACCGTAGCTTTAAAATGTTATGGCTTAATGTTTATTGATAACGCACATTTAAACCACAGCGTAGCAGATAATGTTCCCTTTTATTTATTCAGGCCTAATAGCAGCGTATTTTTAGGTGATTTAAATACTTTATACAATAGTTCGAATATATTTTTCCTTTCGTTTTCCTCTACTTGTCTTACGGAAATTAAATTGGAATATAGCAATTATATTATTAAAAGAAAAAACATGAAAAAAGAATTGTATTTTTCTACTGATAATTATTCCGAACTTTTTTTAGGTAGTTTGAAAATTTTACTTTCTTTAGATGATTCAAATAAGGAATTCATATTGAACTATAAAGTTCAAGAGTTCGTTTCTTATTTAATCAAAACTTACGGGAAGGAAGTATTAGATTTTATTTTTACTAATTCAAATTTCGAACCCTCTGGTTTCAAAAATTTAATGTGGAAGCAGGTTTTAAAAAATCATACTTTAGAAGAATTGGCCTACATTAGTAATATGAGTGTTTCTAAATTTAAGAGAACTTTTAAAGACATTTTTGATGACACTCCAATAAATTGGTTTAGAGAGCAGAATATTTTAGAATCTTGTAAGCTTTTAGAGAATACTAAAATTAGTATTTCTGAAATTTCGGAATTTATAGGTTATCAGAACCCATCAAGCTTCATCAAGGTCTTTAAAAAATATAATGGAATCACCCCAAATGAATATAGAGAGAGGTTTTTAGTAAAGGAAAAATGATATTATTTCAAAATAAAATTTATGCTTTTGCTTTTCCAAAACGTGTCCTTTCCTTAAAATTGGGTCTGTAAATTAAACTCTGTCCTTTGTTTCAATTCCTTTGGGGCTAGCCCCAAAGTGTAGCCTTCCCTAAAAATGTAGCCTTACCCGTTTTAGGACATCGCTAAATTCATAAAAATATCTTTATCGTTGACCGTTTCGGGGATGTAAGCTTCCCTTAAAACCGAACTGTTTAAAAGTAGAATAATAATCTTTAATTTTAAACAGTATTATG
>NZ_MDGN01000068.1:0-641 GCF_002742365.1 Maribacter sp. 4U21
TCTGATGTAAGTGATGTCACTAACCCAGACTTGATTAGGTCTATTAACTTCTACATCTTTAATAATGTTCTTGTATTTATAGAATCTGTGCAATGAGTTGGTTGTTCTTGAGCTGTATTTCTTTCTAAGTGTAAGCATATTGTGTTTTCTAAGAATGTTGAATAGGGTATCTCTACCTATTTTTAAATGGGTATTTGTAAACTCTTGTTTTAAAGATTTGGTAAGTTTTCTAACGCCTTCTCTAGGAAGGGATTTGCGTCTGTTCTTGACTATAGCTACTACTTTTTCCTCTATCTCTAAACGTTTATCTTCTCTACGTTTGTACTTGTAGTAAGCATCTCGTTTTAGACCGAAACAAGCTGTAATAGTAGTTAGAGAAGCAAATCCCTTAGACTTTTCTCTGGCCTTAATTAAGGCTTGATACGTAGTTTTTTTTTAAGTTCGAGAACAGATTTATAGCCCAGTTGTTCAGCAGCTACTTCCAGGTATGAATCATCAATAAGTGCGTCCATATCTTTTTTAAGAAGCAGTTTTTTTAGTTGTTCAATCTCTTTTTGAAGCTGTTTAATACGAGTTATTTCGTCTTTTGTTTTCACAGTTACTCGGGTATTCATTAGGTCTTTACGATTGTATTTTTTTAT
>NZ_MDGN01000069.1:0-25601 GCF_002742365.1 Maribacter sp. 4U21
ATGCTTAAGCTAGAAGGGTCTATGGTACCGTCTACGTCAGTGTCATTTCCTAGTACGTTTATGTCCACTCCACCTGCTGTGTCTTCTGTTAGCGTGGCCGTGTCATCTGTAATCACTGGTGAGTCATTCACAGAGTTCACCGATACGTTCACAGTGGCCTCTTCACACTGTACATCTGGTGTACCGTTGTCACATACCTGGTAGGTAAATGAGTCCGTGCCGTTAAAGTCTGCGTTAGGTGTGTAGGTTACTGTGCCGTCAGGATTAATAACTACCGTACCGTTAGCTGGTGAGCCTGTTATGCTTACTGAAGAAGCATCTATGCTTCCGCCATCTGCATTATCATTATCATTGGCCAGTATGTCTACTGTTACTGGGTTATCTTCATCTACTGTAGCTGTATCATCAGTTACTACTGGGGCATCACTCTGTGGATTAACCGTTACTGTAACCGTAGCAGTTTCGCATACGGAAAACGCATCACACACTTGGTATGTGTAGCTGTCTGTGCCGTTAAAATCTGCATCTGGCGTGTACGTGATGGTGCCGTCAGGGTTTACTGTGGCTGAGCCGTTAGCAGGCTGCGTTGCAACGCTTAAACTACTGGCATCAAGGTTATTATCAGGGTCAGAATCATTGGTTAACACAGCTGTGGAAACCGTGGCATCTTCATTTACTGAGTCTGTATCATCTACGAGCACAGGTGGCTCATTACACGCTGCAGTTATGGTGGCAGCATCTGCGCTGCTGCCTGCATCCTGGCCGCCTGAAGCGGCTGTAGGCACACCGTTAGCATCTACAGCTCCTGTGAGGCTGCCGTCTGGGTTAATGTCTGCATCGGTGAATCCGGCAGAGCCCTCAAGGGCATCTGGGCATCCGTCTCCGTCTGAGTCTAGGTCCAAGTAATTAGCTAGGGCGTCTCCGTCTGTGTTTACACACGCATATACTTCAACTATCATTTCTGGATTAGCTATTTGACCTGGTCCACCCGTGTTAGCGTTACCAAATTGCACGGCTACACCAGCCAGGCAGTCGTAGGCTACTGAGGTAAGGATCCATTCTGCGCTGTTATTAGATGGATCCATGAAGGGCAGTGCATTTTCTCTGGTTCCGAGGGTAGTAGACATCATAAGGTGCACTTCTCCATTTACTATTTGGATTTCTGGGTTACCTTCATTCGTCCATGGCGTCCATAGACCGCTATTATCTAAATCAAACCTTCCGCCAGATGAGAATTCTGTGGTGGCCGCTCCGTCAGACACTCTCCAGTGCTCCTGTCTAAATCTTAAAACGTCTGTACCATCTATACTCAGGTATAAACCGTCATCAAAAGCAGATGAAGAGAACTTGAGTTCACAACTTTCGATGGCATCATTAGAATCAGGAGTCACCTGAACGTTAAAACTAGAAACTGTCTCACCGACTGTGCCAGTTATGCCTGGCACTGTGAGCGCCACTGGATAACCTCCGGTGGAAGTCCCTGTTCCATCACCAGTAACGGTTATGACAGTACTATTCTGTGCACATTCTACTGCATCTAAAATACCGTCATTATCATTATCTAGGTCACATATATCAGAAACGCCATCACTGTCTGCATCTGCATAGCCTGAGGCTGTGGCATCACAGCACACTACTGTGGCAGCATCTGTACTGCTGCCTACCGCTTGACTACCTGAGGCTGATGTGGGCACACCATTAGCGTCTACCGCGCCAGAAAGTGAACCATCTGTTTCTGTGTCAGCTAAAGTTAAATTAGCAGAACCTTCTATGGCATCTGCACAGCCGTCATCATCTGAGTCTAAGTCTAAATAATCTGCCAGGCCGTCTCCGTCTGTATCTAAGGTGTTTACACAGGCTATAAGATTGTCAAGCGCTATGTCTCTGTCATCTGCCGGTGGGGTGGTGTTCGTAAAAGTTTCGTCTATTATCCTTATCACGGTAGAAGTACCGCTTATAGGGCTGGTAGTAAATGTGTAAGAGGTAATTCCTCCACCAGGTGTATTCTCACCAAAAGGCCCATACATGATACCATCTACTTCCACTCCTAGCTGAAGAACGGTCTGCTCAGCAGGAGAAGCCACACCCCAGAACGATTCGAGGTCAAAGGTAAATGTATAGATGGACCCAGCTTCAGTGGTAATGGTTTGTGAGGCTATACCATTAGGAGCGTTATCTCCTCCATTAAAGTATAGTCTGCCACCACCGTTTCCTACGGTTCCACTGGTGGTCCAGTTGGTAAGTCCGTTAGAAAAGTCTCCATTAGGGACTAGATCACAGCTCTGTTCATCTAGGTCTAAAATACCGTCATTATCATCATCCAGGTCACATATATCAGAAACGCCATCACTGTCTGCATCTGCATAGCCTGAGGCTGTGGCATCACAGCACACGATTACTGAGGCATCAGCACTGCTGCCTATGGACTGTCCGCCAGAAGCTGAAAGGGGCACGCCATTAGCATCTACCGCGCCAGAAAGTGACCCGTCTGTTTCTGTGTCAGCTAAAGTTAAGTTAGCAGCACCTTCTATGGCATCTGGGCAGCCGTCTCCGTCTGAGTCTAGGTCTGCATAGTTAGGTATGGCATCTCCATCTGTATCTATGGCACAGCCTCCGTTTATGGCAAAAAAGGCTGTGGGACCTATGCCGTCCCCTATAGACTCAAAACTCATGCTTACCACGCCATTACCTAAGGCGCTCTGCTGCATTAAAGTGGGGAAGGTAAGTAGGGCATACGCTTGATTTTGTGACCCATTAATGGTAGGGTCTTGTATGTATAATTTACCACCTATTTCCACTTGCCACGCTAATTCTCTATCGCTAGAGAGTAAACCAATGCCAGTATGATTATCATTAATCATAAAGGATGGATTAGCTATAATACTACCATCTTCTAAGGTGAAGATGAAATCACCTATCAGTGCATTTCCGTCAGCATCTGCACCAAAGCTTCCGAAGAAGAGGGAAAGATTATATATGGGCTCTCCGTTATCTGTGGCCAGCGTATATACTCCTTGACCATCTGCTTGTTCATTAATCCTTAAGCGGTCAGATTCACCACCGGCTACAAATAGGCCACCTGCTGTGGATAATGTTAAGTCTATGTCTCCACAGGCGGTTTGTAACACGGCAGTTTGGTCAGCGGTGCCCGCGGTGGTGCCGCTAGGTGTGCTCCAGTTTACTGCATTATAACCTTCAGCTGTATCTGTTATTCCATCGTTATCATAGTCTAGGTCACATATATCAGAAACGCCATCACTGTCTGCATCTGCATAGCCTGAGGCTGTGGCATCACAGCACACGATTACTGAGGCATCAGCACTGCTGCCTATGGCCTGTCCGCCAGAAGCTGAAAGGGGCACGCCATTGGCATCTACACCTCCTGTTAGCTGTCCGTTAATGTCTATGTCTGCTAGTGTAAGACTGGCAGCGCCTTCTATGGCGTCTGGGCAGCCGTCATCATCTGAATCTAAGTCGAAGTGGTCTGGTACACCATTATTATCTAAATCTGTGCATGACTCTAACGTGAAGCCTGAGATTTCCATTTTTTGCTTCTGGGTAAGATTATCCCCCTCTAAGCCCAGCGTAATGGATGTTACTCCCAAAAATTCGAAAAAAGTAACATCAGATGCGCTTGATAAATTATTATTATTCCATACTACAGGGTTAGTAGATTCTATGGTGCTGCTAGGGCCTGGTATGATGTTATCATAAGGTGTTACAAACGTAACAGACTCTGTTTCTCCATTACTCCAAAGGCCTAGCCTTACATCTACCATTTCTGAAAACGTATAAGTGATTTCAGAGGTACCACTAAGTCCACCGTTATAGGAGATAGAAATGTCTGACCCATCAGGTGTTGAAAGATTAGGAATATCACCACCAGTGGATACAAAGCCAAAGTCTGCGGTGAACTGATCTTGACAGCCCATGGTAAGCAGTCTGCCAGAGGTGGTGCCGCTGCCACTTCCTGCCAGGGCATCTGCATCATATACCACAGGTATGGGCGTGGTAACGGTCTGAACCGAGTAGCCTTCATCTGTGTCTAAGATTCCGTCATTATCATCGTCTAGGTCATCTTGATTTACGATCAAATCACCGTCGCAGTCACCTGTGGGGCCTGAACACTGGGCATACACGCCTGGTGCTACCAGTAGCATTAAGCCCAAAAAAAGCGTAAGTGTAATGATTCTTCTATGTTTTTTAAGCCCTAGGGCTGAACTAAAACCGATGGTTTTCATTATGATGTAATTTAAACCCTACAGGGTGTTTGTATTCTTTTTTATTTATGTTCTCAAACACGAGTATGCATTAACGGTCGATTACCGTTGTGTATTTGCCATACTCTTGCATTCATCTAAAATTTTCGGATAGGTCATCATTGAGCTTAGGGTTTTGTCAAGACCGTATTCTCAAAGCTCGTTTCACATCTTTGTCTGAAAATTCTTTTGTGGCGGCTGTATATGACAACTACCAACATTATCAAAAAACCCAGTTATTAGGCAAATACCGTTCACTTTTTTTGAGCGACCAATTATTTGCTTTCAAGATAGAAGACCCGATATCCTTACCTATTGCAATCCTATTTTCGTGATAAATACCAATAAACTGTTCTGTATATTCGTATTTTCATCAATTATGTACCAAATAGCACTTGATTAATTTCTGACAGCGAACTTATAAACTTCGGATGCCCCAACTAATTAATTGTTGTGAAAACAGAATTATTATAGGTGTTATAGCATGTTTTTGATGGGAAGGCTTTTTTTGACCCTTATTTTGTAGTTAAACAAATCTTATAGATCAATTTATTAAGACTTTTTGAATTCAAGCCAAATGAGCTATTTGCCATCCAACAAAAGTTTTTATTGAGACTTATGCCTTGCCAATGAAAAAAAATCATAAGACAAGCGGAAAAGAAAGATTTTTTAGAGAAGAAAAAAGAGCCAAAACTAATTCAATAAACCTTTGACCTCATTCAAAGCTATTGCTCAATATCCAAGGCCTGAAATTTCATTAACCCTTTATCTGAAAAGCGAGCTCTTATCTCAATAGGGTTGCAACGGATCTCACCATCTTCTACATAGGTCTGATTTATGACCGATGTATCTAGAAGCATAGAGATTTTTTCCCAACAATACGGACAATGAAAAAAATGTTTCAATATTATAACTAAGTATGCAGTAATTGACCAATTAATTGCAATAATTGAGATTCGGCCAATTTTGCGTTATACTTAGCTAAATTTTTACTGGTTTTAGCATTCAATAAATTTAATTGCGCCTGTCTTAATTTAACGGAAGTTATTTGGCCCAATTTGTACCGTTCATTTGAGCCATTATAATTATTGGTAGCCGTGATAACGTTTTGCTCCCGAAGTTGAAAGACCTTCAATCTATTTTCAAAGTTGTCTTTTGCATCGGTAATATCCCTTTTCACCTCTTGTTCTATTTGCTTTTGGCAACAACGGAATTGTTCGTACTTTCCGTTTTAGTATGTAGCCAGTAGTTCCCTTCGTTTCCCAAAAACAATTGCTCGGCCAACAATTGCTTTACATAGATGTAGGCCAGACCTGTATAACAGGAAAACGGAAATATGTTCCTAACCTTTTCGTAACCCCCACCTTTAAAAGTGGTTTACTCAATAAGTACTAGTTCTCGTTCAGATTGATAACTTCGATTGTACTTTTGAAAGTTGAGTTTGAACTAATGAAATGGTTCTTTCTCCAACCAGTCCAATTTGACGGCCAGGTTGACCATCTTCATCAACCGCTCTAAATGCTTCATCGCGCCATTATTGGAACAGGTTCTCCTAGATTTTTTAGGCGGGTAATTCCTAACATATTGTACAAAATCTGCAATGAATATGTAATTCAATTGTTTGAGGTATACATCTGGGGTCTTGAATCTGTCCCTTAAGAATTTGTCTAAATAGCGTTCATTGGAGTAGTTTTTCATAGAACCGTATTTCAATACCAAATCCAATTAGTATTGTGGTACCTAACGAGTTCCATTAAAGTCTTATGTTGCTCGTCTTGCCCTAAATAACGCGCTTTTACCGCCTGTGCAGTAATCATCTTGCCTTCGGAAAGCAAAGTTGCTTATGCGCCCATAAGATTTGCACATACACCTAGGCCAAATAGCTGTTGAGTAATCTTGCTTTTTGCATAGTGCCAATGACCCTTCCTTTCGAAACGTCCCAAACATTCACTGAAGTAAAGCTTTTCAAGCTGATTTCCGCACGTCTTCCATAGACCGTTACTCGGGTATAAATGGTGAGTTTTTCAGGATTATAACTGATGTCCCGAGTGAAAATAAGTGCTACTAAAGTACTGTTTTTAAGCAGTATGAATTTCTTTTGATTAAACAAACCTTGTTTGTGAAGACGACCTTAAATAGCCCTAAATGCTTCTTAAAATTACAACAACTTGTATACCAATCCATTCACCGAACTCTACATCTTTTATATGATATCAAATGAATTCATTTAAATACAAATAAAATGAAAAACCCTGCTAATCAATAAATTGGCAGGGTAATGATGACCGCCAAAAGGCGGTTCGTCGGGATGACAGGATTTGAACCTGCGACCACTCGACCCCCAGCCGAGTGCGCTACCGGACTGCGCTACATCCCGTTATTCATAAAGGTTCCGCAAAAAATGAAACCATTTACTGTAGTTTCTCAAAACAACTCAAAATTAACCGTATTGCAGTTTATCCTGAGCGTAGTCGAAGGGCTACATCCCCTAAATTTCGAATGCAAAAATAAACAAGTTATTCGGTTTCCAAACTATTCATCCATTCTATTAGATTAAAAGGCCATTTTTTTAGGACAGTATCACCTTGCGCCAAACCAAAACCATGACCTCCTTTTTCAAATAAGTATAACCTGCAACCAGCCTTGGACTTTAAATTATGCATCGTATGAAAATACTCGCTATTCTCTACAGGTACTACCGTGTCATCCATCGCGTGTATTACATAAGTTGGAGGAGTGTTTTCGGTAATTTGATTTTCAATCGAATATTGCAAAATCAAATCTTGTGCTGCATTTTTTCCCAATAAATTATCTTTCGACCCCTTATGAGTTTTTTCGCGCATTGTAATAACAGGATACAGCAAGGCCATAAAATCTGGCCTTGCACTGATTTTATCAATTTCATCGACGGGCGAGTACGTGGTATGACGATATTTAGTGCCCAAAGTGGATGCCAAATGTCCCCCGGCGGAAAAACCGATTATCCCGATTTGTTTTGGGTCTATATTCCACTCACCTGCCCTGCTTCTTACAATTCTTATAGCTCTTTGTGCATCTATCAAGGGAACTTTATGCTTATCTACCTGCATAGCATCAGAGGGCAACCGATATTTGACCACTATGCCTAGTATACCTCTTTCATTCAAAAATTTAGCAACATCGGTTCCTTCTTTATCATAGGCCAGTATTTTGTACCCTCCGCCAGGAAAAATTAATAACGCTTGGCCAGTGGCAATCGACTTATCCGGTAAAAAGACTTCAATAGTAGGTTTATGAACCTTGCTAATTCTCAAAATGTCAGTAAATTCATGAACTTCTTCTATGCTGCTTTCTTTTTGGTTGGGTATTTTCCCTTCTGGCCACAAATCAATTATTCTTTCTGTGGTTGCGCAATTCACTACAGTACTAATAATCAGTATAACCACCAAAGCTCGTACTGCACTATAAACCATCACAATCCCATTTAAAGTTTGCTATAGGGTCCTTTGACGCTCCTTGTAAATTATAATGCCACCATTCTGTTCTCGTAGACCAGAAACCGTGTTTCTCCATGGTCTCCTTGAGCAGCTTTCTATTGTCTAAAACCTCCTGAGGTAAGTCCATGTTATCGTGATATGCCCTTTTACCAAAAAAATCAAAGTCAGTTCCCATATCCAGCTCCTCATCCGATAAAGTGACCAAAGTAATATCCACGGCACCACCTTTGTTATGTATTGATCCTTTAACAGGATTTGCTACGTACTGGGGATTTGGAACAATTTTCCACATTTTATACTGTACATCATTAGGGCGATAGCAATCAAAGAATTTAATCTTAACCCCTTTACTTCTAAATTCTTCATTTACCGCTAATAATGCCTTTACGGTTTTGACCCGCGTATAACATTCCGCACAGTCATAAACCTGAGCCTTTAAAAAATTGTTGTCCGTAGCATAACGCATTTCATAGGCAAAACCATCACTAAAGTCTGCTAACCTAACAAAGGTAGAATCTGCTAAACCGTCTAACGACCTTAAACTTTTTTCCTGTACTTCTTCTTTTTCGGGAACAGTATCCAGGATCTCCATCGATTTAACATCAACTGTATTACCCTGCTTGTTCGGAATTTTTTCTTTACAAGAAAGTATCATGAATCCGAACACTACTAGAAATGATAAATATTTCATAAACCAATATTTCTACCTTTTAATGCGATATTAAAAGTAAGACAATTTGACTTTAATTGTACCGTAAAATAGCAACCATAACTCCTCTAAACCCGTCCGATAGTTTTAATATATTTAAATACTTATCTTAAACTTTCTAAAAGAAAAACGGCATTAGATGCAAAGAACTTTAAATTTCCTGCTTTTGAGCCTCCTTTTATTTTCTTGTAAGGAGGAAGCCAACGTAACGAATTCTACAGCTCAGCAGACAACCACAAAACCAAACGTCATTCTAATTATGACCGATGATCAAGGCTGGGGGGATTTGAGCATTAACGGAAATCCAAACCTAAGTACTCCTAATATTGATGCCATAGCGGAACGTGGTGTTTCTTTCGAAAATTTTTATGTGCAACCTGTATGTTCCCCTACCAGAGCAGAATTATTGACGGGTCGTCATTACACTAGACTAGGTGTTTACGATACTTCCGCCGGAGGTGAACGCCTTAATTTAGGCGAAACTACAATAGCGGACATTCTAAAAAAAGAAGGGTACCGCACCGCTGCTTACGGGAAATGGCATTGTGGAATGCAACCACCGTACCATCCTAATGCCAGAGGCTTTGATGATTTTTACGGATTCGCTTCAGGACACTGGGGCAACTATTTCAGCCCAATGTTAGAGCACAATGGTAAAATAGTAAAAGGAAATGGTTTCTTAGTAGATGACCTTACCGATAAGGGACTGAATTTCATTATCAAAAATCGTGAAACGCCTTTCTTCCTTTACCTACCATTTAACACACCACACAGTCCTATGCAAGTACCTGACGCCTATTGGAATCGTTTTAAGAACCGTTTGCTGAAAAGAAATTATCAAGGAAGCGGAAAGGAAGAACTAGACTTTACCAGAGCTGCCTTGGCCATGGTAGAAAATATCGATGCCAACGTGGGGCGTATTCAATCCAAACTAAAAGAATTGAATCTAGAGGAAAATACCATCGTCATCTTTATGTCGGATAATGGGCCCAATAGCTGGCGCTGGAATGGCGGCATGCGCGGTAAAAAAGGTTCTCCTGATGAAGGGGGTGTACGCACTCCGTTTTTTATGCAATGGAAAAATACCTTACCTGCAGGGAAAACTATTAAAGAAATCGCAAGTGCAATTGATATAGTACCAACACTAACAGCGCTAACAAATTCCGAGGGTAAAACTAGTAGAGCTCTAGACGGGAAAGACCTCTCCCCTCTTCTTTTTGACACACCGGAAGAATGGAACTCTAGATTTGTATATAACAGCTGGGGAAACAAAACCTCGGTACGTTCGCAGAAATATCGATTAGATCAAGAAAACCGTTTATACGATATCGAAAATGATAGGGCACAACAAATAGATCTTTCAGCACAACTTCCGCAAATAAGGGATTCATTACTCAAAGCCAAAACGAAATGGTTAAAGGAGACCATGCCCATTTCAAGAGCCGAAGATGACCGCCCTTTCACATTAGGACATCCAGATTTTGAATACACGCAACTACCCGCCCGTGACGGTATTGCCCACGGTAATATACTACGCAGCAATCATTATCCAAATGACACCTTTTTTACTAATTGGATCAGCCAAAAGGATTCCATAACTTGGGAAATAGAAGTACTTGACGATGGAAAATTTGAGGTAGACCTTTACTATACCCTGGCCGATGGAAATGAAGGAGTAGCCGTTCAATTAATAAATGCACAAAGTACCTTGGTGACCCGTATTACAGGGTCTCACGACCCACCACTTAGAGGGATGGAAAACGATCGCTTTATCCGAGGAGAATCTTATGTGAAGGACTTTAAAAGAAAACGACTGGGGGAAATTTTCCTCAAAAAAGGAATTGGAGTAGTGACCTTGAAAGCACCTACTATCCCCGGTACTTCAGCTATGGACGTGAGACTACTGAATTTTAAAAAGCTTAAGTAACAACTTGGATTTACGTATCTTCAACCTTAAAAAAGTATGAAATATACATGTCTACTTGCCACGATTATCGTTTTTTCTTGTTCTGGAAATGAGGATACATCAATAACCATAATCCCGGAAAATCCCGAACCAGAGGCTCAAAACCCACCTGAAGAAGAAGTGGCAAAAGAACTTCCGGAAGTTTTAGATGCGGGCTTCGATTTGACCGCTGAAGATGTGGTAGGCTGGGAACTGGTTTGGGAAGACAACTTTAATGAAGGTTTATTAGAATGGAATATTTGGGAAGGTGGTGCCTTCAATCAAGAATTACAATTGTATCAAAAAGAAAATCTTTTTGTTGAAGACGGATACTTACTTATAGAACAATCGCGGGAACAGGCATCAGGATTCGTTAATCCTTTTGACCACAGCCTTAAATCTTTTGATTTTACTAGTGGAAGAATAGAAACTAAAGATTTGTACAATCCCTCTTCCCAAGGAACACTGCGTATTGCCGCTAGAATTAAACTACCGGCTGGAGCAGGTCTGTGGCCGGCCTTTTGGAGTTACGGAGATCCATGGCCTACGCAAGGAGAAATAGATATTCTTGAATTCCGAGGAAACAGGACCAATGAACATGTTACAAATTTCTTTTACGGTAATGAAGCTAACACCCCAATAACGGATTCATCCTTTACGACCTATACCCATGACGCTGGCACTGATCTTACCACTGAATTTCATGTTTATGAACTGGTCTGGTCTAGAAACAACCTTGTCATTTCTCTGGATGGAGTTGAAATCAAAAACTTTGACAATAGCACGTATATCTTTATTGATGATATGTTCAATAAAAATCAAAAAGTGGTATTGAATTTGGCCGTGGGCGGTGCTTTTTTCAACGGAATGAAACTTAACAGCGCTCAAATTCCTGATCAATCCTATCTTATTGTAGATTGGGTAAGAGTTTACAAGCAATAAAACGCCAAGTCATTATTCCTTTAGACTCTTAACGAAGGCTATGCTTTGAGGTACTTGAGCTACAACCCTGGAGGACTCATCTTCAATGAACATATACTCTATTCCTAGTTCTCTGGCTTTTCGGATTAAACCATCCATATCAATTTGTCCTTTTCCCAAAGTTACATTGGTATCATCGTCCGACAAGCCGCTATCGTCACCAACCAAACCTTGCTCCATATCCTTTAAATGCATTAGTTTAAACTTATCCGGATATTTGTTTAAAAGCACCATTGGGTTTGCTCCCCCGTGCTGAACCCAATATACATCCATTTCAAATCCGAAATATTTTGCATTTTTGGCCATGTAGTCAAATAAAGAGCCCTCTTCATAATTTCGAAATTCGTAACCATGGGCATGATATACCAATGTAATACCCTCTTCTTGTAACCGCTTACCTGCAGTATTAAAAATTGTAGTAGCTTCTTTAGCATTACCGAAATCGAACGTATTACCATCGTGGTCTATCCAAGCACACATCACGTACTTCACATCATAGTCCTTGGCGTTCTTTATTACCTTTTCAACATCATTCTTTAAATCTTTATACGCTCCTTGTATGCTGCGCATTTTAAGATTCCTGTCCTTCAACATTGTCTTGAACTTGGCCAAGGGCACGCCGTAACTATCCCCACCCTCGATATTGGTAATACCCCAAGACTGGATAAGGTCTAATGTTCCGGGAACGTCCGTTTTAAATTGATTGCGTAAACTGTATAATTGCAAGCCTATTTCTTGCCCGTAAACCGCACTACAAGCAAATGAGAATACTAATATGACAAATAATTTTTTCATCAAAAATAAATTAAGAGATTACGTTCACTCTAAAAATCAGGTGAGTAAATTACCTTTCTCGTCCCATTCTGCTATCACACCTCGTTTACTCTGGTCTACACATTTTGCAATCCATTCCGGGTCATAGGCCATACCGTGTTTATCCAAAACTTCTTGTGGTACCCCGTCCCAAACATTGGGCATGTTACCTTTATAACCCAAATCAGCAATACCCACTTTTGAGGTATAGTAGCCTGTAACCGTAAGATTGCGCATTAAGGCGAAGAATTGAATTTCTAGAGGTTGATCATCAATGGGTACCTCAGTGTCATGCCAACAGATTTCATCACATATTTGCTTTTGCTGTTCTAACGACGCCAATTTGAACTCCGTCCCGAATTCCCTGTTGCTTTTATGGTCCAACCACATTAATCCACCTAACAAAGTTGGTGCCATTTCAGGAATGTCCTTTGACATGAACTCTATTAATTCAGGAACCTCAGCCTCAATAGGGCCTCCATGCGGCTCTTTAGGTGGTAGAATAACAACACTCAGTGCTGCAATGGTTTCCATCTCATGTTCGTTGAAGGTCTGCTCTGCCTTAAGCTTCTCTATACGCTCTAATTCCTTTGGTGTCCTACCGAAATACTTGGTGTCTTCCGAAGCAATTATTTCCTCATTTGGTGTCCTATCTTCTGTTTTACAGCCATGGAATGCTAGAGCAGAAGCTCCTGCACCGAGAATTAAGGTCTGTATACTTTTTCTTCTATCCATCATACCTTCTAGATATTTTGCTGTTTTAATTGTTCAATTATATAATCCGATGCCCTCCATGACAATGCCATGATGGTCCAGGTACAGTTCTTATCCGCCTGCGAAACAAATACTCCCGCATCTACAATAAATACATTATCTACATCGTGTAATTGATTGAATTTATTCGTAACCGATGTCTTTGGATCATCCCCCATTCTGGTGGTTCCCACTTCATGTATAATTTCACCTGGTTTGTTCAGCCCATAATCTCTGTCTTTACCCGGCTTTTCCCCTAAATAGATACCACCCATGTTATGGATTATCTCCTCGAAGGTATCTTGCATGTGCTTGGCCTGATTTCGTTCAAAATCCGACCATTGATAATTGAACTTCAGAACCGGTATACCATATTCATCTACCGTTGTGGGATCAATTTCACAGTAATTTTCTTTTCTGGCAATACCTTCTCCACGACCACCGAAGCCAATTACGGAACCATAGTATTTTTTCACATCTTCTCGAAGACTATCCCCGTAACCACCTACTTTCATTCCAAAATACTGATTCAGGTCACCTTGGTTCCACCCGAAACCATAATTGGGTTGGCTCATGCCTCCCCATATTTCTATGTGATAACCTCTTGGAAAATCTAGTTTTGAGTTGTCTCCCCACCATGGAGAGTATACGTGCATACCGCCTACCCCGTCTTCGTTATAAGAAACATCACGATTCATTAAACCCGGTATAACACCTGCGGCCCCAGCTCCTGTGGAATCATGCAAATACTTCCCTACCAGATTACTACTATTACCCAATCCGTTAGGGTGTTGCTTACTTTTAGAGTTTAGAAGAATACGCGCAGAACTACAAGCCGATGCGGCGAGTACTACGACTTTTCCTCTTAGCTCATATTCTTTTCTATCTTCCTTATTGATGTAGGACACTCCGGTAGCCTTACCTTCGTCATTGGTCAGAACTTCTCTCACCATGGAGTTTACGAAGATTTTAACCTTACCACCGCTCTTCTGTGCCGGAAAAATTAAACAGCTACCAGCAGAGAAATCTGCGTATACTTGACAAGACCTACCACATTGTCCGCAATAAAAACAGACTCCCCTATCGTTATTGATTTTCTTTGTCAACATGGACAATCTGCCTGGAATAACAGGAACATTGGCTTTTTTTGCACCTTCTATGTAATAAAGTTCGTGCAATCTAGGCTTTGGAGGAGGAAGGAAAAATCCATCTGGATCATCTTCTAGTCCTTCATTGGTACCAAAAACACCTATAAGTTTATCTACTTTATCATAATAGGGTTTCACATCATCATATCCTATTGGCCAATCGTCTCCGTGTCCGTCCCTCGTTTTACCTTTAAAATCTTTTGGTCCGAATCTTAAGGATATACGACCCCAGTGATTGGTGCGCCCACCTAACATTCGAGAACGCCACCATCTGAAAATTGTTCCTGGCGTATGGGTATAAGGCTCCCCTTCTACTTCCCAATCGCCGTAGGACATATCCCACTCGCCAAAAGCACGATCGGTCCCTGCACCTCTTCTGGGGGATTCATAGGGCCATTTTAGCTGTGTCATGGTTTTGGGGTCCGCTGGGTCAAAAAATGGGCCTGCTTCTACTACGGCAACATTTAAACCGGCATCAGCCAATTGTTTAGTGGCCATACCGCCGCCAGCACCTGAACCGACGATGATTACATCATAAATTTCTGAAGATTCTTTTATTTGCATGAATACTATTTTATTTCTTCTAATTTAATATTTAAAATATAACTACAGCTTATTTTTTATACCAACAACCAAAATTATATGGTTTAGGTGTATAAAACTCTAGGAGAATGACATCATTCGTATGTTGAAAACTCTTCAAATTCTGAATGAAAAGTTGATGCAAATCATACCTTGTGTCAATTTGAAAAGTATATCGAAGTGACAGAAAAAATGAATAAAAAACAAAAAACCCAGTTCTGTGTATAATCACTAGTAAAGCCATGTGGCGCCAACGCACGCTTGCGTAGAAAGGGTGATGCTTAATCTAGTTTCTTTGTAGAATCCCTTACTAGTAAACTGGTTTTAACCACTTTAGTCTCATACGGCAAAGTTTCCATCGACTTATCCATTCGCCGTATTAATAATCTTGCGGCGCATTCCCCAATATATTGTCCGTGTTGACTGACCGTGGTCAAGTCCGGACTTACGTATTTAGAAAGTTGTCCGTTAGTGAACCCGATTATTGAAATATCACCTGGAACGGTATAACCTCTGTACTTTACGATATGAAGAATTTTTATCGCAGTGATTTCGTCCAGCCCCATTATCCCTTGGATAGGCATGTAATTTAGAAGAAAGGACATCAAGAGATCTAAATCGTCCTTATCTGTAAAATTTACGACAAGTTTCTCATCAAAATCCAATCCGTAATCTGACAGTGCTTTTTTATAACCTGCCAATCGTAATTTTCCCACGCTAGATTGCCCTATGGGAGACACAAAACCAATAGTACTACAACCAATATCTATAAAATATTTTGTTGTCTTGTAACCCGCCTCAAAGTCATCTACGATTACCTTATCACAGTCTATTAAATCGGACACGCGATCAAATAACACCATAGGGATTTGATTCTGTGCTATATTTTCCACTGAAGTAATTTTCTATGGTATCTGGGTCTCTTCTGCCAATGAGATAATTAAGCCATCTACCGGTCCGGAATCTAAGAATTCAAGTGTTTTGGACTCCTTTAAAAAAGATTCGTTACTAATACAGCTGATAATATTATAACCATTCTCATTTGCTATTTTTTCTATACCATATAACACTTGTACAAAAAAGTAATTAAGAATGTTGGGGACTACTACACCAATAGTGCGGGTACTCCTACCCAAAAGATTCAACGCCAATTTATTTGGTTTGTAATTCTTTTCCTTGGCATACTGTTGAATTTTTAATTTAAGGGCAACGCTAATTTCATGACTATCGTGTACAGCCTTAGAAACAGTGGATACAGAAACATTAAACTCTGATGCTATATCCTTAAGCGTTATTTTTTTCATCGGATTGAATTAAAAAGGCCTTGATTGTTCACCAAGGCCCTTTATTTTACCAAGCTAGTTAAATATACTGATTAACAATATTTTCAAATAGTTCTTGCTTACCACTTTGTAGTTCTAACTCACCGTTCTCAACCGCAATGTCATATAGATCGTTCAAATCTAGCTTACCATTTTCAAAATCCTTTCCTTTTTCAGTATCAAAAGAACTGTATCTTTTTTTGCGAAGACTTGTGTAAGCTGATGAAGAAATAATCTTATCAGCGGTGAGCAGTGCCCTGGCAAAATTATCCGCCCCACCGATGTGCGCATGGAAAACATCATCCAGATCCGTTGAATTTCTCCTAATCTTGGCGTCAAAATTGACTCCACCACCTTGTAGACCTCCAGCTTCCAAGAAAACCAGCATCGCTTCTGTAGTTTCTAAGATATTATTCGGAAACTGATCGGTATCCCATCCATTTTGGTAATCTCCCCTATTGGCGTCTAAACTACCTAACATTCCGGCTTTGGCGGCCACGGCAATTTCGTGTTGAAAAGTGTGTTGAGCCAATGTAGCATGGTTTACTTCAATGTTTATCTTAAAGTCTTTATCTAAACCATACTCCCTTAGGAACCCTATAGCAGTGGCGGTATCAAAATCATATTGATGTTTGCTAGGCTCCATTGGTTTAGGTTCTATAAAAAAGTTTCCTTTAAAACCTTGGGCTCTTGCGTAGTCCCGTGCCATAGTCAAGAACTGTCCCATATGGTCTAGTTCACGACCCATATCCGTATTCAACAAAGACATGTAACCTTCTCTGCCTCCCCAAAAAACATAATTTTCGCCATCTAGGGCCATAGTAGCATCTAAAGCTAGTTTTATCTGCCCCCCTGCTCTTGCAAGTACATTAAAATCTGGATTTGTAGCAGCCCCGTTCATATATCTGGGATTGGAAAAGCAATTTGCCGTTCCCCATAACAACTTAACGCCAGAATCTTTCTTTTTTTCCTTTATGTAATCTGTAATGAGCCCTAAACGTTTTTCAGATTCTGCAAATGTTGGCGCCTCCCGTATCAAATCAAAATCATGAAAACAAAAGTAATCAAAACCCATTTTGGTGATAAACTCAAAGGCAGCGTCTGCCTTATCTTTAGCCGCTTGTACCGGGTCAGGGGCTATATCCCATTCAAAATTTTGAGTGCCGGGCCCAAAAGGGTCGGCTCCCTGACCGCAGAACGTATGCCAATAGGCGATGGCAAATTTAAAATGCTCTTGCATCGTTTTTCCGGCAACTACTTGTTCCGGATTATAATACTTAAACGCAAAGGGGTTGTCAGATTCCTTGCCTTCAAATTTAATTTCGCCTATTCCTTTAAAATATTCCTTATCTCCTAGTAATGCCATGTCTTATATATTTAAAATTAGTTCTAATTCTTTTTTCCAGTTTTCGTAAGCTTTTTGATAGTTATCTTTTTCTTGTAAAGGTGTATACTTCATTACGTAATCATTGTCCATAATACGCTTTCCGAATAATTCAAAATCGCCTTTGTGCAAATCGGCAGCCCTAGCCGCTCCAATGGCTCCGGTGGTATCATAAATTTCTATGTCGTGCCCTATAAGCGTGGCAACGGTATTTGAAAATATTTCCGATCTAAATAAATTATCGTTGCCTGCACGGATTACATTTAGAGTAATACCATCAGATTTTAAGATATCCATACCGTACACAAAAGAAAATGCGATTCCTTCTAATGCCGCTCTGCATAAATGAGATTTGGAATGGTTATTTAAATTTAGGTTGACAATCCTTGTGCCGATTTCCCTATTGTTCAACATGCGTTCCGCTCCATTTCCAAACGGAATAATACAGACCCCATCCGACCCTATAGTGATTTCGGACGCCAGCGCGTTCATCTCGTCATAGTCCGCTACGTCTAAATTATTGAGCAACCACCGATATTGTATACCTGCGCCGTTAATACACAGTAATTTTCCAATTCTTGGATCTTCTCCCTGTCTATAATTTACGTGAGCAAAATTATTTACCCTTGCGCTTTCTTTTACGGAAAGACTATTGGTCACTGCATATACTACACCAGAGGTACCCCCGGTCGCAGCAACTTCTCCCGGTTTAAAAACATTTAGGGATAGGGCATTGTTAGGTTGATCGCCAGCCCTATACAAAATTGGCGTTCCTTTAGTTAAACCGCTCTCGCTTGCCCCAACGGAACTAAGCCTACACTGCTCGCTGAACGTATCTACGATATCTGGCACCAATGATTTGTCAAAGCCATAATGCTTCATAATCGTATCTGAAACCTCATCGTTCTTAAAATCCCAAAAAATTCCCTCAGATAGACCTGAAACCGTACTGTTGATAGCACCTGTGAACCTAAATGCAATATAGTCTCCAGGGAGCATGAATTTATAAACCTTAGCGTAAACTTCTGGCTCATTTTCCTTGACCCATTTTAACTTAGAAGCGGTAAAATTTGCCGGTGAGTTCAGTAATTGCTCTGAACATTGGTTCTCTCCTATTTCATGAAAGGCATCTTCTCCTATTTTAACCGCTCTACTGTCGCACCAGATGATTGAATTACGTAATACTTTTCCGTTGTCGTCCACTAAGACCAAACCATGCATCTGGTAGGAAATTCCTATTCCTGCGATATCCTTTGAGGTGACGCTACATTTCTCCTTAATCCTCTCTATACCTTTACAGACATGCCGCCACCAATCTTCTGGATCTTGTTCTGCCCATCCATTGGTTACGGCGAGCATAG
This sequence comes from Maribacter sp. 4U21, assembly GCF_002742365.1. NCBI lineage: Bacteria > Pseudomonadati > Bacteroidota > Flavobacteriia > Flavobacteriales > Flavobacteriaceae > Maribacter > Maribacter sp. 4U21. Next base: position 18,734 of record NZ_MDGN01000069.1, read on the forward strand.
ACATCTCTGTTTCCGGTTCCTGAACAACTCCTACACTGGCACCGGTTTCTTGGTCTACGAGTGCTATTTTAACGGAAGAACTACCTATATCAAGTCCAAGATTATACATAAATCGGTTTTTAGGATGTAAAAATATTGCTTCTCTAAAATACTATAAAACTGTGGTGCTTACCTATTTTTATCCTAGTTAACTTGATTTATTTAAAGAATAGATGTTAAATGGATGTCTCCAAAATACCATATAACTAATTGAAAACTATTTACTTAAAAAATATTTCGTTTAAAACGAAAACTTTCGAACCCGTTTTCGTAAACCTGCATAGAAAAAGGCCCTTGGAAATAAAATCGTCCAAGAGCCTTCTCAAAACATAAGTAGGTACTTATAATTGTTCAATTTTTGAAAGGGCCTCCGACTTGGAATTTACATCGAGCTTTAAATAGATATTTTGAATGTGAAAATTGACGGTGCTGGTGGTCACAAAGAGTTTATCAGCTATCATCTTGTATGTGGCACCTTTGCATAGGTAATCCACGATTTGATTTTCGCGCTCCGAAAAGAGTTTGAAAGATTTTCTTCTAAAATTAGCTATCACCTTTTTCACGATATCATTGCTCATTACGGCACCTTCTTTCTTTATGGAATTCAGGGCATAGTAAAGTTTATCTGCATCAATCGGTTTTGTGAGATAACCGTTAGCCCCATATTTAAAAGCTTTTTTAATTACTTCAAAATCATTGGTCCGGCTAATCATTATTACTTTTACATTCCAGTCCTTCCTTTTATAATAAGGTATGGAATCTATGCCGTTCAGTGCAACCAAATCAACTTCTGTAACGATGATATCCGGCTTTGTTTTTTTAAATTCCTTTAATGCATCGTCAGTATTACAGTAGATTCCTTCAAGAGAAAATTCAAAAAATTTGTCAAAATAGTTGGTATAGGCTGAATGTAGCGTTCTGTCACTTTCTATTACAATAATTTTTGAGCGTTTTGTTTTCATAATGGTAGTATTTTATCACATCACAATAACATAAAATGTAATGCAAAGGGTTAGCAATGAGTATGATAGTTAGATGTAAAAAACATTAAGACCACCTGTGCGTTCACCTAATCTAATTCGGCTAAGTAAGACACTACAAGTCATAAGACCCGTAGAATAAGGACTCCTTATCCTGACTGAACCAGACCTTACGTTTTTGTCACTTTAATGAATGTTTTTACCAAAAAGGGATGAAGTAGCTATCCCCTGATAAAATGTATACTGGAACCAAAATTAGATTTGTTCAGTGTGAACCTCAGCGAGGAGAGAAAATTAATTAGACTCGTCATAACAAGTGTCTTTACGACCACTTTTAAATGACGTTTTAAGGAAAGTTGTAGGTAAAAATTTTCCATGTTATTGGGGGATTTGGGTTTAACAATGGTGTTCTATTTCATAGCTGAAATATATGCAATAAAAAAATATCTTAGTTATATAAGTAAGTTTTTTCGTTCAAATACATAGTTGTATTGCTATTCATCGAGAAAAAATAATTTACCTAGTAGAAAAACAACTTTTTCATTAAACTTAGGTATTATTTTAAATTAAAAAAGGAGGGGACCCAGTTATCCCCCCGGACACCACCCCTCCTTTTATCGACAATATATCAAACCCTATATCGCGCAATCTAAATTTTTATAATCTAATGTTTCAGATTTATTCCTCCCTACTATAAGACGCTTCATCTTCATAGGTGTTAGAGGCGGTTGCAGTAGAATTATCTACCTGCATTATCCATTTTTCATCGCTATACTTTCCTTCAAGATCAGAGACAAAAGCGGTTTGTGCATCTTTTTTAACATCATAATCCGCTAAATAAACATAATAAAGTCCATTTTCCTTATTGTAGAATTTGTTGGCTTTTAATCCTTTCTTTTCAAGAGTTTCCATAAATGCGTTCAGGTATTTCTTGTTCTTGTAGACATTGGCAATGACGTAATAACCAGATTTTACCCCGATTACTTCAGAATCTCCCAACATCTTAATGGGCATTTTATTATAGGTTTCCGTATCAAAATCTTTAAACCTGTCTTCTCTGTTGGATGTAGCATTGTTGCCTGCTAGAACGGTATTCTCTTCGCGACTAAATTCTTCAAGATTTGTTCTAATACTGTTTTTGATATCAGTTCTTAAAAGACGTACAACAGTTTCAAAACGTTGTTCAAATGCTTCGGTACGGGCCTCTTCTATCGAATCCTGTCTTATAATGAGCTCATCTAGAACTAATTTATTCTGGTAGGCCATATCGTCACTGGTTTCAAAATCAGAATCCGTTTTAGCCACTATACCGTTCTTTCTCTTTTTACGCGCGCTATCTCTTTCTGAAATCAAATCGGCTATTTGTTCTTCATAATTTCGGACAATTCGGTCAATTTTGCTGTCATTGGAACTATCGACGTATCCATTGATTTCTTCATCATCTTTAAACGTATAGGCTAATGAAAGTTCATGATTCCAGCCCAGATTGGTATTATTTTGAGCCAAATTTTTCTCCATCAGATAACCCAGCGACATTTTCTTGCTCAAATTGAAGCCAATTCCCGCAGAGATACCATATTCTTGGTCTACTGTGGTCTGTAACCATCCATAATTTGGTAAATCCAGAACCAATGAGCCTAGATAATACAGGCTGCCATCTATATTTCTACCAAACTGGGCCAAGGGCATAAGGCGTGCATCTTGGAATAGTCCTCTATGAGCATTAAAAGTATGCGTATATTGTAAAGATGCCTTTACGCTTTTTGACGAGAGATTGGTCAAAAATTCATTTGTAGTTTGATTATATCTTAATAGATCTTCGGCATAAAGTCCAAAATCAAAGTTACCTAGAGATAAATTTATTCCCGGTTGTATAGCGATTTTGCTCTCTTTTCTCGACTCTAGAATCTCTGGGTCTTCTTGAGACACCACTACCCTATTTCTATCCAAACCCTGATTAAAATACGTGACATTAGCGCCAAAGGTCAATTTACTTTTGTCTCCTAAGCGTACAGCGGTAGCGTAATTCGCATTGAACCCGAACTCCTGTATAACTCCAGACCATTGACTGTATACACCAATGCCTACGGCCGTATTTTCATTGAGTTTATTACTGAAACCCAAAAAATAGTTTTGACTGTTATCGTCAAATGTGGCATATTGGTTTCTGTGCAAAATATTTAAGTACGATTTATTCTCGCGTACCAACGAAAACGTAGGGTTGATTAAGAATCTATTAAAAAATAACTGGTTATGGTAGGTATTACCGGTGCTTAAATCAGGATTCGTTTCCTGACCGTTAGCGGATAAGCATCCTAGAACTATCACAAGAACAAGGGGGAAGCCTATCTTTTTGGATATTATATAAGTATAGTTCATTTTATAAGTTTTAGATTATGAATAAGGGTATTCAATGAGAAAGCAGTTCAAAAAAGGATAATATCTTTTTTTGCTACTTTAGAGGTCGCAATCAGCTCTTTATGGTTTTCTTTGAGGTGTTAAGAGTATCTTTATGTTACTCATCCTCAAATACGGAAGAAGAATAATTGGTCTGTTGACTGTGGTTCAAAGCCTCTAAAAGTTGATAATCTTTGTCTATCTTGGATTTTTGAGTGCCAGTGTACGTGAATGCAACTCTTTGCGCAGCACCCACTTTTTCCGCTCTGTCCGATACCACATAGCCCAAACCGACCTTATCCGATAGGTGAATAGCGAAATCGTCCTTGACACTGTTTATCGGGCTACCAAGGTTAACGGCAAGGCCTACGCTTCTCTGGTTTACCTCTACCATATATACATCTAAACCACCATACCCTTTGTGTCCTTCTGAAGCAAAGACCAAAGTACCTTCTTCTATCATTTTTGGGAATACGTCATTCTCATGGGTATTGACCTTACTTCCAAGATTTTTGGCAATTCCGACCCTACCGTCTCTCTTTAAATCGGACACATATATGTCATATTTACCAAAAGACCCGGGCATGTTAGAGGCAAAAAATAGTTGTTTGCCATCTTTAGAAACCGAAGGATGCAAAGCAGAATAATCATTTGGACACAAAGGTAGTTCTTGAATGGTTTTCCATTCTCCGTTAATTCTATTGGCCTTATACACTCGATGAACCAGAGACTTTTTAGAGAAAATTCCGGTAAGTGGCTTCACATAAACCGCTTTGCTGAAATAAGCGGTTTTCCCGTCTTCTGTTAATACAGCTGGCGTTTCATAACTAAATTCATTTTTAAATTCTCCACTATAGTTTCCTTCGATATAAAGATCAGGCCTACTACGTGTTACCGCCTCTGAATTAGTGTTGAAGTTCAAGGGTTTAAAAGTATCTCTATACGAGTATTTTGTCCCGTCAGAAGAAGTGCTGGTCAATTGATAATCGGATCTCACTAATTCCGTCCAATTTTCATCCTCCTCCGCTACCGTATCACTACTCTTACCTATTTTTGATAACGCATAGTCATACCTTCTTTGATATGATGATGTAAGTCTGCCATTATCACTGATTTCCATTAGACGCTCATACCAGAAAAGTGCTGTTTCGTAGTTTTTGGATAAAAAGTAAGCATTACCCAAATCTTGATAGATTTCTTCTTTGGTAAATCCTTGAGCCCTGAGGTCTTCAAAATTCTTGAGTTGTTCGGTGATTTTATCATTTTTTAAAGTAAGCGGACTACGTACCGATTGGGCATTTGTAGTAAAACAAAAGGAGGTAACGATACATCCAAGTGTTATAATGTAGGTCAATGAAGCTTTCATGTGTACTTGTTTTTGGGGGTTAACAAGTCAAAGTTGCGAAAAGAAATTTACCTGATACTTAATAAAAATTCATAGGTTTTTGAATTTTTATTCATAAAAACAAAAAATCCAGCCACTATAGTGATAGGATTTTGTTGTCGGCGTGGTAGTCCCGAAGCCCCGGTAGAACCTGCTCAACTAATGCCAATAAAAAAGCCAGCTCTAAATGAACTGGCTTGTGTCGGGGTGGCAGCATGCCACCTATCATTACAAATAATTGATTTTCAGTATTTTGATTGCACTTGCTTAATTCAAATCCCGATATGGACACTTGACATAAAAAAGTAGCTCAAAAACGTCCTTATTTGGTGTTATTTACAAGATGAAATTAGGTAATTATTTCCAAATGAAATCAAATACCATCTTAGGAATTCAAATGAAATAATTTTGACCGGGGAGTATTATTGTTTAAGATTATAATTGCTCACAAAATACTCTATATATTTAGGAAGTTGCGTTCCCAAATAATAGGGTAAATTCATTAATAAAAAAGGTGTTCCTTCAATTGTAATTGAATTCTCAATTTTAAATTCCCCTGCATAAATTCTGATGGCATACGGATGGTCTGTTCTATCCATAAACTGATGCAAAGATTTTAAGGTTCCCGTGGCACCGGACTTAATTTCGATCGGAATGATTTTATCTCCAAAGGGATACACCAAATCTACCTCCGATGAAGACTGCTTCTTTTCGCGAATCCAAAAATTAGGCTTTGTATTGGTTATTGTATTTAACGATTTGACCTCTTGGGTTATCAAGTGTGGTATTATTGCTCCTTTAAAAGTATTGCTCAAATCTTCCATTCCTAACATCCGCGCTTGTATTTCCAAAGTATAGTTTACCAAACCCGTATCTAAAAATTGTAACCTTGGTGATTTTTTAATATCCGGTTTGATAGGGTGTTCTATATCCGTAGTAGGATAAATAAGTTGTATTATTTTGGCTGCATCGAGATTGCGCATGGCCTCGCCTACTTCTCTTGATTTATAATTGGAATTTCCAAAATTTTGGAATTTGATTCGCTGATCTATATAGAGATGAGCAGTATCCATAATATGCTTAATGACCCTTCTTTCACTTGTACCTGAAGCGTACTTTTCTACATCGTTTTTATAAGTGCCCCAAATGCTTTCGTATACCTTGGGCAGCTCTGCCAAATTACTATATTCAATATCCGTTTTTACGATTTCCGGCATACCTCCTACAATGGCATATCTGTGAAACAAGTCCAACAAGGTTTTATGTGCAACTGGTTTTATAGGAATACTATTCAATTGTTCTAAAGCGGCGGTATGTTGAATGGCTTCCAAATACTCTTGGAAATTCAAAGGATAGAGATATAAATATTCGATACGACCTACAGGAAAACTTTCCACATCTTTCATAGCAAATTCCAACAATGAACCTGCGGCTATGACATTTAAATCGGAAACTTCTTCAAAAAAATACCGTAGCGATTGGATAGCTTTGGGAAGTTCTTGTATTTCGTCAATAAAGAGTAAGGTACTCCCCTGCTCTTTTGGACTAATATTGTTGGATAGAAATAAAGCTTCTACCAGTGTTTCGACATTATCGTAGGTTTCAAAAACCGCCACATCCGCAGATTTTTCCAAATTCAGGAAAATATGATTCTTGTAGCTTTTGGCAAATTCCTTTACCAAAGTCGTTTTTCCGACCTGTCTTGCACCTCTTAAAATGAGTGGCTTCCTATTCTTACTGGCCTTCCAACGCTCAAGATTCTTAAGTGCATGCCTTTTGAAATTCATATTTTAAATCTATTTGTAACAAAGTAAGGGTAAATATTTCATTTGTTTGTAACAAAGTCAGGGTAATTTTTTAAAAATATTGTAACAAAGTAAGGGTAAATGCTTTACTAAAATTATGATAGCGTGCCGTACCTAAATTATATCTGCGTGCAAAATAGTATAAACTATACCTAAATGTGATGCTCCTAGAACAAAAGAATAGTTGCAAAAATCGGTCATAGTATACCACCCTCGCCAGATTAAAGTGAACCACCCTTGCCGGGTTAAAGTGAGCCACGTGC